>NZ_MAUD01000264.1 GCF_001700515.1 Streptomyces lushanensis
CGCCACCGGCCTCGCCCTCACGGGACTCGATCTCTCCACCGCCCGCACCCTCGCCGAGGCGCTCGCGCTCGTACGGGCCCACCGGACCTCTCATCCGGACAGCCGCATCCTGCTCGGCCACGGCTGGGATTCCGCGCGCTGGCCCGAGCGGCGNNTGGACGAGGCCGCCGGCGGCCGGCCGCTCTATCTGCCCCGTATCGACGTGCACTCGGCCGTCGTGACCACCGCGCTGCTCGACCTCGTCCCCGGCGTCACCGACCTGCCCGGCTACCACGCGGACGCGCCGCTGACCGCCGCCGCGCACCACGCCGTACGCGCCGCGGCGCACGGTGCCATCGGCGCGCGCCAGCGCGCGGAGGTCCAGCGCGCGGCACGCCGGCACGCCGCCTCGCTCGGTATCGGCACCCTGCACGAGTGCGCGGGCCCGGACATCTCCGACGAGGAGGACTTCGCCGCACTGCTGAGGCTGGCGGACGAGGAGCCCGGCCCCAGGATCCACGGCTACTGGGCCGAGCCGATCACCGACGGGAAGGGCGCCGCGCGCATCCGTGAACTCGGCGCTGCGGGCGCCGCGGGTGATCTCTTCGTGGACGGCTCCCTCGGCTCGCACACCGCCGCCCTGCACCACCCCTACGACGACGCCACGCACACCGGTACCGCCCATCTCGACGCCGCCACGGTCGCCGCCCATGTCACCGCCTGCACCGAGGCCGGGCTCCAGGCCGGTTTCCACGCCATCGGCGACGCCGCGGTGAGCACGGTCGTCGAGGGGGTACGGGCCGCCGCCGAGCGGCTGGGCCTCGCCCGGGTACGGGCTGCCAGGCACCGCGTCGAACACGCCGAGATGCTGACCGCCGGGACCATCGCCGCCTTCGCCGAGCTGGGCCTCACCGCCTCCGTCCAGCCCGCCTTCGACGAGGCCTGGGGCGGCGACGACGGTATGTACGCACGGCGCCTCGGCGGCGAGCGCGCCCGTACGCTCAATCCGTACGCCGCGCTGCTGCGCGCCGGCGTTCCACTGGCCTTCGGCTCCGACAGCCCGGTGACCCCGCTGGATCCCTGGGGCACCGTGAGGGCCGCCGCCTTCCACCGGACCCCCGAGCACCGCATCTCGGTACGGGCAGGGTTCACCGCCCACACCCGGGGCGGCTGGCGGGCCGTCGGCCGCGACGACGCGGGTACGCTCGTGCCCGGCGCCCCGGCCGACTACGCCGTGTGGCGCACCGAGGAACTGGTGGTCCAGGCCCCCGACGACCGCGTGGCCCGCTGGTCCACCGATCCGCGTTCGGGCACACCGGGCCTGCCGGATCTGACGCCGGGCCGCCCGCTGCCCGTATGTCTGCGGACCGTTGTCGCCGGACAAACCGTGTTTGTGCGACCGAACGAGTGACATGGGGACATTTCGTACGGCCGACCAGTGCTTCCCGCTCTCGGTCGCGACCTGCGGATCTTCCCCACTGACCTGGTGATTCGGGCCAACGCCGCAGGTCAAACGGCTGTTGACAGTAAGCGGCCACCGGCGGGTAGGTTCGGCCGAGTCCACCACAGGACGTCCGTCCGGCAATCTCCACGCGGTCGTCGAACGCCGCTGGGTCATGGGGCGGTGTGCCGCACCGGCGCACCACCACTGGGAGCCAGGTCCAGCACCCGCGTCTCGGGGGCGAGGGAAGGTTTCAGCCGGTCGGCGGGTGCGACCCGGGTGGGGCCCCGGCGTTCAGTAGACAACGGCTTTCGGTCGACCCGCAGCCAGCGGGTTCCAGGTCGGCCCGAAGGACGCCGGGGCACACCTTCTTTTTTCGAGGGTCCGGTTCGCCTGTCGGCGCCGGCATGAAGCGCCCCGGAGGCGAACCGGGCCCTCAAAAAAGAAAGACAGGGCGTGATCTGTGTCCCCTCGGCCGCTCGCTATGGTGGTGCCCCTGCGTACGGCAATTAAGGGGCAGTAGTGAACGACGGCGGTCAGAGACGGTACGGCCCGCTCGGCACGGCCTTGGTGATCATCCCGACCTTCAACGAGGCGGAGAACATCAGGTCGATCGTCTCCCGTGTCCGCGCCGCGGTGCCGGAGGCCGACATCCTCGTCGCCGACGACAACAGCCCCGACGGCACCGGCAAGATCGCCGACGATCTCGCCGCCGAGGACGGCAGGGTCAAGGTCCTGCACCGCAGGGGCAAGGAGGGTCTCGGCGCCGCCTATCTGGCGGGTTTCCGCTGGGGCATCGAGCGCGGTTACGGCGTCCTCGTGGAGATGGACGCCGACGGCTCCCACCAGCCCGAGGAACTGCCCCGGCTGCTGACCGCGCTGAAGGGCGCCGACCTCGTCCTCGGCTCACGCTGGGTGCCGGGCGGACGCGTGGTCAACTGGCCCACGACACGCAAGGTGCTCTCGCGCGGCGGCAGCACCTACTCACGGGTCCTGCTGGGCGTGCCGATCCGCGATGTCACCGGTGGCTACCGGGCGTTCCGCCGGGAGACCCTGGACCGGATCGGCCTCGACGCCGTCGCCTCGCAGGGCTACTGCTTCCAGGTCGATCTGGCCCGGCGCGCGGTCGAGGCGGGCTGTCATGTGGTGGAGGTGCCCATCACCTTCGTCGAGCGCGAACTGGGCGATTCCAAGATGAGCCGCGACATCGTGATCGAGGCGCTCTGGCGGGTCACGGCCTGGGGCGTCGGCGCGCGCGCCAACCGGCTGCTCGGCCGTGGCTCCGACGCACAGAACCGGCCGTCCTGATCACCCTCGTACGCCGTCCCGGGCCGCGCCCAGGCACACTGGGACCATGACGACCGCGCACTCGCCCCGGACCGTTCCCAAGCGCTCCCGAGCCCGCACTTTTCTGCCACTGGGCATCGCCGCCTGGCTGGTGCTGGAGATCTGGCTGCTGATCGTCGTGGCCGACGCGGCGGGCGGGCCGACCGTGCTGTTGCTGCTGCTGGGCGCGCTCGTGCTCGGCGCCGTGGTCATCAAGAGGGCCGGCCGCCGTGCCTTCCGCAATCTCACCGAGACCGTGCAGCGGGCGCAGAGGCAGCAGGCCGAGCACCCGGGCGAGCCCCTGGTGCCGGAGCCCGCCAACGGCAGCGGCGGCAACGGGTTTCTGATGCTGGGCGGCCTGCTGATCATGCTGCCGGGGCTGATCACCGATGTGGCGGGACTGCTGCTGCTCGTACCGCCGGTACGGACGAGGCTCGGCCGGTACGCGGAGCGCACGCTGGAGCGGCGGATGGCCGCGGCGGCTACGCCCGGCAGCCTTGGTGATGCCTTCCAGCAGGCCCGTATGCGCAGGCCGGACGGCAAGGTTGTGCAGGGCGAGGTCATCAAGCACGACGAGCGGACCCCGCGCCCCGAGGACGACGGGAAGGGTCCGCGCCCGCCGCTGACCCCCTGACACGCTGCCGCTGACATCGCGGACACGCGGACACCCTGATGTCGCGCCGACTCCCCGGCAGCGCACGGAAGACCGCGCGGGGAAAAGCCGCGGGCCGCGGCACACATGGTGTGACGCGGCCCGCGGCTCTGTGCTGTTGTCTCGCTTGTCGTATGCGATGGGTTGTGCGGTCAGGCGGACTTCCGGCTGTCCCGCGGATGCACGGCGATGTTCATGGCGCCGGAGCGCAGGACGGCCAGCCTCTCGGCCAGCACCTCCTCCAGCTCCTCGCGTGTGCGCCGCTCCATGAGCATGTCCCAGTGCGTACGCGCAGGCTTGCCCTTCTTCTCTTCGGGACCATCCCCGTCCACCAGGAGTGCCTGGGCGCCGCACGCCTTGCACTCCCACTCCGGCGGAATTTCCGCCTCTACCGAGAACGGCATCTCAAATCGATGGCCGTTCTGGCATGCGTACTCCACCGCCTGGCGCGGGGCCAGATCGATGCCGCGGTCCGTCTCGTAGCTGGTAACCACGAGTCGCGTGCCGCGGAGAGCTCGCTCACTCATGAATCGTGCCTCCCGGGCTTGTCGCCCACAGGACAGGTGTCGCTGTCGTCGTCATCCGGTCAACGTCCGGTCGGCGGTAAAGATTCCCGTTCCGAGTCATGCGTCGCCCGTCGTGCCGCCCTTGTTGTACCCACCAGTGCCCGGTTTGTCACATCTAACAGGAGATGTCACCCAGCGATTCCGACTCCCGCATACGCAGTAACGGTCCGCCTGGCAGGCCAAACGCGTACACTACCGCCCTTTCACTTCAACGTCTAAATCCGCTCCGGTACGGGATTTCCCGCGGCGCTGATCGCCCGGCCGACCGGGACCCTCGCCAGCAGGCCGAACCCGAGCACGAAGAAGACCACCAGCGAGATGATCGCATCCCGGTAGCTGCCCGTGAGCTGGTACGCCAGCCCGAACACCAGCGGTCCGAGCCAGCTCAGCCCGCGGTCGCTCATCTCGTACGCGGAGAAGTACTCGGCCTCCTTGCCGTGCGGTACGAGATGCGAGAAGAGCGAACGGGACAGCGCCTGGCTGCCGCCCAGCACCAGGCCGATCGCCGAGGCCAGCGCGTAGAACGCGACCGGCGCGTCGGCGGGCAGGAAGTAGCCCGCCGCGAGGATCAGCGTCCAGACGGCCAGCGAGGCCAGGATCGTGCGCTTGGCGCCGTACACCCTGGCCATCCGGCCCATGCCGAGCGCACCGCCGACCGCCAGGATCTGCACCAGCAGCACGGCGGTGATCAGCGTCGTCTGGTCCAGGCCCAGTTCCTCGGAGCCGTAGATCGAGGCCTGTGAGATCACCGTCTGGATACCGTCGTTGTAGACGAGATAGGCGAGCAGGAAGGAGAGCGTCAGTGGATGGCGCCGCATGTCCCGCAGCGTGGCCCTCAGTTGACGCCAGCCCGCTCCCACCGCGCCCTCGCCCGGGGACCCTCCGCCGTCCCGCGCGATCCTGCGGTCCCGCAGCCGGCGCAGCGGCACGATCGTGAAAGCGCCCCACCAGACACCGGCGGAGGCCAGACAGATCCGTACCGCCGCCGACTCGGAGAGACCGAAGGACTCATGGCCGGTGTAGAGCACCAGATCGAGGACGAGGACCAGCGCGCCCGAGGTGTAGCCGAACGCCCAGCCGCGCGAGGAGACCGCGTCGCGCTCCTCGGGCCCGGCGATCTGCGGCAGATACGCGTTGTAGAGGACCATCGAGACCGAGATCGAGGCGTTCGCCACGATCAGCAGCAGCGCCCCCAGCAGATAGCGGTCGCCGTCCAGGAAGAACATGCACGCCGTGGCGGTCGCGCCCAGATACGCGGCGGCGGCCAGCAGCGGCTTCTTGCGTCCCGTACGGTCGGCCACCGCGCCCACCAGCGGCATCACCAGCACCGCCACCACCACCGAGACGGACACCGCGTACGCGAAGACCGAGCCGGCGCGCACCGGCACGCCCAGCGGCCGGACGAAGCCGTCGGCGTCGGCCGCCGCCTTCGCCACCGAGGTGAGATAGGGGCCGAGGAAGACCGTCAGCACACTCGTCGAGTAGACGGAGCACGCGAAGTCGTAGAAGTACCAGCCGCGTTGCTCGCGTCTGCGGTCCGCCGTCCCGTCGGTCCTGTCCACGGCGGTCTCAGCGGTCACCCCGGGTGCCCTCATTCCTCGCGTACCGGCGCCACGCCCGGTCAATGCCAGGCTCCTCGCGCGGTCAACACCGTGCGCAGCGCTTCCAGTTGATCCGTCATGATGCCATCCACGCCGAGATCGAGCAGCGCCTCCATGCGATCCGGTTCGTTGACCGTCCAGACATGGACCTGGAGACCGCGCGCGTGCGCCATGCGGACGAAGCGCTCGTCCACCACCCGGATGCCGCTCTGTGTCTCGGGGACCTGTGCGCACACGGCGCCGGGACGGACCGGGGCGGGGATCCCGTACGAGCGCAGCCGCAGGCCCAGCACACCGCGCACGCCGTACGAGGTGGCCAGCCGCGGGCCCGCGAGCCGGGCCGCGCGGGCCACCCTGGCCTCGGAGAACGAGCCGACGCACACCCGGTCCCAGCTCTCCGTCCTGCGGATCAGCTCGACCAGCGGGACCAGCGCGGGAGCGGCCTTGATGTCCACGTTCCAGCACGCCTCGGGGAACTCTTCGAGCAGCTCCTCGAAGAGCGGCAGCGGCTCGCTGCCCGCCACCCGTGCCCGGCGCACCTCCGTCCAGGGCAGATCCACGATCCGGCCGCGGCTGTCGGTCACGCGGTCCAGGGTCGCGTCGTGGAAGGCGACGAGCCGGCCGTCGGCCGTGGCGTGCACATCGGTCTCGAAGTGGCGGTAGCCGAGTCCGGCCGCGCGCCGGAAGGCCGCCGCGGTGTTCTCCAGACCGTCCGCCGCGCCGCCGCGATGGGCGAACGGGATCGGGGTCGGCCGGTCGAGATAGGGGTGGGGTACGCGAGTCACCGCCGCAGTATGGCCCGCGCCGGTGTCCCGGCGGCGACGGCCGTACTTCCGGTGCCCGCCGAGGGGATGGCGAAGACGCGCAGGAAGAGCTGGGCGAGCGGTCCGATGGACAGGGCGTAGGCGATCGTGCCGATGCCGACCGTGCCGCCGAGTGCGAAGCCGGTGGCGACGACGGCGACCTCGATCGCCGTACGGACCAGCCGCACCGAGCGGCCGGTCAGCCGGTGCAGACCCGTCATCAGACCGTCGCGCGGCCCCGGGCCGAACCGGGCCGCTATGTAGAGCCCGGTGGCCGCGCCGTTGAGGACGATGCCGGTGATCAGCAGCGATGTACGGACGGTCAGGCCATGGCCGTCGGGAACGAGCGCGAGTGTGGCGTCCATCGCGATGCCGACCACGAAGACGTTGGCGACCGTACCCGGCCCAGGGCGCTGCCGGATCGGGATCCAGAGCAGCAGCACGACCGCGCCCACGACGATCGAGACGACTCCCATGGTCAGTCCGGTCAGCTCGGAAAGCCCTTGGTGCAGCACACCCCAGGGTTCCAGGCCGAGCCCGCCGCGCACCAGCAGTGCCACGCTCGCCCCGTACAGCGCGAGACCGGCGGAGAGCTGCGCCACCCTGCGGGTGAGGCGCCGGGCGGGAGGCCGGGCAGGGCTCGGGAGATTGGACACGACGTGGCCCCCAGGTGCGATGGTGGACTGGTACGGGTCACTCTGTGGCTGGCCGTTCGATGCCATCCATGGCCAATTCGAGAAAGGTGGACTGATTTTCATGGCGCTGTGGACCTCGGCCGTCGGCGCGGCTCAGCTCGCCCGGCAGCTCACCACCCAGCAGCCGGCGCCCGCGGGCTCCGGCACCCGCAGACCGCCGGCCTACCGGGCCCTCGCCGACGGCATCCGGCTGCTGGTCCTCGAAGGCCGGGTCCCCGTCGCGGCCAGGCTGCCCGCGGAGCGCGAACTCGCGCTCTCCCTCTCGGTGAGCCGTACGACCGTGGCCGCCGCGTACGAGGCGCTGCGCGCCGAGGGCTTTCTGGAGTCCCGCAGGGGCGCCGGGAGCTGGACCGCCGTACCGGCCGGCAATCCGCTGCCCGCGCGCGGGCTCGAACCGCTGCCGCCGGAGTCGCTGGGCTCGATGATCGATCTCGGCACCGCCGCGCTGCCCGCCCCCGAGCCCTGGCTGACCCGGGCCGTGCAGGGCGCGCTGGAGGAGCTGCCGCCGTACGCGCACACCCATGGCGACTATCCGGCCGGACTGCCCGCGCTGCGGCGGATGCTCGCCGACCGCTACACCGAGCGCGGCATTCCGACCATGCCCGAACAGATCATGGTCACCACCGGCGCGATGGGCGCCATCGACGCGATCTGCCATCTCTTCGCGGGGCGGGGCGAGCGGATCGCGGTGGAGTCGCCCTCGTACGCCAACATCCTCCAGCTCATGCGGGAGGCGGGTGCCCGGCTGGTGCCGGTCGCCATGGCGGAGGGGCTGACCGGCTGGGACCTGGGGCGCTGGCGCCAGGTGCTGCGGGAGGCCGCGCCCCGGCTCGCCTATGTGGTGGCCGACTTCCACAATCCGACGGGCGCGCTGGCCGACGAGGACCAGCGGCGGCAGCTCGTCGACGCGGCACGCTCGGCGGGCACGGTGCTGGTGGTCGACGAGACCATGTCCGAGCTGCATCTGGACGCGGATGTCGACATGCCGAGGCCGGTCTGTGCCTTCGACCCCGCGGGCAGCACGGTTCTCACGGTCGGCTCGGCCAGCAAGGCCTTCTGGGCGGGAATGCGGATCGGCTGGGTGCGCGCGGCGCCGGACGTGATCCGGTCCCTGGTCGCGGCGCGCGCGTACGCCGATCTCGGCACGCCGGTGCTGGAGCAGCTCGCCATCAACTGGCTGATGGGGACCGGCGGCTGGGAGGACGCGGTCGCCCTGCGCCGGGTCCAGGCGCGCGAGAACCGGGACGCGCTGGTGGCGGCGGTTCGTGAACGGCTGCCCGGCTGGGAGTTCGAGGTGCCGCGCGGCGGGCTGACCTTGTGGGTGCGTACGGGCGGACTCTCCGGTTCGCGGCTGGCCGAGGTGGGCGAACGCGTCGGTGTACGGGTGCCGTCGGGGCCGCGCTTCGGGGTCGACGGCGCGTTCGAGGGATACGTACGGCTCCCGTTCACCGTGGGCGGTCCGGTCGCCGTCGAGGCGGCGGCCCGGCTGGCGGCGGCGGCGCGGCTGGTGGAGACGGGCGCGAGCACGGGAACGGACGCGCCGCGCACCTTCGTCGCGTGACACGGAGGGGACGAAGGGTTCCCGGGCTCCTAGCCCTCGGCAGGGACCTGGCGGCCGATCGGTCCTGACGGGTGAGGCGACTCGGCCGCGCGGTGCGGCATCTGCTCCTGCTCGGGCACCCGCTCGCGTGCGAGAGGTTCGGGCAGGAGTTCCAGGACGGCCCGGCGGTGGGCGTCGCTCGCGCCGTCGTCGTACGGGTCGGGCGTCGCCGGGACCTGGAGCCGGAGCACCGGGCCCGCGCCGAGCCGCGCGTAGCCCCTGCCGGGCGGGACGTCCGGCGTGGGCGTGGTGTGCGGCGGCGCCCCGAGCACCGCTTCCACCTGCGGCGCCGCGACCGGCCCGAGGATCACCCGGGCGCGGGTGTGGCTCCGTACGGTCTCGTCGAGCGCGTCCAGACCGTCGAGCTGATCGGCCACCACCACGGTGATGTGGACGGTCCTGCCGTGGCGCAGCGGCACATGGAGCAGCTCCTGCGGATCACGCCGTCCGTCGGCCGCCGCGAGATGGCCGAAGACGCTCGGCCGGTCCACCAGGATCCACAGCGGCCTTCTGGCGTCCTCGGGCACGGGCCGGCCCGACTGGCGCGCGTTGTTGGCGGTGATCAGCCGCCGCTCGGTCTCGTTCGCCGCCCATTCGAGGCTGGAGAGCGCGCCGGCCAGTCCGCACTCCACGGCGAGCACACCGGTGCGTCCGGTCAGGGCGCCGAACTCGCCGGTGCCGCTGCCCTCCACGATCAACACGTCCCCGTGCGCGAGTGCCTGGAGGGCGATGGAGCGCAGCAGGGTCGTGGCGCCGCTGCCCGGTGTCCCCGCGACCAGCAGATGGGGCTCCGTCGAGCGCGGTCCGGTCCGCCAGAGCACCGGAGGGGCGTCCCGCCTTCCGTCGCGCGCGACGACCGGCACGGTGCGCGGCACCGCTCCGTCGTCGGTGAACCCGAGGACCGTCTCGCCGGGGGCGGTGACGAAACGCTGGGCGGCGATGGCGGTGGAGAGGGCCGGAAGGACGGTCATCACCAGCTGGTTGGCCTCTTCCTGCCAGTCGAAGTGGTACTCCCGGCCGCGCCCGGACTTCGCGTACAGCAACTGCTCGATCCGGGCCCGCGCGTCGGGCTCGCCGTCGGTGAAGTACGCGGGATAGGCGAGCTGGAGCCGGATGATCCGTCCCTCGCCGTCGAACGCGTGCTCGGTGAACGCCGTGCTCCACTCGCCGCCGTGAGCGAAGAGCGGACTCGGGTCCTCCGGAACGGAGAGATACGGCACCAGCGCCTCGTAGAGGGACTGGAGTCGTTTCACCTCCGCTTCGTCGGGCCCGGTCCGCGTCGGCGGCGTCCGGTCGCGTCCCTTCCAGGCGGCCACGGACATCACCGTGATCAGGGCCAGCATCGGCCCGTACGGGATGAGCGCGGTCACCAGGACACAGGCCGCGACCAGGAACAGCGCGGGACCGCGCCGGTCCTTGGGCGTACCGGCCCACTTCTGGCGCCCTGCGGCGGCCAGCAACCGCAGACCACGGGTGATCGTGATCAGCGGATGGAGAACGTCGGTGGCGCTGTCGGCGGCCGTACGGGCCATCTCGCGCCCACGCGCGATCCGGTCGCTGCCGCTGCTCAGAATGCGGGGGAGTGGTCGCCGGGCCACGTCTGTCTCCTGTTGGATGCGGAAAGAGGATGGGCGGGAGTCAGAATTTGATCCCGCCCAGAAGACCGGCGAGGCTGGCGCCGCCGGCGGTGATGCTCGGGGCGATGGCGGTGCCGGCGAGATAGAAACCGAACAGCGAGCAGACCATCGCGTGCGAGGCCTTGAGTCCGTCCTTCCGGAAGAAAAGGAAGACGATGATCCCGAGCAGCACGACGCCCGACATGGAAAGAATCATGAGGGTTCTCCTGGGAGAGGGGGACAGTCACCATGAGTTCTTCCAGAATCACCGCAAGTATCTATGCGACAAAAGGTGCAAGTGGGTGAAATATCGGGTATTTCACTGTACTGGTCCATGAGGTGCCGCCGCCCGGCCGGACGTCGTACGTCCCGTCTGCGGCAGGTGCCGGGCGCAGTACCCTGTCGGTTCACTCGTACGGCGTCAACGAGCTGTACGTACCAGGTCAACGACGTGAAAGGTGGTCCACCGATGAGCGAAACCCCGGATCCCGAGGTGGTGGAGCTGGCCACGAGGATCTTCGATCTGGCCCGGCGCGGCGAGGCCGAGGCGCTCGCCGCGTATGTCGACGCCGGGGTGCCCGCGAATCTCACCAACGACCGGGGCGACTCCCTGCTGATGCTCGCCGCCTACCACGGCCACGCCCCGGCGGTGGCGGTCCTGCTGGAGCGCGGCGCCGACGCGAGCCGGCCCAACGACCGGGGGCAGACGCCGCTCGCGGGCGCGGTCTTCAAGGGCGAGGACGAGGTCATCAGGACGCTGCTCGCGGGCGGCGCGGATCCCGGGGAAGGGAGCCCGTCCGCCGTGGATACCGCGCGGATGTTTGGGAAGACGGACCTTCTGGAGCTGTTCGGCGCCAGGTGAGAGACGTCGTAAATGTGGTCGCGGTGGCGAAATGGCTGGGTCATCATGACGTCGGGCCCGCAGTCGGGCCACCGACGAGAGGCAGGGAAGATGGTCTGCGTTGAGCGGGAGACGACGGGCGGCCGAACATGTTGTCGCACGGCCTAGGCCCGACAGGACCTAGGCCCAGAGAGGGTCGGCGCTGGTTTCCGTGCCGCATCACACCCCGGTCGCGTCAACAGCTTGATGTGAGGCTTTTCCCATGTTCGATCCAGTCATAGCGCCGAGCGGCACTCTGCTCGGCCTGTTGCAGAGAGGCCGCGGCGACGGCACGCTGCACGCGCTCGCGGCGCCCCGCGCGGAGGCGCTTGCCGCCCTCAACCACTGCGTACTGAACGACCCCCGGCACGACTGGCAGGTCGAGAACCGGTCGCTCTACTACGCGCGCCTGTATCTGGATCTCCACGGCGGTCTCGACGCCGTCGAGCACCATCTCTTCCTCGCCGAGGACCACTTCGACACCGAGGAGTCACGGACCGGGCTCGCGCTCGCCGTGCTCGGCCATCTCGCCTCGTACGGCAGGCGCGACGCCCTGGAACTGCTCCGGCGCTACGCGGCGACCGGCTCGAACTGGGCCTGGGCCCTGGACGAACTGGCGCTGCGCGACGACGACAGCGGTCTGCGCTCGCTGGCGCTGCCCGTCCTCGCCCGGTTCCCCGCCACCCCGGAGGGCGACACCGAACTGGCGACCGCCGTACGGGACGCCTTCGAGCCGCGGCCGTGGCGGCTCTGGGCCGACGATCCCCGGCGGGAGATCGGTGACCGGATCAGGGCCGCCGGTGAACAGGGTTCCTTCGACCGCTGGCAGCGCCAGCTCCGGCCGAGCGGGCCACGGCCCGGCTGGAGCGTACAGGCCGTCTTCGACTGGGCCCAGCAGGCGATGGAGCGCGGATCCGTGCTCCATGTGCCCGCCGCGCGCTGTCTGAGCGCGGTCGCCGGGCCCGAGGACCGGCCGATGATCATCGAGGCCGCCCGCGGCGGGCCCGACGGCGCCCGGTGCGCGGCGCTGCACTATCTCGCCGAGGCCGCCGACCCGGTCGTCCTCGATCTGATCGAAGCCGCCGTCGGCGCGGACCGTACCGTCGCCGACGCCGCGGTCTCCGCCTTCGAGCGGATGTGCGGCGAGGAGGCCGTCGACCGGGCCCGCGGCTGGGTGCACCGGCCCGACGCCCTCGGCGCGTCCGCCGCGGGCGTGCTCGCGGGCCGCGGCGGCACGCGCGACACCCCGCTGGTGCTGGGCGCGCTGCGCGAGACCGTACGGGCCGACGGGCCCGACGCGCCACGGCTGTGGACGCTCGTCGACGGGGCCGGCCGCCTCGGCATCGCGTGCGCGGCCCCCGTACTGCGCCATGTCTACCGCGAGACCACCTCCTCCCATCTGCGTGGCCGGACGGCACGCGCGCTCGCCGCCACCGATCCCTCCTACGCCACCGGGTTCGCCGTCGAATGCCTCTGGGACTGCGAGGAGACCACACGAGAGGTCGCCGCGCTGCACGCCGAGACCGGGGACGTACGGGTGGCGGAGCGGCTGCGGAGGCTGGCGGCGGACCCGGCGGAGGAGGCGGAGGTCCAGACGGCGGTACGCAGCCGAATCGGGCCGGCCTCTTCCTGAGCGACGCCCGCGCGGACCGGTCGCCTTAGGCCCTGTCCGGCGGATCTTCGCGGGTCCGCGGCGTCCGGCACGGCACCTCGCCGCG
>NZ_MAUD01000265.1 GCF_001700515.1 Streptomyces lushanensis
AGAGGCCACCGTCGCCGACCCGGAATGCCGGACGCGGGTGTTCTTCGGGGTCGGCGACGGTGGCCTCTTCCGGCTGCGGGACGGTGTGTGGCACGACCTGGAACCGGCGATCCCCGAGCCGGCCGCCGTCACCGGTGAACCGGTCGTCGGCTTCGGCTCCCGGCCCGCCGTGTCCCCGGACGCCGACCACCTCACCATGGATCTGGCGATCACCAAACCGCCGTCCCCCTATATAGAGGGCCCGCTGCCGCCGCCGCCCGAGCCGTTCCGGTTCCGTGCCTCGGTCGCCCGGCCGGGTGACACGCTCCTGCTGTGCAGCGGCGGTCTCGCGGAACCGCTGCGCGGCGAGCCCGCCTTCGCCGGCGAACTGGCCACCCGCTGGGCCCCCACCGGCGCTCCGGGACTGCCCGAGTACCTCGCGGACATCCAGCTCAGGATCGAGGGATACGCCGACGACCGCACCGCCGCCGGCGTCTGGGAGGAGTAGCCGGGGACCAGCCGAGGACCGGCCGAGGAGCGGCCGGGAGCGGCGGGGGAGCGAGGGAGCGGGCGGAGAGCAGCCGGGGAACAGCCGGAGATCCACCGGACAGGACCGGACACGCGCTGACCACCGTGGCCTAACCGCGCAGGCGCGAGCGCGCCCGCCGTGGCTTGATGGACACGTGCGCCGACGGGCCACGAGTCCCTCGACACCGGCTGAGAAGGGCGCGCTTCCATGGCCAGGCAGAACGTGGCGGAGCAGTTTGTCGACATCCTCGTCCGGGCGGGCGTCAAGCGGCTGTACGGAGTCGTCGGCGACAGCCTCAACCCGGTCGTGGACGCCATCCGCCGTACCCGCGCGATCGACTGGGTCCAGGTCAGACACGAGGAGACCGCCGCCTTCGCCGCGGGCGCCGAGGCCCAGATCACCGGCAGGCTCGCCGCCTGCGCGGGCTCCTGCGGTCCCGGAAATCTCCATCTCATCAACGGCCTCTACGACGCCCACCGCTCCATGGCTCCCGTACTCGCCCTCGCCTCCCACATTCCGTCCGGCGAGATCGGGCTCGGCTACTTCCAGGAGACCCATCCCGAGCAGCTCTTCCGCGAGTGCAGCCACTACTGCGAGATGATCTCCAGCCCCAAGCAGATGCCACGGCTGCTCCAGACGGCGATCCAGCACGCGATCGGGCGGAGCGGTGTCAGTGTGGTCACCCTGCCCGGTGACATCGCCGCCGCGCCCGCCCCCGAACGGGCGGTGGAACACGCGCTGGTCACCTCCCGGCCCTCCGTACGGCCCGGCGACGCGGAGATCGACGAACTCGCCCGGATGATCGACGACTCGGAGCGGGTCACACTCTTCTGCGGCAGCGGCACGGCCGGCGCGCACGCCGAGGTCATGGAGTTCGCCGAGCGGATCAAGTCCCCCATCGGGCACGCCCTGCGGGGCAAGGAGTGGATCCAGTACGACAACAAGTTCGATGTCGGCATGAGCGGACTGCTCGGCTACGGCGCCGCGTACGAGGCCACGCACGAGTGCGATCTGCTGATCCTGCTCGGCACGGACTTCCCGTACAACGCGTTCCTGCCCGACGACGTCAGGATCGCCCAGGTCGATGTACGGCCCGAGAACCTCGGCCGGCGCTCCAAGCTCGACCTCGCGGTCTGGGGCGATGTCCGGGAGACCCTGCGCTGTCTCACACCGCGCGTGCGGGCCAAGGCGGACCGCCGTTTCCTCGACAAGATGCTGAGGAAGCACGCCGACGCGCTGGAGGGCGTGGTCAAGGCGTACACCCGCAAGGTGGACAAGCACGTCCCGATCCATCCCGAGTACGTCGCCGCGGTGCTGGACGAACTCGCCGACGACGACGCCGTGTTCACCGTCGACACCGGCATGTGCAATGTCTGGGCGGCCCGTTATCTCACGCCGAACGGCCGCCGCCGTGTCATCGGCTCCTTCAGCCACGGCTCGATGGCCAACGCGCTGCCGCAGGCCATCGGCGCCCAGTTCGTCGACCGGAAGCGCCAGGTCGTCTCCATGTCGGGCGACGGCGGATTCGCCATGCTGATGGGTGACTTCCTCACCCTCGTCCAGCACGATCTGCCGGTGAAGGTCGTGCTCTTCAACAACTCCGCGCTGGGCATGGTGGAGCTGGAGATGATGGTGGCCGGGCTGCCGTCGTACGGCACGACCAACCACAACCCGGACTTCTCGGCCATCGCCCGCGCGGCCGGCGTCCACGGCGCACGCGTCGAGAAGCCCGGACAGCTCGCGGGCGCGCTCAAGGACGCGTTCCGCCACAAGGGCCCTGCCCTGGTCGACGTGGTCACCGACCCGAACGCGCTCTCCATCCCGCCGAAGATCAGAGCGGACATGGTCACCGGCTTCGCGCTCTCGGCGAGCAAGATCGTGCTGGACGGCGGAGTGGGCCGCATGCTCCAACTGGCCCGTACGAACCTGCGAAACGTCCCGCGGCCCTGACCTGGCGGGACCGCCGTACGCCGGGGCTTCGTGTCCGCGGCACTCCGTCCACCGCGCCGGCGGGGGAGGCGCACCGTGACGAACGACATGGGTGGTGACGTGCGTGCCGTGATCGGGGCGGGGGCATGCTCTCCGTAAGCGTCCGAGAGCGGGATCCGTCACCGGTACGAACGGGGGGACAGAACCATGACAGGGCTACGGCGCAGGGTGGGAGGTGCCGATCTCGCGGCAGTCCCGGAAGTGCGGCACGCCTTGCGGGAGATGCTGCTGCACTGGCGGGAGCGGGACTCGGCGGAGGTGGCGGAGCTGCTCATCAGCGAGCTGGTCACCAACGCGCTGGTGCACACCGAGCGGGGCGCGGTGGTCACGGCGACCGTCGCGGACTCACGGCTGCGGGTGGAGGTCCGGGACTTCGTCACCGCCCTGCCGCTGCCGCTGGCCAGGCCCGAGACACAGCAGCCGGCGGCCGACGACGCGACGAACGGCAGAGGTCTGGCGCTGGTGAGGACCCTCGCGGACGACTGGGGCATACGGGCCCGGCCGCTGGGCAAGGTGGTCTGGTTCGAGATGAACGGCGAAGCGGCGTGAGACAACAGCGGACGCGTGAGACAACAGCGGACCGGCGCGACGGGAGTCCGTCACACCGGTCCGGGTGCTGTTGATCGGAGAGGGATCCGGCTCAGCCGAACTGCCGCTCCAGATCCGTGAGCTTGCGCTCCAGCGAGTCGAGCCGGGGAAGCGCCTGGGTGTCGTCCTCCGCGGTCAGGTCCACGGTGCGGGCCTCACCGCCTTTGACGGCCTGGAGGGAGAGCTGCGAGCGATGAGGCAGTTGACCCGGTTCCACTATGGCAGGCTCCGCGGAGGCCTCGACGGCGGCCGGTGAACCGGATCCGCCGCCGCCCGCGGTCAGCGGGACCTGACGGCCGCCACCGCGTCCCCAGGCGCGGTGCTGGCGGTTGAGCGCCTTGATCTGCGCCCGGTCCAGCTTCTGCTGCTCACGCCTGCGGTGCTTGTTCTGCTCCTTCTGACGGCGGTCCTCGCGGACCTCCTCGACGGCCTCGTCCAGTGTGCGAACGCCTTCGAGGAGCATCAGCGACCAGGCGCCGAAGGTCTCACGGGGAGCGCGCAGCCACCGTACGACGCGGATCTGCGGCAGCGGACGGGGCACCAGGCCCTGCTCGCGCAGCGCCGCCCGGCGGGTCTGCTTCAGCGCGCGGTCGAAGAGGACCGCGGCCGAGAGGGACATGCCGGAGAAGAACTGCGGCGCGCCGTCGTGGCCCAGACCCCTGGGCGCGTGCACCCAGTTGAACCAGGCGGCGGCGCCGGCGAACGTCCACACCAGCAGTCGCGAGCCGAGGGCCGCGTCACCGTGGCTGGCCTCGCGCACGGCGAGCACGGAGCAGAACATCGCCGCGCCGTCGAGACCGAACGGGACGAGGTACTCCCAGCCGCCGCTCAGGCTGAGGTTCTCCTGGCCGAATCCGACCAGGCCTTTGAACGAGAGGGCGGCGGCGACCGCCGCACAGCAGAAGAGCAGTGCGTAGGAGGCGGCGCCGTAGATGGTCTCCTTCCGTCTGCGGCGTTCTTCACTGCGTTCCCATGAATCCTCGGCCGCGGCCTTGTCACCGGCGCGCTTACCGCGCGCGAGCACTGCCACCGCCACCAGGATTCCGACGATCAGCACGCCGACGGGAAGCAGCCAGTTCAGCGATATGTCGGTCAGTTGCATGCGGTGTTCCTTGCATCGCAGTAGGGCGTTTCGGGCGCCATATTGGCGGAAGAGCGGTGCCGCTCAGGGGGTTTTGGAGCAAGAAGACGCCAACGAGGTGGTGGGGCACACTGATAGGCGCGATCGAACAGAACTGCCGCACGAGAGGCGGCTGTCATGTTCGATTAATATCACCCTAGCGGGTGGCTTGGCTCCTCGGGTGACGAGGGGTCAGACGCCCGTACTCAACTTCTGGACACGATCGGCGTCACACGTACGCGGACAAGTGGCACATGTGTCCTCCGGCCGCAGCGTGTAGAAGAAGCAGCAGCTCGCCCGGTCCCGGGTCGGCAGCGACTCCCCGCCGGGGCCGGTCAGTTCGCGGAAACCGGCCGTGCCGACGTACGGTCCGGTCGTCCCCGGCAGCAGCAGCTCCAGCTCCGCCATCGCGCGCCGCTCCTCACCCAGGAGATGGCCGATGTACCAGAGACCCTCGACGATCTCGTCGGTCGCCATGCCCCACAGCGCTCTCCGGCCGCGCCGCATACGCGGGCCGAAGCCGTCCAGCACCGGACCGAGATGCTCGGCGGCGGCCTCCCGCACCTCGGCGCGCAGGGCCTCCTCGTCCGGTACGACCCGGGCGCCGGGCAGGTCCGCCGCGGGATCGTCCGGCAGACAGGCGAAGTCCCGGACCCGGACGCCCATCCTGCCGAGGGCCCGCTGGAGGAAGACGTCCCCCACGGGGATCCTGGGCACCCTGCGGTGCAGGAACCAGGGCACGGTGATCAGCAGACAGGCCGGCCAGGCGTAGCGGTGCAGCGCGAAACCGGCGATCACATCGGGGCGCGCCCGCTGTCCGTGGTCCCGGACGACCTGCGCGTCGTCCCAGTCGAGAAATGTGTCGAGGGCCACGCCCCCGGCGGCGAGATCCGCCGCGCCGACCCAGCCTCCGTCGGCCGGAGGCCGCTCACCGTCGGTGAGGTGGTCGATGCTCAGCGAGGGAAACACCTCGGTGAGACGGGCGTACGCGTCCGTCACGGGCGAGGTGGGAAGGCCGGGCAGCAGCGTGGGCACGGTCATGCAGGGGACCACCGAATCGGGATCGTTTGCAGGTAAGCCTTACCTTACCCGATGTGATCGGGTTTGAAGTGCGGCGGAGGCGGCCTATCGTGCACAGATGCATCCGGCGCCGGGCCGGGGGTGGGGCGCGACGGTGGGTGTGCGGAGGTGGGCGGGGTGGAGCAGCGCGGCAGAGCGGCGGAGAGCGCCGCGCCGATCCCGTACCAGGCGGGTCCGGACGCCCGGCGGGTGGCCCGTGGCGAGCACACGCACGGTGAGCCGGCCGCGCCCCGGACCGTGCGCCGGCACTCCGTACGGGGACAGGTCCTCGCCGCCCTGCGCTCCGCGCTCGTCGGTGGTGAGCTGGTTCCCGGTGAGGTCTACTCGGCTCCCGTGCTGGGCGAGCGCTACGGTGTCTCCGCCACGCCCGTGCGCGAGGCCATGCAGCAGCTCGCGCTCGAAGGCGCGGTCGAGGTCGTCCCGAACCGCGGTTTCCGGGTCGTCGAACGCAGCGCGCGGGAGTTGGCGGAGCTGGCCGAGGTACGTGCGCTCATCGAGGTACCGGTGATGCTGCGGCTGGCCCGTACCGTATCCACCGAACACTGGGCGGAACTACGTCCGCTGGCGG
>NZ_MAUD01000266.1 GCF_001700515.1 Streptomyces lushanensis
CGCTGCCGCTGCCGCTGCCGCAGGTCGCCGGGGCGTGTGCGCTCTTCTCGTTCGGGGCGCGTGAGCCGAGCCGTACGGCGATGGTCTCGGCCAGTTCGATCTCCTCGGCCATGTGCGCGCCCAGGCCGCGGACCAGCAGCCGCGGCGAACGCTGGAGCACCGTGGCCCGCAGCCGCCAGATCTCCTGCCGCTCGGCCACATCGACGAGTTCGGTGGCGAGCGCCTCGCGTAGCGCTTCGAGCGGCGACAGGGCCGCGGGCGCCGCGCGCACCGCGTGGCGCACCCGTTCACCGGCGTCCCGGTCCATCATCACGAACGCGTCGTCATGGCTGTCGAAGTAGTTGAAGAACGTACGCGGGGAGACTCCGGCGGCCTCGCTGATCGCCTCGACCGTCACATTCTCGGCGCCGTGCTCGGCGGCCAGCCGTACCGCCGCCTCCGCCAGGGCCGCCCGGGTGGCCCGCTTCTTGCGCTCACGGAGCCCCGGAGCCGCGCCTTCGTCGATCACATCTTGCAGGGTATGCAAAAGTGCACGCTACGCAAAATTTATTTCCGGGCCGACCGTCGTACAGGTCCGATCGTCGTACGGATCGGCTGAACGGGTTGAGCCGATCGCGGTCGGATACACGCCACGTGCGCAAGAGTTGGTCGTTTCTGTGGCTGTATCGCTTCGAGCCCTGTAGCGTCTTGATCAGCTGTCGTGGTTCCGAAGTACCGCTCGCCCGTGACGTGCCGTCACGGGCGTTTGTGCTGTTCAGCGTCTCTGCGGACCAGGGCGATCACCTCCGGTTCCCGCACCGTGCGGGAATCACGCGTCCCTTGAAACGGAGACTTGGGCAATGGCCAGTGGAACAGTGAAGTGGTTCAACTCGGAAAAGGGCTTCGGCTTCATCGCGCAGGACGGCGGTGGCCCCGACGTGTTCGCGCACTACTCGAACATCGCGACCTCCGGCTTCCGTGAGCTCCAGGAGGGCCAGAAGGTCACGTTCGACGTCACGCAGGGCCAGAAGGGTCCTCAGGCGGAGAACATCCTCCCCTCGTAACACAGCGGTCCCAGCAGGCCCGGGAGGGCCGGGACGACAGGGCGCCTGTGCGGTGGAACTCCTTCCACCGCACAGGCGCCCGCCGCGTTCCGGGCCCGGCCCGGCGGCGGCCTCCGCTCAGGCCACGTTCTCCTTCTCCCGTGCCGTGGCCCGCAGCAGGCCCTCGGGAAGGGCCAGATTCCATGCCGTGACCACTGGCCGGCCGTGTTCCGTCCCCAGCCGGGAGAGGGTTCCGGTGGCGAGCAGGAAGAGCGCTCCCGCGGCCGGTGCCAGTCCGAGATAGCGCGCGGTGAGCACCCGGAGGAAGTGGGCGTGCGAGACGAGGGCGACGTCCTCGTCACTCGAATCGAGCGCCTCCAGCGCCTCGGTGAGCACACGGTCGGCGCGGTGTCCGACCTCCGCGGGGCTCTCCCCGGGCTGGCTCGCCGGGCCGGGCACGACCCCGTCGGTCCACAGGTCCCAGCCGGGCCGTGTGCGATGGATCTCGGCGGTCGCGACGCCCTCGTAGCCGCCGTAGTTCCACTCGCGCAGATCCGGTGTGACACGGAAGGCGTCGAGCCCGGCCAGCTCGGCCGTGCGGCGCGCGCGGGTCATGGGGCTGACGAGCGTGAGACCGACACGGCGCTCGCGCAGCAGCGGCGCCAGCGAGCGGGCCTGGTTCTCGCCGCGCTCGGTCATCGGCAGATCGGTGTAGCTGGTGTGCTGCCCGGACAAGGACCAGGTGGTCTCTCCGTGCCGTACGAGGATCAACTCACCCATGAGTGCCGCCCACTTCCCGCTCTCCATGCCCGGTCGCACCACGGGCCGCCGTGGACCGCCACGGGCCCGCACACCCCAGTGTCCCCGCTTTCGGTGTCCGGTACCCGGCGGGAATGCCACCGACGGGCGTCGCGTTACAGGGACGTACCACTTGATGGAAGCGAATTCCACCATCAGGAAGGATTTCCGCATGAAGCCCCGTATTCACCCCGTCTCCCGTCCAGTCGTCTTCCGGGACCGTGCCGCCGGAGCCGCCTTCCTGACCCGTTCCACCGCGGACTCGACCGAGCGCGTGGAGTGGGAGGACGGCAACACCTATCCGGTTGTCGACGTGGAGATCTCCTCCGCCAGCCATCCCTTCTACACCGGCAAGGGCCGCGTGGTGGACACCGCGGGCCGGGTGGAGCGCTTCGAGCGCCGCTACGGCGTCGGACACCGGGAGCCGCGTGGCTGACCGTACGGCCGGCCTGTCGGCGAGGGCCGGGTGGTGATCCCCGAAGAGGAGCGCCGCCCGGCCCTTTTCCTGTCTTCCCGTCCTTTCCCCGCGCGGGCGCGGGGAAAGGACGGGAAG
>NZ_MAUD01000267.1 GCF_001700515.1 Streptomyces lushanensis
CGCGACCGCCGATCTCGCCTCGGACATCAGCCAGGACGTCAAGGCGGTCGCGGTGTCCGCTTCCCCCGGCGAGTTGTTCGAGCGCACCGCCGCGCGGATCGGCGCCCTGCTGCCCGCAACTCCCGACGATCGGATACTCGCGACGCGGGTCGGTGCCATGCGGCTCGGTGACTTCCTGGTCACGCGGACCGTCGAGCTGGTCGTCCATACCGACGACCTCAACCGGGCCGTGGCCGGGCTGGGTGTTCCCCACGACCGGCAGGCTCTCGCCGCCTGCACCCGGCTGCTCGCCGACGCGCTCGCCGTGAAGGCGCCCGGCGCGTCGACGGAGGTGCGGATTCCGCCGTACGCCGTGGTGCAGTGCGTGGAGGGCCCGCGGCACACCCGTGGCACGCCTCCCAACGTCGTGGAGACCGATCCGCTCACCTGGATCCGGCTCGCCACCGGCCGTACGACCTGGCGCGAGGCGCTTGACGCGGCGCAGGTCAGCGCGAGCGGGGAGCGCGCGGATCTGGGTGAATTGCTTCCGCTCATGGGGTGACGGCGGTGTCGGCGCGCGGAGTGACGGAACCGTACGCCGCGACGCCCCGTCCCACGGATATGCGGAAACAGAAGATCACCAACATCACTGCGACCACCGCCATCACCACGGTCACCGCTGTCGCACTGTTCACGCTGACCGCCTGTGGTACGGAGTCCGGCTCCGGCAGCGGCTCCGGCGGTTCCGTACAGTCCGATCTGCCTCTCACCGACGTCCACTGGAGCGTCGACAGTCTGACCGTCGACGGCAAGAAGACCGCCGCGCCCGCGGGAGCGAGCGTGGAGATCGGCGCCGACGGCCGGGCCAGCGCGCGTACGGGCTGCAACACCATCGGCGCGGATGTCAGCGTCGACGGCGACACGATCACCGTGGGTGATAAAGAGTCGACGCTGATCGGCTGCCCCGAGCAGCTCCAGGAATTCGAGAAGGCCCTCGGCGGAGCCTTCGCCGGAAAACTCAAGGCCGCCGTCAAGGACGTCGAGGGAGGGTCCGCCGAGGACCGGCGGCTCACGCTCACCACCGCCGACGGCGACACGATCACCCTGACCTCCGCGCCGCCCGTCCCGCTCACCGGTACGGAGTGGACCGTCAGCGCGCTGGCCGACGGCGCCACCGCGACCTCCCTGCCTCAGGGCACCGACGGCAAGGCGCATCTCACGTTCGGTAAGGACGGTTCCGTGGAAGGCAGCCTCGGCTGCAACAGCTTCCGCGGCACCGTGAAGATCTCCGAAGCCGCGGACGGGGCCGGGGAGAAGGCCGCCTCCACGCTCACCTTCGGGCGGCTCTCCGCCACGCGCAAGCTCTGTCCGGGACCCGAGATGACCCTGGAACGCCAGGTGCAGAAGGTGCTGGAGGGCAAAGTCACATATGAACTGCACCACCGCTCGCTGATCCTCAAGCACCCCGATGGCCAGGGCCTGAACGCCGTGGCCGCGGCTCCGGGCACGTAACGGGACCTCTTCCGACGGGCGATCGCGGAGCCGGCCCGCATCCCCAATTCGGACCAGTGGTCGATCTCGCCTACACTCGGTGGCGTGCCTCGTGGTGATGGACGACTCAGCCACGACCTGCTCCCCGGAGAGAAGGGCCCCCAGGACGCTTGTGGCGTCTTCGGAGTCTGGGCCCCGGGCGAAGAGGTCGCCAAGCTCACCTATTTCGGACTGTATGCCCTGCAGCACCGTGGACAGGAGTCCGCGGGCATCGCTGTGAGCAATGGTTCCCAAATCCTCGTTTTCAAGGACATGGGCCTGGTCTCCCAGGTCTTCGACGAGACCTCGCTCAGCTCCCTCCAGGGCCATATCGCGGTGGGTCACGCCCGCTACTCCACCACCGGAGCCTCGGTGTGGGAGAACGCGCAGCCGACCTTCCGGGCCACCGCCCACGGCTCCATCGCGCTCGGTCACAACGGCAATCTGGTCAATACCGCCCAGCTCGCCGGGATGGTCGCCGATCTGCCCAAGGAGAACGGCCGCTCGACCCGGGTCGCCGCCACCAACGACACCGATCTGGTGACGGCGCTGCTGGCCAGCCAGGTGGACGACGACGGCAAGCCCCTCACCGTCGAGGACGCCGCCGCCCGGATCCTGCCCGAGGTCCGGGGCGCCTTCTCGTTCGTCTTCATGGACGAGCACACCCTCTACGCCGCCCGTGACCCGCAGGGCATCCGCCCGCTGGTCCTCGGCCGTCTCGAACGCGGCTGGGTCGTCGCCTCCGAGGGTGCAGCCCTCGACATCTGCGGCGCCGCGTATGTCCGTGAGATCGAGCCCGGCGAGCTGATCGCCATCGACGAGAACGGTCTCCGCACCCAGCGATTTGCGGAAGCGAAGCCCAAGGGCTGTGTTTTCGAGTATGTGTACCTGGCCCGTCCCGATACGGACATCGCCGGCCGCAACGTCTATCTGTCCCGTGTCGAAATGGGGCGGAAACTCGCCAAAGAATCTCCCGTCGAGGCGGATCTGGTCATAGCGACCCCCGAGTCGGGCACGCCCGCCGCCATCGGCTACGCGGAGGCCAGCGGCATTCCGTACGGCTCGGGCCTCGTCAAGAACGCCTATGTCGGCCGGACCTTCATCCAGCCGTCCCAGACCATCCGCCAGCTCGGTATCCGCCTCAAGCTGAACCCGCTCAGAGAGGTCATCCGGGGCAAGCGCCTGGTGGTCGTGGACGACTCGATCGTGCGCGGCAACACCCAGCGGGCCCTGGTCAAGATGCTCCGGGAGGCGGGTGCCGCCGAGGTCCACATCCGGATCTCGTCCCCGCCGGTGAAGTGGCCGTGCTTCTTCGGTATCGATTTCGCCACCCGGGCCGAGTTGATAGCCAATGGGATGACGGTCGAGGAGATCGGGATCTCCATGGGCGCCGACTCGCTCGCGTACATCTCACTCGACGGGATGATCGAGGCGACCACGATCGCCAAGCCGAACCTCTGCCGCGCGTGCTTCGACGGCGAGTACCCGATGGATCTGCCCGATCCCGAGCTGCTGGGCAAGCAGCTGCTGGAGAACGAGCTGGCGGCGGGCCCGGCCAATACCGCGGCCACGGACGCGCTCCGCCGCCCGTAACGGTGGCGCGCGTCAGGGAGTGGGCGTGGAGCCGGTCCCGATGCCGGCGCCGCCGAGGTCGGTGAGGCCGCTCCCGCGATCCCCTCTCTCACGGCCGCCCCGCACCACTTCCCGCACCCACCTTTGACGACCGAATGCCGACAGGAAAGTACCCAGCCATGTCCGAGACGACTACTGGTGCCAGCTATGCCGCCGCGGGCGTCGACATCGAAGCCGGTGACCGCGCGGTCGAGCTGATGAAGGAGTGGGTGAAGAAGACCCGCCGCCCCGAGGTCCTGGGCGGTATCGGCGGCTTCGCCGGCCTCTTCGACGCCTCCGCCCTCAAGCGCTACGAGCGCCCGCTCCTCGCCTCCGCCACCGACGGAGTCGGTACGAAGGTCGATCTGGCCCGCAAGATGGGCGTGTACGACACGATCGGTCACGATCTGGTCGGCATGGTCGTGGACGATCTGGTCGTCTGCGGCGCCGAGCCGCTCTTCATGACCGACTACATCTGTGTCGGCAAGGTCCACCCCGAGCGTGTCGCCGCCATCGTCAAGGGCATCGCCGAAGGCTGTGTGCTGGCCGGCTGCGCGCTGGTCGGCGGCGAGACCGCCGAGCACCCCGGACTGCTCGGCGAGGACGACTTCGATGTCGCCGGCGCGGGTACGGGCGTGGTCGAGGCGGACCGGCTGCTCGGCGCGGATCGTATCCGTACGGGTGATGTGGTGATCGCCATGGCGTCCTCCGGTCTTCACTCCAACGGGTACTCACTGGTCCGTCATGTGGTCTTCGACCGGGCCGGCTGGTCGCTGGACCGGCAGGTCGAGGAGTTCGGCCGCACCCTGGGAGAGGAACTGCTGGAGCCCACCAAGATCTACTCGCTGGACTGTCTGGCGCTCACCAGGACGACCGAGGTGCACGCGTTTAGTCATGTCACCGGCGGCGGTCTGGCCGCCAATCTCGCCCGGGTGATCCCGGACGGGCTGCATGCCACGGTGGACCGCTCGACCTGGACGCCCGGCGCGGTCTTCGACCTGATCGGAACGGCCGGCCGGGTGGAGCGCCTGGAGCTGGAGAAGACGCTGAACATGGGAGTCGGCATGATCGCCGTCGTCCCGGCGGAGTCGGCCGATGCCGCGCTCATCACACTCGCCGACCGGGGAGTGGACGCCTGGGCCGCCGGTGAGATCACGGAGCGTGGCGAGCACACCACGGGCGCGGCGCTGACGGGCGACTACCGGAGCTGAGCCGGTCACCGGCCTCGGTCACCCGGACCGGTCGACGAACGATGCGAAGCGCTCATGACAGCACAGGACACCGTGCGAAAACCGGCCATGGACGTCATGGACGGCGGGCCACCGATCAAAGTCGGCCAAAGTCCGCCGATCCGCGTCGGGCGCTCATGGACCGCCCACGGCCCGGTGGACATCCGGGCAGCACAGAACCCGGTCCAGGACTACGGCCCCGGACCGGGCCACTGAGATACTGCTCTGGGTATACGGACGTCAAGCGCCGCGGCGCTGCGCCGAGGGCCCGGACTCGTCGTCCTCGTCCTCGTCGTCGTTGTACAGATCCGCGTACTGTGCGTACGGGTCGTCTTCCTCGTCGTCGTCCTCGAACGGCTCGCCGTTCGGCGGCTGACTCGAGGTCGACGCGCCCAGCTCGTTGGCCAGACGCGACAGGTCAGTCCCGCCGCTGTTGTACTTCAGCTGGCGGGCGACCTTCGTCTGCTTGGCCTTGGCCCGGCCGCGCCCCATGGCTCGACCCCCTCGGTGACGGGGCTCGACGGCCCCAGAGTCTTGACACGCGTTCATGAATCAGAACGAGCTCTCCGCGGAGAGACCCGTCCGTAGGGCTTCAACGGTACCTGCTTCCGCGGCCATACGGTACGCCGCCCGCATGACGCGCCCCGGCGCAGGACCAACGGGGCGCCCCGTCCTCGCTGGTCAGCGTCGATTTTAACCTCTTCTGGAGGGGCGACCCGCCG
Source organism: Streptomyces lushanensis (assembly GCF_001700515.1). GTDB lineage: Bacteria > Actinomycetota > Actinomycetes > Streptomycetales > Streptomycetaceae > Streptomyces > Streptomyces lushanensis. The sequence goes on from NZ_MAUD01000267.1 coordinate 5,072, forward strand.
ACCGGCGTGAGTCTCGTCTCCCGAACACCGGGACGCCCCTCTCCCGACCGTCAGCGGTGGCGGGCCTCCGCCATCCTGTGCTCGGCGATCCGGTCCGCCGCGGCGGCCGGCGGAATGCCATCTTCCTTTGCGCGTGCGAAGATCTCCAGTGTGGTGTCGAAGATCTTCGCGGCCTTCGCGCGGCACCGCTCGAAGTCGAAGCCGTGCAGCTCGTCGGCGACCTGGATCACTCCGCCGGCGTTCACCACGTAGTCGGGCGCGTAGAGGATCCCGCGGTCCGCGAGATCCTTCTCGACACCCGGATGCGCGAGCTGGTTGTTGGCGGCCCCGCACACGACGGTAGCGGTGAGGACGGGGACGGACGCGTCGTTCAGCGCGCCGCCGAGCGCGCAGGGAGCGTAGATGTCCAGCCCGTCGGTACGGATCAGCGCCTCGGTGTCGGCGACGGCGGCGACCTGCGGATACAGGTCCGTGATCCGGCGTACCGAGTCCTCCCGTACGTCCGTGACCACGACATGCGCGCCGGCCTCCAGGAGGTGTTCCACGAGATGGCGGCCGACCTTGCCGACGCCCGCGATCCCGACCGTACGGCCGCTCAGCGACGGGTCGCCCCACTGGTGCCGCGCGCTCGCCCGCATGCCCTGGAAGACTCCGTACGCGGTCAGGACCGACGAGTCGCCCGCGCCGCCGTTCTCCGGGGAGCGGCCCGTGGTCCACGCGCAGGTGCGGGCCACGACGTCCATGTCCTTCACGTACGTGCCGACATCGCAGGCCGTGACATACCGGCCGCCGAGCGACGACACGAATCGGCCATATGTGAGCAGCAGCTCTTCACTCTTGATCTGCTCCGGATCACCGATGATCACGGCCTTGCCGCCGCCGTGGTCGAGACCGGCCAGGGCGTTCTTGTACGACATGCCGCGGGAGAGGTTCAGCGCGTCGGCGACGGCCTCCGCCTCGGATCCGTAGGGATAGAAGCGGGTGCCGCCGAGGGCCGGGCCCAGGGCGGTGGAGTGGATGGCGATGACGGCCTTGAGGCCGCTGGAACGGTCCTGGCAGAGCACGACTTGCTCATGGCCCCCCTGCTCCGAGCGGAACAGGGTGTGCAGGACGCCGTCGGTCAGATCGGTCACGGTGGTGACTCCCAAGTACGAAGCGGCGGTGGGAAGTCCCTCCTGTGGGTGGGGAGGGACCGGCTGGGCAAGCAAGAGAGTAAGTCCTACGGGGGCGTAGATCAGCCGCAGTGCCCAGGATCACCCCCTGGAGGAGTACAGGCGTGGGACGATGCGCGGCATGCCGGCGGTGTCTTCTGTCCTCGTTCCTTACGCGTCCTACCTGCGGGTCTATGAGCCGCTGGCGGCCTTTCCCGAACCGGAGAGAGAGCATTGGACCCGCTACGCCAGACGTGACCGTACGCCCACCGCGCAGGACGAACTGCGCCGCTCCCTCGCCGACTTGCTGCCCACGCCGCCGGTGGCCGTGCCGGTGCACGAGAGCGGGGACGCGTTCGTCGCCGTGGTGGACGGAGTGGTGTGCGTCTGCCCGTGGCGTACCCGGCTGCGCGGCTGGCTGGCGCTGGAGGAACTGGCGGAGTCGCTGCCGGTGCCGCTGCTCGACGCGGTGCTGCCGCCGGTGGTGCGCGGCCAGGCCGCCGCGGACTTCGAGCGCTGGCGGGACCGGAATCCGGACGCGCGGCCCTGGATCAGGACGGCGGTCTGGCAGGTGCCGGTGGGCTGGTTCGCCCTCTTCTCCGACGACGAGCGGGAGTACGGGGCGGGCGGCCCCGGAGTGCCCGTACTGCGCTATCGGACGCCGATGGTGCAGGCCAGACGGCGGCTCGCCCGCGCGCTGAAGACGCTGCGGGAGACGGTGGACGACGGGCCGCTCATCGAAGGTCTGGTGGACGTGGGACGGTGGCTGGAAGAGTTCCATCCGCGGTCGCTGGTCGAACTGGACTACGGAGGTCTGGTGCACGCTCTCTCCGGGACGCAGCTCGCCGGGGACCATTCGGCCGCCGATGTGGCGACGGGGATCGCGGCGTTGCGGCTCGGGGACGGCGACGGCGCGGGAGCGGCGTACGGCCGGCTGACGGAGCGCTGGCGGGCTGTCAGGGAGCGGCTGTTCGCCAACTGACCGTTTCGGGCAGCCGATACCCGAACGGACGGGCAAGCGGGCGTGAACGGGCCTTGAACCGGGCTCGAAGCGGGTCTGAACGACGCCTGAATTCAGGCACTGAGGCACGGGTCCAGATCCGGGCCTATGCCCGCAAGCGTGACGGACCGCACTAACGGGGCTCTTGCGCCCATCGCCCCTCCTCGTGTCAAAATAGGACAAGGAGTCCGGGGAGGGCTCCTTCCGTCCAAGTGTGGGCGGATCGCTCAGCATTGCACGATGTACGGGGGGTCCAGTGGCTCCTGATCGCTCTGTGACTGATCGTATCTGTGACGTGACTGTCCGCTATGGCATGGTCCATCGGCTTCCGCCGCTGATGAACACCTCAGAGGGCAATTCCATCGGTTTGGCCGACGTGGCTGGACGGATGGTGTAGTTGTAGTGCCGAGGACAAGCCGTTCGTCCTATAACCGACTCGGCCCGCGTCCGCCATTTCGGGCAACGCGGGTCAAGGTGCAGAATTTAGAGGAAAGAACCGAGATGGTTCGGTTCTCCCGAGGAGGCCGCTCATGACCGCTCGCACCCCTGATGCCGAGCCGCTGCTGACCCCGGCTGAGGTTGCCACGATGTTCCGCGTGGACCCGAAGACGGTCACTCGCTGGGCAAAAGCCGGCAAGCTCACGTCCATCCGCACGCTCGGTGGGCATCGCCGGTATCGCGAGGCAGAGGTCCGCGCACTGCTTGCGGGTATTCCGCAGCAGCGCAGCGAGGCCTGACGCCTTTATTCACGGCTCAGCAAGGCGCAACAGGGCACTACGGAGTCCAACCGGGCTCACTGACCAGGAACAGCCGGGTCCCCCATATCCGGTCGTCCCGACCTATAGCTCCATACGACAGGTACCTGCCCCAACAGGTCCCATGCCTACGCAACACGGGTAAGTCGTCGATCGCGCTGGACTCCGCCGGGTCCAGCGCGATCTTTTTTGTGCGCCGGGAGACGGGTGTTCCTGCCCTGCTCGGCCGCTGTGTGAAAGGTGGGGCGGGTGTTTCCGGAGGGATTTCGAGGGCAGTGCAATTGCACATACTAAATTGATGGATTGTAGGAAGGGTGTAAGCGCTGCCCTTGGTCGAAATTGTTCCGTGATGCCCGTCACACCGTATGCCCCTTGTCGATGAGCTCTGTCCCACCCGCTGGATCCGACCGGATCGGTGCCGGCGCCGTCCCTGACCGCCGCCGCGGTCCGGTGGAGGGCCGCCCGGCGGGTGTGAGGCCGCCGGAGGCCGCCAGGGGGCCGCTCGGGGCCGTCGGGAGGGCGCGGGCGGCTCAGGGCGCGGACGACGCCAGATCGTCGGGTAACTCGTCCTCGAAGAAGCCGTCGGCGAAGCCGTCGTCGGCCGCGGAGGGCTCCATGGCGAGCCGCTGGAGACGGTGGCAGATCGGGCAGTAGCCCGTACGGTGCGGATGGCCTGAGGCCGCGGCCAGATGGGCGCGCAGCAGCGCGCGTGTCTCGTGCCTCGCTGTCGATGACATCCCGGACACCACCCCCCGGTGCGGGGCCCCGGACTGGGACGAACAAAGGGGCCCTGATGCTTAGGTACCCCCGGCGGATGACGCCGTCAAGACACTCAGGACCGTGCCCCGGGGATTTGGGCACGCCATTACTGGGCCCATACCAGGGCGTCGACGGCCCTTGCCGTCCCCGAGGAAGTCGGCCGCGCGGGGATCCCGCGCCTACCCCGGACGCGGGCATGCGAAAGGCCCGTATCCGATCGGATACGGGCCTTCTCGCTGCGGTCCTGACGGGATTTGAACCCGCGGCCTCCACCTTGACAGGGTGGCGAGCACTCCAAACTGCTCCACAGGACCAGGTTTCGCGGCCTTGTTTCCTCGGCTGCGAAACGAGACTCTACAGCAGCTCGCAGGGTGCGGTCGAACTGACCGATGGCGACGGGGCCGTCACGGCGGGCGTCATGGCGCCGCCGCGTCGATCGCCTTCATGATGCGCTTGTCCGAGACGGGCTGCGCCGTGCCCAGAGCGTGCGCGAAGTAGCTCACCCGCAGCTCCTCGATCATCCAGCGGATGTCCAGGACCTGCTGCGGCACCGGCCGCCCCCTCGGGAGCTGTTCGAGCAGCCAGGCGTACTCGTCCTGCATCTCGTGGACCTTCTCCATCCGTGTCGTGTCGCGCTGGACGGCCGTCGGCATCTGCTGCAGTCTCCGGTCCACCGCCACGAGGTAGCGCATCAGGTCCGGCAGCCGGCGCAGCCCGGCGCGGGTGACGAAGCCGGCCGGTACGAGCTCCGCGAGCTGGTCCTTGACGTCCTGGACGTTGTTCAGCAGCGTCAGACTGTTCGTGGCCTTCAGCCGGCGCTCACACGCCTGCCAGGCGGCGAGGATCTGCTGCACCTGGCCGACGGTCCGTACGGTCATGTCGACGAGATCGGCGCGGACCTTGTCGTACAGCTTCCGGAACGATTCCTCGTCCCAGGCGGGCCCCCCGTGGTCCGCGATCAGCCGGTCCGCCGAGGCCGTCGCGCAGTCGTCGAACAGCGCCTGGACCGAGCCGTGCGGATTGCGGGAGAGTGCCAGCTTCTGCTGGTTGGAGAGCTTGTCCGAGGCGAACTTCGCCGGATTCACCGGGATGTTCAGCAGGATCAGCCGCCGTGTCCCCGCCCACATCGCCTGCTGCTGCTCCGCCTCCGTGTCGAAGAGGCGTACGGCCACGGTCGCCCCCTGGTCGACCAGGGCCGGATACGCCTTGACCGGCTGGCCGGCCCGTCGCGTCTCGAAGACCCGGGAGAGGCTGCCGATCGTCCAGTCCGTCAGGCCCGTACGCTCGATCGACGCGCCGCCCGAGCGCTCCGCGGTGGCCGCGGCGGCCTGCGAGAGAGCCTGGCGGGCCTTGGGCCGCAGACTGAGCTTCAGCGCCTCCAGATCCTTGTCCTCGGCGATCTTGCGGCGCCGCTCGTCGACGATCCTGAAGGTGATCTTCAGATGGCCGGGCACCCGTGACAGATCGAAGTCGTCGCCCGTGACCGGTACGCCCACCATCCGCTGGAGCTCGCGCGCGAGCGTGACCGGCAGCGGTTCCTGGAGCGGCACCGCACGCTCCAGGAACGCCTTCGCGTAGTTCGGCGCGGGCACGTAGTGGCGGCGGATCGGCTTGGGCAGGGAACGGATCAGCTCCATGACCACGTCCTCGCGCAGCCCCGGGATCTGCCAGTCGAAGCCTTCGGAGGTGACCTGGTTGAGCACCTGGAGCGGTACGTGGACGGTCACGCCGTCCGCGTCCGCGCCCGGCTCGAACTGGTACGTCACACGGAATGTGAGCGGTCCCTGACGCCAGGAGTCCGGATAGTCGTCCTTGGTGACCGAGCCGGCCTTCTCGTTGATGAGCATCGACCGCTCGAAATCGAGCAGTTCCGGCTCCTCGCGGCGCTTCGCCTTCCACCAGGAGTCGAAGTGCGCGCCGGAGACCACGTCGTCCGGCACGCGCCGGTCGTAGAAGTCGTAGAGCGTCTCGTCGTCCACGAGGATGTCGCGGCGCCGTGCGCGGTGCTCCAGCTCCTCGACCTCGCCCAGCAATTTGCGATTGTCATGGAAGAACTGGTGATGCGTACGCCAGTCGCCCTCGACCAGCGCGTTGCGGATGAACAGCTCCCGGGAGATCTCGGGATCGATACGGCCGAAATTCACCTTGCGCTGGGCGACGATCGGTACGCCGTACAGCGTCACCTTCTCGAACGCCATCACGGCCGCCGCGTCCTTCTCCCAGTGCGGCTCGCTGTAGGTGCGCTTGAGCAAATGGCCGGCGAGAGGCTCGATCCACTCGGGCTCGATCTTCGCGTTGACGCGCGCCCAGAGCCGGGAGGTCTCCACCAGCTCGGCGGACATGATGAAGCGCGGCGGCTTCCGGAAGAGCGACGAGCCGGGGAACACCGCGAACTTGGCGCCGCGCGCGCCCAGATACTCGTTCTTCCCGGCGCTCTTCCCGGCGTTCTTGGCGGCCTCCGCACCGGCCTCCTTGACCTCTTTCATGCCGATGTGCGACAGCAGGCCCGCCAGCAGCGAGACATGGACGGACTGGTCCGCGGCGTCCTCCTCGTTGAGGTGGATGCCCATCTGCCGGGCGACCGTGCGGAGCTGGGAGTAGATGTCCTGCCACTCCCGGATCCGCAGGAAATTCAGATACTCCGACTTACACATACGGCGGAAGGCGGAGGAGGACAGTTCCTTCTGCTGCTCCCTGATGTACCGCCAGAGATTGAGGAAGGCGAGGAAGTCCGATGTCTCGTCCTTGAAGCGGGCGTGCTGCTGATCGGCCTGCGTCTGCTTCTCGGCGGGGCGCTCGCGCGGATCCTGGATGGAGAGCGCGGCGGCGATCACCATGACTTCCCGTACACAGCCGTTGCGGTCGGCCTCGATGACCATACGGGCGAGCCGCGGGTCGACCGGGAGCTGGGACAGCTTGCGCCCCAGGGGAGTGAGCTTCTTCTTCGGATCCTTCTGCGCGGCCTGGGACGGATCGAACGCGCCGAGCTCCTGGAGAAGCTGCACACCGTCGCGGATGTTGCGGTGGTCCGGCGGATCGATGAAGGGGAACCTCTCGATGTCGCCGAGGCCGGCCGCGGTCATCTGGAGGATGACGGAGGCCAGATTCGTACGGAGGATCTCGGCGTCGGTGAACTCCGGGCGGGACTCGAAGTCCTCCTCCGAGTAGAGCCGGACGCAGATGCCGTCGGACGTCCGGCCGCAGCGGCCCTTGCGCTGGTTGGCGCTGGCCTGCGAGACGCGCTCGATGGGCAGACGCTGGACCTTGGTGCGGTGGCTGTAGCGGGAGATACGGGCGGTGCCCGGGTCGATCACGTACTTGATGCCGGGAACGGTCAGCGAGGTCTCGGCCACATTCGTCGCGAGGACGATCCTGCGGGTCACGTTCCCGGAGGGCCGCTGGAACACACGGTGCTGCTCGGCGTGCGAGAGACGGGCGTAGAGAGGGAGGACCTCGGTGCCGCGCAGCTTGCGTTTCTCCAGGGCGTCCGCGGTGTCGCGGATCTCACGCTCACCGGAGAGGAAGACGAGGATGTCGCCGGGGCCCTCCGCGTGGAGTTCGTCCACGGCCTCGGAGATCGCGGTGATCTGGTCGCGGTCGCCGTCCTCGCCGTCCTCCTCCAGGAGGGGGCGGTAGCGGACCTCGACCGGATAGGTACGGCCCGAGACCTCCACGATGGGGGCGTCGCCGAAGTGGCGGGAGAAGCGTTCCGGATCGATGGTCGCCGAGGTGATGACGACCTTGAGGTCAGGGCGGCGGGGGAGGAGCTGGGCGAGATAGCCCAGCAGGAAGTCGATGTTGAGGCTGCGCTCATGGGCCTCGTCGATGATGATCGTGTCGTACGCGCGCAGCTCGCGGTCCGTCTGGATCTCGGCGAGCAGGATGCCGTCGGTCATCAGCTTGACGAAGGTCGCGTCCTGGTCGACCTGGTCGGTGAAGCGGACCTTCCAGCCGACGGCCTCGCCCAGGGGCGTGTTCAGCTCGTCCGCGACCCGCTCGGCGACGGTACGGGCGGCGAGCCTGCGCGGCTGGGTGTGTCCGATCATGCCGCGGACACCGCGGCCCAGCTCCAGACAGATCTTGGGGATCTGGGTCGTCTTGCCCGACCCGGTCTCGCCCGCGACGATCACGACCTGGTGGTCGCGTATCGCCTCCAGGATCGTGTCCTTCTTCTGGCTGACCGGGAGCTGCTCGGGATACGTGACGGCGGGCACCCGCGCGCCGCGCAGCCGCATCCGCTCGCCGGCCTTTCCGGCCTCACCGGCGATCTCGTCCAGCACGGCCTGCCGTGCCTCGGGTTTACGGATGCGCCGGGCGCCCTCGAGACGGCGGCCGAGCCGCTGCGCGTCGCGCAGCGAGACATCGGCCAGCAGGGTCTGGAGATCGGCGAAGGAAGTAGACATACCGAGCCAAGGATCTCACCCGCGGCTCAGCAGTGGCGAACCCATTTCGGGCGGGGCCGGCGGGGGTGTTGGCGGTGGGGACCGGGGGTGGGGCCGGAGGGTGAGGCGCGGGGACTTCGGGCGGGTGGAACGGGCGGCCGG
>NZ_MAUD01000268.1 GCF_001700515.1 Streptomyces lushanensis
GGTACCGGTGCTGGTACCGGCACCGACCGCGAGCTGCGCTACCGCGATCTGGTGGAGTGGCTCCGTACCGAGCACGACGCCGAGCCCGAGATGTGCGAGACCTATGTGGCGGCGCTGCTCCAGCTCGGCATGGTGCGCGTGCCCTGCCTGGACACCGACGTCCACAGCCCCGATCCGCTGCGCGCCTTCCGTGACGCGCTCGGCGGACTCGGCCGTCCCTGGGCCGACGAGCTCGCCGCCGCGCTCGAAGGGCCCGTCTCGGCCGTCGACCGCTTCTCCTCGGCCGGCCGCGCCGAACGGGCGGAGCTGCTGCGCGAGCTGCGCGCCGGACTGCGCGCCGCTCAGGCCCTGCTGACCGGCGGCGAGGCCGAGGCCACCCTGCCGCAGACACTGCTGTACGAGGACGTCAGCGCGGGCCGCGCGATCAGCTGCGGTCTGGGCGCGTGGACCGGACCCGCGGGCGGGGCGCTGCGCTCGGTCGAACGGATCCTGCCCGCCTTCGATCTGACACTGCCTCAGCGCGTCACCTTCAAGGGCTTCTTCCTGGCGCGGTACGGGCGCGGCGGGCGGTGCGACGATCTGCTCGGGCTCGTCCACGACTTCCACGAGGACTTCTTCGACCAGTACCTCTCCTTCGCGGGCAAGCGGCGGCCGTTCGACGACCGGGGAGAGTATGTGCCGGAGGAGAACTGGCTGAGCCTGCCCGGGATCCGCGCCATCGACGCGGCACGCCGGGCGTTCATCGGCCGGATGCGACAGGCCTGGGAGACGTGGGAGGCGGAGGGCGACACGGCCGGGACGCCCGGCATCAGGCTCGCGGAGGCGGACCTCGCCCCGGTGGCGGCCGAACTCGCCCCGGTCGCGGGCGACTTCGTACCCCAGTCGCACCATCTCCAGCTCGCCCGCGAGGGGGGCGAACCGCTGATCGTGCTCAACCGCTCCTACGGCGGCCTCTCCTTCCCGTTCAGCCGGTTCACCCATGTCTACGACACACCGGGCCCGTCCGGCGAGGCGGACGCCTTCTCCCGGGAGCTGCGCGCCACCGCCGCCGCTCTGACTCCCGACGGAGCGGTGCTCGCCGAGATCACCGGTGGCGCCGTCACCAGCAATCTCAATCTGCACAGCCCGCTCACCGACTACCAGATCGTCTGTCCCGGTGAGTCGAGCACCGTTCCCGAGGACCGCCGTATCCATCTCGACGACCTCTCCGTCGAGCACGACGAGGACACCGACCGGCTGGTGCTGCGCTCGGCCCGGCTCGGCCGTGAGGTCGTCCCGGTCTATCTCGGCTATCTGGTCCCGCTCGCCCTGCCCGAGATCCCGCGCACCCTGCTGCTGCTGTCCCCGACCTCGATGGCTCCCATCGACGTCTGGGCCGGTGTCCCGGAGGGCGAGCCCGAGGACGGCGTCACCGCCCGCCCCCGGGTGCTGCACGGCGATGTCGTCCTGAGCCGGCGGAGCTGGACCACCACGGCCGGTGCGCTGCCCCAGCGCCGTCCCGGTACCGACGACCAGGAGTGGTTCCTCGACTGGCAGCGCTGGCGGCGCGCGCACCGGCTGCCCGACCAGGTCTTCGCCACCGTCTCCGGCGGACCCCGGGGCGGCGCGGGCGCCAAGCCCCAGTATGTGGACTTCCGGAGCCACCTCTCCCTCACCGCCCTCGAAGCGCTCCCCACGCACCCCGACGACCGGGTCGTGCTGCGGGAGATGCTCCCCTCCGAGGACGGACTGCATGTCCGGTCCGCGCGCGGCAGCCATGTCGCCGAGCTGGCCGTGGAGACCTTCACCTCGACCCGACGACGCACAGAGGGCGCACCGACATGTCAGAGCTGACTCCCGCCCCCGCCACGGCTCCTGCCGCCGCGGGTGCCACCACCGCGGGCCCGGCCGCGGGCGACTGGCAGGCCATCCACATCTTCTACGCGGCCAACCCGCAGCCCCTGCTGGTGAACTGCGTCCGCCCGCTGGTGGCGGACCTGACCGCCGACGGACTGCTGGCCGGTCACTTCTTCATCAACTACTGGCTGGAAGGGCCGCACGTACGGCTCCGGCTCAAGCCCGCCGACGCGACCGCCACCGCCGAGGTGCGCCGCCGCGCCGAGGAGGCCATCGGCGCTTTCCTGCGCGCCAGGCCCGCCCTGTACGAGGTGGATTCGGGCTTCCTCAACGAGTTCTACAACACGCTCTTCGAGATCGAGTTCCCGGAGGGCGACCGCGGCGCCTTCATGGACGCGGACGGCAGGATGAATCTGCGTCCCAACAACTCCTATTCGTACGAGCCCTACGAGCCCGAGTACGGCAAGTACGGCGGCCCGGCCGGTATCGAGCTGGCCGAATGGCACTTCGCGCACTCCAGCGATCTGGTCATGGACGCCTTCCGCACCATGAATCTGCATCTGCGGACGGTACTGCTCGGCACCTCGGCCCAGCTCATGATGGTCATGGCCGGCTGTTTCCTGCCCGAACGCGAGGAACTCGGCGGATATCTCGACCGCTATTACGAGTTCTGGCACAAGGCGTTTCCCGGCACCGGTTTCATCGGCTCGAAGGAGTACGACAAGAACTACGCGGAGATGGCCCCCGGTCTGGGCCGCCGTTTCGAGGGAATCCGGCAGGCCGTCCGTACCGGCGAACTGGGGCGGCTGCCTGCCTTTTTGCGCGGCTGGGCCGAACACTGTCTCGAACTCCGCTCCCGGGCCGAGGAGCTGGCCGTCCACGGGGAGCTGGTGTTCCGCTCCTGGGACGGTACGCGCGACGAGTCGGTCACCGATCCCGCCGTGGCGCTGCCTCTGCTGCTCTCTCCCTACATGCACATGACCAACAACCGGCTGCATGTGACGATCCGGGACGAGGCGTATCTGTCGCATGTGCTGGGCCGGGTCCTGCGCGAGGGCGTCACCGGCACTCCCACTCCGGCGGCGATCCCATGAGCGGTTCACCCGCCGGCTCCGCGTCCTCCGCCGCTTCCGCGTCCGCGCCCGCCGCGTCCGCCGCCCCCGGCGCCGTCTCCGGGTCCGGCCCTGTCTCCGGCTCCGGCTCCGGGGAATTCCTCACGCATCGCCCCGCGCTGCGCCCGGACATCCTGCTCAGCCCCGCCCTGCTGCACGGTCCGGCCACCGTGCACCTGATCAAGGACCCGCAGGGAGGCGCCGCCTTCGAGGTGGGGGTGAAGGAGTACTTCCTGATCTCCCGGCTCGACGGCGTCCGGAGTCTGGAGGAGATCGGGGAGGAGTACGCGGCGGCCTTCGGCAAACGCCTCGCCGAGCCGCACTGGAAACAGCTCCTCACGCTGCTGGGCACCCGCGGCCTGCTGGCCGGAGCCCCCCGCCCGTCGGCGACCGTCCAGCCGGACCGGGCGAGCGGGCCGCTGAACGGCACGGTGCTGCGCGGCACCATGCGGCTGGTCGCCGACGCGAACGCCACCACGGGCCGCCTCCACCGGCTGCTGCGCCCCGTGCTGAGAGCCCCGGTCCTGGTTCCGCTGACCGGGATCCTGGTGGCGATGGAGGTCCTGCTCGCCGCCGCGCTGCCCGAACTGGTCGACGACACCTGGTGGCTGTTCCACCGGCCCGTCGCGCTGATAGCGGTCTTCACCCTGCTGTGGCTCAGCACCGCGCTCCATGAACTCGCGCACGGAGTCGTCGCCCGGCACTACGGAGGCACCGTCAGCGAGATCGGACTGCGCTGGCGGCTGCCGATGGCCGTCATGTACTGCACGGTGGACAACTACCGCTATCTGCGGACCCGTTGGCATCAGTTCGCGGTGGCGGGCGCGGGGGCCTTCGCCAATCTGCTCTTCCTGCTGCCGTTCCTGGCCTGGTGGGCCGCGCTGCCCGCCGGGGACCCGACCCGCCGCGTGCTGTCCGGTCTGCTGCTGCTCGGCAGCGCCCAGGCCCTCGTCAATCTGCTGCCGCTGCCGCCACTTGACGGCTACACGATGCTCGGTCACGCTCTGCGCGTCTCCCACCTCGCACCGGAGAGCGGACGGTATCTGCGGCTGCGCCTCGGGGACCGCGAGGCCGCGGCCCGCTACCCGCGCCGCGCCCGTACGGTCTACCTCCGCTACGCGGTGGGTTCGGCCCTGCTCGTCGTACTGCTGCTCGCGGCCCTGGCAACAGGCCTTTACTTCCACCTAGTTCACTGACCCACAACCCCCGAGGGGCGCAGAACCACATGAGCGAGGCCAGGACCATGGCGTCCGTGCCGGACGAGGCAGCCACCGACGCGGCGATCGTCGTCGACGCGATACGCAAGCGATACGGCGACCGCCAGGCCGTCGACGGGGTGTCACTCCGGGTGAACCGCGGGGAGTTCTTCGGACTCCTCGGACCCAACGGCGCGGGGAAGACCACCCTCGTCGAGATCATGGAGGGGCTGCGCGAGGCGGACTCCGGGACCGTCACGGTGCTCGGCCGGTCGCCGTGGCCGAGGAATGTGGCGCTGCTGCCGCGGCTCGGCGTGCAGACGCAGTCCTCCGCCTTCTTCGTACGCCAGACGGCGCGCGAACACCTCCGTATCGTCGCCGCCCTGTACGGGGCCGGGCGCGAGGACGCCGACCGTACGCTCGACTCGGTCGGGCTGACCGAACAGCGCGATGTGATGGTCGAGAACCTCTCCGGCGGCCAGCGCCAGCGGCTGGCCATCGCCTCCGCGCTGGTCCACGGGCCCGAGCTGATCTTCCTGGACGAGCCCACCGCGGCCCTGGACCCGCAGGCCCGCCGCGATCTGTGGAAGGTGCTGCGCGAGCTCAGGAGCGAGGGCCGCACCATCGTCTACACCACACACCACCTCGACGAGGCCGAGGCGCTCTGCGACCGGGTGGCGATCCTGGTGGACGGTTCCGTCGTCGCCCTGGACTCCCCGCACCATCTCGTCACCGCGGCCGGCGCGCCGACCAGGCTCCTGATCCCCGCCGAGCGGATGACCGAGCGGGACGCGGCGGCCATTCCCGGTGTGGACCGCGTCTTCGTGCAGGGCGGCTCGCTCGTCCTGGAGACCGCCGTGTCCGGCAAGGTGCTCCAGGCGGTCGACGCGCTCACCGGTCTGGACGGCGTCCAGACCCGCACGGCCACGCTGGAGGACGTCTACCTCGAACTCACCGGCACACACAGCACCACGGACACCACCGGTGCCACCGGTGCCGACGGCATCACCAGCACGGACGGCACGAACGGCGCCGAGAACACGGAGCGACAGGGATGAGCGCGTACGCGGCACTGACAGGGGCCGGCTTCCGGGCACAGGTCCGGGACAAGGCCACTCTCTTCTTCACCTTCGCCTTCCCCCTCCTCTTCCTGGTCGTCTTCGGCCTGATCTTCCGAGGCCAGGAGGTGGAGGAGACCGGCCGTCCCTACATCTCCTACATCGCACCGGGCGTCATGTCCTGGGGCGTGGCGAACGCCGCCGTCTTCGGTGTGGCCTTCACCCTGATGCAGTGGCGCCGCGACGATCTGCTGCGGCTGATCCGGATGACGCCCACCCGGCTGCCCGCGGTCCTGGCCTCGCGCTATGTGCTCGCGCTCGCCGTGGGCGCCGTACAGGCCGTGGTGTTCGTCGCGGTGGCGATGCTGCCGCTGTTCGGGCTGGAGCTGGACGTCCGCTGGCCGCTGGCCCTGCCCGTGCTGGTGCTCGGGATCACCGCGTTCCTCACCATCGGCGTGGTGATCGGCTCGTACGCGGACACCCCGGAGGCGGTCGCCGCCATCGCCAACTTCCTCATGGTGCCGATGGCCTTCCTCTCCGGCTCCTTCCTCCCGCTCGACATGATGCCGTCCTGGCTCCGGACCGTCTCCCGGGTACTGCCGCTGCGCTATCTCAACGACGCGGTGTCCGCGGCGCTCTCCGGCCGTGGCGGACTCGACGACATCGCGATCGGCTGCGGTGGGCTGCTGGTCTTCACCGTCGTCTTCGGCGCGCTCGCGCTGAGGACATTCCGCTGGAGCAACAAGGCATGACGGCATCCACGACGACGACCTCCGGGGCCACGACCGGGGGCAGTGCCACGGCAACGGGCCCGGCCACCGTCACCGCGACCGCCACGGACGGCGTACCGCTGGAGCCGGCGCGGGACCGTCTCCAGCGCGCGCTGGCCGAACGGCTCGCGCCCGCCCCCGGTCCCACGGTGGTGCCTCTCGGCGCCGGGGACGTTCTCGGCCACAGCGGCGGCGATCCCTTCGCCGCCGTACGCCCCGGGGCCACCGTCCATCTCACCGCGCGCACGGTGCTGGTGGGCCCCTGGGGCGGCGACGGCGACGCCTCCGCCTGCGGCCAGTGCCTGGCCATGCGATGGCAGCGGCTGCGTACCCGTACCGAGCGGGACGCCCTGGAGACCGGTGCCCGTACCCGCGCCGCCGGCCACTGGCCGCGCCTGACGCCGTACGCGGTCGACGCCGTGGAGGCCCTCCACCGCGCCGTCGCCCTCCCGGACCCCGAACGTCCGGTACCACCGCCCGAGCAGCCGGCCGCCGACCGCCGGCTGCCCCAGGTCTCCCAGCTCGATCTCACCACCCTTGAGATACGGACCTATCCGCTGCTCGCCGATCCGCTCTGCCCGCACTGCGGCCCGCGCGGCGCCGACAGCCCGGACGAGGCGCGGCTGGGACTCGTCAGCCGGCCCAAGCCCGCGCCCGACGTGTACCGGCTGCGCCGCGCCTCCTCGTATCCGATGCCGGTCACGGCGCTCGCCAACCCGGTCTCCGGTGTGCTCGGCGCCGGCACCTGGATCAATGTCACCTCGCCCACCACCGCTCCGGTCGCGGGCAGTGTCTTCATGCGCGGCTACGCAGGTCTGACGGATGTGACCTGGAGCGGCCAGGCCAACGGCTTCGACGCCAGCCGCGACCTCGCCTTTCTGGAGGGCCTGGAGCGGTACGCGGGAACCCATCGGCGCACCGGTACCACCCTGCTCACGGCCGCCCACAGCGCCCTCGGCCCGGAGGGCCTGCCCGCCCTCGACCCGGCCGAGTGCGGCTTCTACCCGCCCGAGACCTATCGCGACGACCCGATGGTCGCCCCGTTCGATCCCGACCGGCCCATTCCCTGGGTCTGGGGCTACTCGCTGCGCGACGAGCGCCCACTTCTCGTACCGGCCCGGCTGGTCCACTACAGCGCCGGTCTCGCCTCCGACAACTTCGTCTTCGAGTGCTCCAACGGCTGCGCGATCGGCGGCTGTCTGGAGGAGGCGGTCCTGGGCGGACTGCTCGAACTCATCGAGCGCGACGCCTTTCTGGTGGCCTGGTACGGCAACACACCGCTGACCGAGATCGATCTGGACTCCGTCGGCGATCGCACGGTCCGCACGATGATCGACCGGGCGGCCCTCCAGGGCTACGACGTCCACGCGTTCGACAACCGGATCGATCTCGCCGTACCGGTCGTCACCGGTCTGGCCGTACGCCGTGACGGCGGGCCCGGCACCTTCTCCTTCGGCGCGGGAGCGAGCCTCGATCCGGCGGCGGCCCTGGAAGGAGCCCTGTCCGAGGTCCTCACCTATATCCCGCACCTGCCGCGCCAGGTGGCGGAGCGCCGCTCCGAACTGGACGCCATGGCGGACGACTTCGGGAAGGTCCTGCATCTCAAGGACCATGCCCAGCTCTACGGTCTGCCCAGGATGGCCGACCATGTCCGCAGCTATCTGGAGCCGTCGGCCGTCCGGCCGATGGCCGACGTCTACCGCACGTGGGAGGAGCGGGACCGGCCGCGTACCGGTGATCTGCGGGACGACGTGATCCACTGCCGGGACGCACTCGTACGGGCCGGACACGATGTGATCGTCGTCGACCAGACCACGCCCGAGCAGCACCGTATCGGACTGCGCACCGTCGCCACGATCGTTCCCGGACTGCTGCCCATCGACTTCGGCTGGTCGCGTCAGCGCGCCCCGCGGATGCCACGGCTGCGGACGGCCGCGTGGCGGGGCGGACTGCGCGCCGCCGAGCTGACGGAGGCGGAGATCCGGATGGTGCCGCACCCGTTCCCGTGACGTCCGTGAGTCACGTGCCCGGCGCCGTACAAGAGGCATACGGCGCCCGGCGCGTGGCAACACCGCGCCCGCGGAGACGCACGCGCACACGCACCGCATACAGAAGCGGGCGGTACCGGCGAGAGAACTCGCAGGTGCCGCCCGCTTCCGTGCCGAGCGCGTGAGATCAGGCGCTGCAGGAGGTGGTGCTGGTGGTGGAGGAGCAGGTCGACGTCGAGCTGCAGCTCGTGGAGCCTGCGAGAACGACCTCGCTGGCGTCCGAGTAGTCCGAGATCTCGAAGGTCTCCGACTCGAGCTCCATGATCTCGTCGGCGAGGGAGGCGAGGATGCTCTTGTCAGCCATGGTGACTCCTTAGGGGAAAGCCCGGTCTCCGGGGGGCTCCCCGGCGACCCGATCTGTGCCACCCGTATTCCAGCGGACGTCACTTCCAGAACGGCACGTCTTCCACTGACCACCTGTGTCAGCGGTCTGTACGTGGCGGGCCCGGCCCGTGCCGCACCATGGACCGGGTGAGCCCTGCCGCGTACTCCGGAGAGAACATCCCCGTCCTGGACGGGCTGGCCGAGGTCCTGCGCCCGGCGGTCGCCCTCTATCTGGATCTGCACCGCCATCCCGAACTCTCCGGCGAGGAACGGCGGACCGCCGCCGCGCTCGGCGGGTGGCTGCGGGAGTCGGGCTACGAGGTGACGGAGGGCATCGGCGGCCATGGCGTCGTCGGGGTCCTGCGCAACGGGGACGGACCGCGCGTGATGATCCGCGCCGAACTCGACGCCCTGCCCCTGACGGAGCGCACCGGTCTGCCCTACGCGAGCGAGGGCCCGGTCACCCATGCCTGCGGACACGATCTGCATCTGGCCGCCGTCGCGGGCGCCGCGTCCCTGCTGGCCCGCGCACGGGAGCAGTGGCACGGCACGGTCGTGATCGTCGGCCAGCCGGCCGAGGAGACGCTCACGGGAGCGCGGGCCATGCTCGAGGACGGGCTGTACGAGCGCTTCGGGCGGCCCGACACCGTGCTCGCCCAGCACACGGCCCCCCTGCTCGGCGGAATGGTCGCCCACGGTTACGGTCCGATGCTGGCGGGAAGTGCCGGCTTCGAGGCCGTCATCCACGGCCGCGCCGGACACGCGGGCACCCCGCATCTCGCGGTCGATCCGGTGCTCACCGGCGCCGCCGCCGTGCTGCGGCTCCAGGGCGCGGTGTCCCGCGAGTCCGCTCCGACCGAGCAAGTGGCCCTGAACGTCGGGTCGTTCCACGCGGGCACCGCGGGCAATCTCGTCCCCGGTCTGGCGAGCCTCGGTATCACCGTGCGCGCCCTGTCCGAGCGCGCGCTCGACCGGATGACCGCTTCGGTGGAACGGATCGTCCGGGCCGAGTGCGCCGCGTCCGGCTGCCCCCGGGAGCCGGAGATCACGGTCGTCTCCCGGTCGCCGGTCACCCACCCCGATCCGGCGGCCACGGCGGCCGTGCGCCGGGCCCATGTGGAGCTGTACGGGGCGGAGCGCGTGGCGCCCTGGCCACCGGCCATGGCCACCGAGGACTTTCCGCTCTACGGGGACGCCGGAGCCTCCCTGCACGGGATGACCGGGATCGCGCTCTCCTACTGGATGCTCGGCACGGTCGGCCCGAAGACGTGGGCCAGGACGCCGGGCACGGCCGAGGAGAAGTTCGCGGCTCTGCCGCCGAACCACTCGCCGGAGTTCGCCCCGGACGTCCGCACCGCGCTGCCCACCGGTATCACCGCGATGACGTCGGCGGCCCTGGTTCGGCTGGGGACCGGCGCAGACCGTGCGCGGACCGGTGCCGCAGCCGCCACAGGAACAGCGCCTCGGTGACCGACATCCGTTCCAGCTCACGCGGGTCGAGACTCTCGTTCGGCCCGTGGACCCGCGCCTCCGGCTCGCCCAGACCGATCAGCAGGATCTCGGCCCGGGGCGAGAGATCCGCCAGGGTGTCGCGCAGCGGGATCGAGCCACCGAGGCCCGCCACCCGCATCTCCTGCCCGTACACCTGCCGCATGGCCTCCGCCATCGCGGTGTAGGCGGGTGTCGTGGTGTCGGCGCTGAACGGCTGCTCCTGTCCGACGATCTCCACCCGCGCCCGCGCGCCCCACGGCGTGTGCGACTCCAGATGGGCGACGAGCAGTCCGGCGGCCCCGGCGGGGTCCGTCCCCGGCGGGATCCGGAGACAGACCAGCGCCCGCGCGCCGTCCGCGCTGCCCGCGCGGGGACAGTCGAGTCCGACGACGGTCGCGGAGGGCCTGGCCCAGAGCCGGTCGGCGACGGTGCCCGAACCCGGCAGGTCCACGCCGTAGAGCACTTTGGCGTCCGCGCGGAACCGCTTGCGCGGATACGGCACACCGCGCCAGCTCCCGGCTCCGTCGAGGCCGTCGACAACGGTGTTGCCCTCGCCGTCGTGCAGGGAGGCGAGGGTACGGATCAGCGCGGCCGTGGCGCCGGGCTGGTCCGTGGTGACCGCGGCGGGGCCGGTGCCGGACGGTCCCGGCCCGGAACCTGTGCGCGCAGACGGTCCGCGCCCTGACGACTCCACCGTGACACGCGCCACCACCGTCCCGCGCAGCGAGGCGGTCACGGTCGGCAGCCCGGCCCGTACGTTCCCGGCGTCGCCGATGACCACGGTGTCGGCGGCGAGCAGATCCGGGTGCGCCCGCGCGTACCGCTCCAGACCGCCGGTGCCCTGCTCCTGCGAGCCCTCCACGATCAGTTTGACGTTCACCGGCAGCGCGCCGCCCGCGCGCAGCGCGCGCAGCGCGAGCAGATGCATGACGATGCCGCCCTTGCAGTCCGCCGCGCCCCGCCCGTACCACCGGCCGTTCTTGCGTACGGTCAGGGTGAAAGGCGGTGTGTGCCAGGCGGATTCGTCCGGGGCGGACCGGACGTCGTAGTGCGCGTAGAGGAGTACGGTCGGGCTCGCGGGCGGTCCGGGCAGCGATCCGTACACCGACCGGACACCGTCCGAGGTGTCGAGTAACGCCACGTCCTGGAAGCCCTCGGCGCGCAGCGTTCCGGCCAGCCACTCGGCGGCGGCCTCGCACTCACTCGTGAGGAGCCGCGCGGGATCGGCCACCGAGCGGAAGGCGACCAGTTCGGCCAGTTCGGTGCGGGCCCTGGGCATCAGGGACGAGACCGAGGCTGCGATCGCACGGTGGGCGGCTTCGACGGACACACAGACTCCTTGTGAACGGCTCGCGCGTCGATACGAGTTCGGCGCGGCTCACCACAAGTGAACCGCGCCGGCCGTGGACACACCGGCGGCGGGGTACGGCATTTTCGCGGCGCCTGCCGCCATCGGCCGGGCACGGCGGTCAGCCGGGCGTGAGGATGATCCGTATGTCCGACACCACGCGCCCCCGGCCGCTGCCCTCGCCCGCCGCGCCGTCCCCGCCGCCCCGCCACATCGCGGACGCCTACACCGATGACCTGATCGCGCTGGATCCCGTGCTCGGGACGATCATCGGCGACCGGAACAGCCATGACGGACTGCCCGACTTCTCACCGGACGGCGGTGATCAGCTGGCGAAGCTCGCCGCGGACACCCTGCGCCGCCTCGCCGCGACCGACCGGCAGGCCGTACCGGACACGGACACGGCGCCCGGCGGCGCCGACGACGGCATGGACCCGGGCACGGGCCCGGACGCCGGTTCCGAGGCGGCGATCGAGCGGAACTGCGCCCGGCTGCTGCGCGAGCGGCTCACCGCGGAACTCGCGATGCACGAGACGGGCGAGACACTCCGCTCGGTCTCCACCATCTACTCTCCCGTGCACCGGATCCGGACCGCCCTCACGCTCACCCCCACCGCCGACGCCGAGGACTGGCGAGCCGTGGCGCGCCGGCTGCGCGCCCTGCCCGCCTCGCTGGAGAGCTACCGCGCCGCGCTCGCCGAGGGCCTGCGCCGGGGCCTGCCCGCCGGCCCGCGCCAGATCACCACGATGGCCGGGCAACTGGACGAGTGGATCGGCCCAAGGGGCGGCTGGTTCGGCCGGTTCGTCGCTCCCGGTCCCGAGGCACTGCGCAAGGAACTGGAGAGTGCGGCACAGGAGGCCGCCGCCGCCGTCGGGCGGCTGCGGAACTGGCTCGGCCAGGTCTACGCGCCCGGTGTCGCGGGCGCGCCCGAGGTGGTCGGCCGGGAGCGGTACGCCGTCTGCGCACGCTACTTCAACGGCACCGATCTCGACCTGGACGAGGCGTACGAGTACGGCTGGTCCGAATTCCACCGGCTGCTCGGCGAGATGCGGACCGAGGCGGCGAGGATCCGTCCGGACGCCGCGACACCCTGGACGGTGCTGAGGCATCTCGACACCCATGGCCATGCCGTCGAGGGGGAGGAGGCGGTACGGGCCTGGCTCCAGGACCTGATGGACGAGGCCGTCGGCCACCTCGGGGGCACCCACTTCGACATCGCCGGGCGGATCGCCCGGGTCGAGTCCTGTCTCGCTCCCGCGGGCGGCGGCCCGGCGCCGTACTACACCTCGCCCTCGCAGGACTTCAGCCGTCCCGGCCGCACCTGGCTGCCGACGATGGGCAGGACGCGCTTCCCGACGTACGAACTGGTCTCCACCTGGTACCACGAGGGCGTCCCCGGCCACCATCTCCAACTGGCCCAGTGGGCCCATCTGTCGGACCGGCTCTCCCGCTATCAGACAGGGGTCGCGACCGTGAGCGCCAACACGGAGGGCTGGGCGCTGTACGCGGAACGGCTCATGGACGAGCTCGGCTTCCTCACCGATCCCGAGCACCGGCTCGGCCATCTCGACATGCAGATGATGCGCGCGGTGCGGGTGGTCATCGACCTCGGGATGCATCTGGAGCTGACCATTCCCGCGCACTCGCCCTTCCGTCCTGGCGCACGCTGGACTCCCGCACTGGCCGAGGAGTTCTTCAGGGCGCACAGCGGCCGTCCGGACGCGTTCGTCCGCGGCGAGATGATCCGCTACCTGGGCACACCCGGCCAGGCCATCGGCTACAAGCTCGGCGAGCGTGTCTGGCTGCGCGGACGCGAGGCGGCCCGCACGGCGCACCTCCGCGACGGCCGCGAGTTCGATCTCAAGCGATGGCACATGGCCGCACTGTCCCAGGGCTCCCTGGGCCTGGACGACCTGGAGGCCGTCCTGGCCGAGCTCTGACCCCCGCGCCCCGGTCGGCCGGGCCGGTGTGACCTGGGCACTTCCCTGAATGGTACCGAGTAGGTACCGTGGGGTCATGCCATCTCTCAACATCAGCTTCACCGAGGACGAGCTGGAGGCGGTGCGCGCCGCGGCGGCAGCCGAGGGCAAGTCGCTCAAGCAGTACGTCCATGATCTGCCTCTGCGCGAGCAGCAGCGGATCCAGTTCGTCCGTTACGCGGTCACCTGGGGCGAGCGGCACAGGTCCGAGTTCGACGAGGCCTTCGCCGACGAGATCCCACCCGCCGGTCACGGGAACCGGCAGGTGGACGCCGCCTGATGCCCGTGCTCCATGTCGATGTGGCCTGGCTCCTGGACGTACAGGAACAGGCCGTCCCCGAGGACGTGTCCGTCGCCGACTACTCGGCCCTGGTCGCCGCCGTCGCACGGCACAAGACCCGTATCCCGCGTCCGGCCACCAGCGAGCCCGACGTCGCCTGGCGCGCGGCGGCCCTCTTCCACACACTGGTCCGGCTGGAGCCGCTGCCGTACCGCAACAGCCTGTACGCGTGCCAGGTCGTCGCCGCGTACATGCACGCGTCCGGTGAGGGAATCGATCCGCCCTACGGCGCGCTCGTCGAACTGGTGCGCGCCGTCCAGTCGGGCAAGGTGAATGTGTACCAGGCGGCGGAGTACATCCGCGGCTGGCGCATCTGACGCCCACGGCCGGCCCGTCCTCCACGGGACCGTCGGGTGAACCCGGCGCCGTGCCGTGGCCGGCTTCGGCACGGCGCCGCGCGGTCCCTGCGACCGGGAACGGCCGCCGACGGCCGCCGACGGCGGTGACCATCTCCGTCCGAACGGCAACGGCAACGGCATGCGGGTGATGGCCGGCACCGTCGATATCAGGACCTTCAGCCGCGACCCCTGACCGGCCGCCCTCTCCTGCCGCCGTCCCGCGCTCCCGTATGATCCACCGGCTCCGCTTCCCCGGGGGACGTCAGGACCCGGGGGAAGCCGCCATGTCCACCACCCACCCCCATGAGGGAGCGCTCCCATGACCGGCGCCAGCGGCACGGCACCGTACGCATCCGAGATCACGGACCTGATCGGCCGCATGACGGTCGAGGAGAAGTTCGGCCAGCTCCAGCAGCTCTCCTGGACCGGTGACACCGGCCCCGGCGAGGGACAGACCCATGAGGTGGAGACCACGGCGCGCGCCGGACTGCTCGGTTCCGTGCTGAACGTCACGGGCCCCCGGTACACCAACCATCTCCAGCGCATCGCCGTCGAGGAGTCCCGGCTCGGGATTCCGCTGCTCTTCGGGCTCGACATCATCCACGGCTACTGGACGACCTTCCCGATCCCGCTCGCCCAGGCCGCCAGCTTCGATCCCGGTGTGCCGGCGCGGGACGCCGAGGTCTCGGCGGGGGAGGCGCGCTCCGACGGACTGCACTGGACGTTCGCGCCGATGATGGACGTCACCCATGAGCCGCGCTGGGGACGGATCGCGGAGAGCGGCGGCGAGGACCCGTATCTCAACGCGCGCCTCGCGGCGGCCAAGGTACGCGCCTACCAGGGCGACGACCTCGCCGCACCGGACCGGATCGCCGCCTGCGCCAAGCACTTCGTCGCCTACGGAGGAGCGGAGGGCGGCCGTGACTACAACACGGTCGACGTCTCCGAGGCACGGTTGCGCAATCTCTATCTGCCGCCGTTCAAGGCCGCCGTCGACGCGGGCGTGGCCACCGTGATGGCGGCGTTCAACACCATCAGCGGCGTCCCGGCCCACGCCGATCCCCGCACACTGACCGGCATCCTCAAGGAGGAGTGGGGCTTCGACGGGTTCGTCGTCAGCGACTGGACCGGTGTCCATGAGCTGATCGCACACGGCTTCGCGGCCGACGGCGCCGACGCGGGCCGGCTGTCCCTCAACGCCGGCGTCGACATGGAGATGGTCTCCACCCATCTCGCCGACCACGGGACGCGGTTGCTCGCCGAGGGCCGGATCGGCCAGGAGCGGCTCGACGACGCCGTGGCCCGGATCCTGCGGCTGAAGTTCCGTCTCGGGCTCTTCGAGCGGCCGTACGCCGACGAGAGCGCCGTGATCACCGCGCCGACCGGTCCGGCGCGCGCGGCGGCCCGGGAAGCGGCGGCGCGCTGCATGGTGCTGCTGAAGAACGACGGCGACGTGCTGCCGCTGAGCACCGGGACCGGATCGCTCGCGGTCGTCGGCCCGTTCGCCGCCTCGACCGATCTGCTGGGCACCTGGATCGCCCCGGGAGCCGACGGCTTTCCCGCCGTCACGGTTCTCGACGCCGTCAGGGCGGCGGCGCCCGCCGCCGAGGTCGGCCACGCGCCCGGCGTCGAGGCCCAGGGGCAGGACACCGGCGGTATCCCGGAGGCCGTCGCCCTCGCCCGCACCGCCGACATGACGATCGTGGTGGTGGGCGAGCCCGCCGAGATCACCGGCGAGGCCGCCACCCGCGCCGATCTCGCGCTGCCGGGCGCGCAGCGAGAGCTCATCGCCGCGATCGCCGCCACCGGGCGGCCCTTCGTGGTCGTCCTCGTCAACGGCCGCCCGCTGACCGTGGCG
>NZ_MAUD01000027.1 GCF_001700515.1 Streptomyces lushanensis
TCGGCCTCTGCCCGGGGCCGACCTCGGTGGCGGAGATCGCGGCGTATCTCGCTCTCCCCGCGTCGGTCACCAAAATCCTGCTCTCCGATCTGGTGGACTGCGGGGCGATCACCGCACGACCCCCCGACAGTTTCGACCACCCCACCGACCGTTTCCTGCTGGAGGCAGTGCTCGATGGCCTACGACGACAGCTCTGAAGTCCTCCCCGGACCCCTTTCCCGGCCCTTTCCCACCGCGCTGAAGATCCTTGTCGCGGGCGGTTTCGGGGTCGGCAAGACGACCTTCGTGGGAGCGGTCAGCGAGATCGCGCCGCTGAGTACGGAGGAGCTGCTGACCCAGATCGGCGCGGCGACCGACGATCTGACGGGCGTCGAGACCAAGACGGCGACCACGGTCGCCATGGACTTCGGCCGGATGACACTGGACGAGCGGCATGTGCTCTATCTCTTCGGCACACCCGGCCAGGAGCGCTTCTGGTTCATGTGGGACGAGCTGTCGCGAGGCGCGCTCGGCGCGGTCGTGCTGGCCGACACCCGGCGGCTGGACTACTCCTTCTCCGCGGTGGACTTCTTCGAGCAGCGCGGCATCGGATTCGTGGTCGCCGTCAATGAGTTCGACGGCTCCTACCGCTACGGCGCGGAGGAGGTACGGGCCGCCATGGACCTCAGGGCGGAGGTGCCGATCGTGCTCTGCGACGCCCGTATCGCCAGCTCCGGCATCCAGACCCTGGTCACGCTCGTCCAGCATCTCCTCACCTCGTCGGCGTCGCCTCCACCGGCGCGGTCATCGTCGTCGTCCCCGGCCCTGTCACCGGTTCCGGTCGAATGACCCCGGCACCACGGAGGACGGGCATGCCGTACGACCCGATCGGACGTCTGCTCCTCACCCCGGTCGACCAGGACGCGCCGGCGCGGGTGGTGCGGCTGCGCGAGCTCGGTCTCGGCGAGCGCCCGGAGCCCGTCCTCGACGCCTTCGCACGGGAGCTGGCGCAGGTGACCGGCGCACCGTACGCGATGGTCAACTTCGTCGGCGAGGAACGCCAGTTCTTCGCCGGGCTGTACGCTCCGCCCGGCGCCGGTGACGGCCGCTACATGGCCAGGGACCTCGGCTACTGCCCGTATGTGGTGGTGCGGCGCAGGGCGCTGGTGCTGGAGGACGTGCAGGACTTCCCCCGGTTCGCCGCGAACGCGCTCGTCGACGAGATCGGGATCCGTTCCTATCTGGGAGCGCCGCTCATGGACCGTACGGGGCTGGCGCTGGGCACCGTCTGTGTGATCGACACCGAGCCGCGGCGCTGGGGCCGTCCGGGCCTGGACACCATCAAGTCCTGTGCCGCGGAGCTGATGACGCGGATCCACCGCGGGGAGGACGGCCTGGTCCAGGACCTCGGGACCTGGGGCGGGCAGGCGCCATGACGTGCCGTCAACACGTCTCCCAGAAAGGTGAATTGGTCGGCGAGGGCGGACGCGCCGTACTCGCGCGCAGGACCACCTCGCCGCCCACCCGCAGCACCCGTGAGCGTGTTCCGCGCGGCTCGCGCAGCGCGAGCGAGATCACACTCTCGCCCATCGCGGTGAGCGGCAGGGCGACGGTCGTGAGCGGCGGAGTCAGCTCCCGTACCAGCGGTATGTCGTCGAAGCCGGCCAGCGACAGGTCCTCGGGCACCCGTATGCCCGCCTCGCGGAAGGCGGCCAGCGCGCCGACCGCCATCACATCGGTCACCGCGAAGACACAGGTGGGCCTGGCGGAGGAACCGGAGCGTACGAGCAGTTCCCGCGCGGCGGCGTAGCCGCCCTCACGGGTGAAGGCGCCGTGCACCACGGATCCCGCACCGAGCGTGACACCGGCCTCCGTCAGCCCTTCCCGGAATCCGGCCAACCGGTCGGCGACCGTGGTGAGTTCACGCGGACCGCTCAGTACGGCGAACTCCCTGTGCCCCAGCCCCAGCAGGGCACGGGCCAGATCGGCCGCCCCGGCGCGGTTCTCCGGCAGCACGGCGTCGGTGCGCAGACTGCGATGGCGGCTGACGACGGCGACCCGGCCGCCCGCGCGGATGTACGGCGCCAGTTCCGCGCCCAACTTCCGTTCCCAGGACGGATCCTGGAAGCCCGAGCCGATCAGCAGGATCGCTCGGGCGCGCTGCGCGCGGAGCACCGAGACATACGCGATCTCCTTGGCCGGTTCGCGGAAGGTGCTGGCGAGCATGACCAGGACGTCCTGCTCGGCGGCGGCCCGCATCACACCGCCCGCGATCGCGGCGAAATAGGGATCGCCCACGTCGTGGCAGATGACACCGACGGTGTTGCTGGAGGCGCTGGCGAGGGCCTGGGCATGGGCGTTGGGGATGTAGCCGAGCACATCGGCCGCGGCGCGCACCCGCTGCCGCAGCTCCTCGCGGACACGCGCCGTGCCGTTCAGCGCTCGGGACGCGGTCGCCAGGGAGACACCCGCGCGGCGGGCGACGGCGTCCAGCGTCACATGGGTCCGTGCTTCCCGTTCACTCAACTCACTCAACTCGACCCCCAGGTCGCGGTGGCGGTGGCGGCGGCGCCCGAGGAGAACCTGCGGACCCCGAAAGTTCGGGACGACCTATTGACCGTACGGACGGGCAGTCATTAGCGTGGCGATCACCCTATCAGAAAGCGCTTTCTGAAAGCGCTGTCGGGGAGCACCGCTCTTGTAACTACCCGGATTTCCCGAGGAGTTCACTGTGAGCCAGAGCGTCGTACCGACACCGACACCGAGCCCGGCGGCGACGCCGGAACCTGCCGAGGACGTGGCGGGAGTCGCGGAACGCGGCAGGCCGGGCGCGGGGGAGCGGTTCGGCCGCGCGGTGGAGGCGGGCTGGCGGCCCGTCGTGCTGCTGGGCGCCTGTTTCGCCGTGTGGTGGATCATCGCGGCGGCCGAACTGGTGGAGCCGTATCTCGTTCCCTCGCCCGGCGACACGCTCGACGTGCTCACGGGCAAGGCCGGCTACCTCTGGCAGCACACCTGGGTGACGACCTATGAGACCCTGCTCGGCTTCGCGATCGCCGTCGCCGTCGGAGTGTTCGCGGCGGTGGTGATGGTCTACTCCTCGACCGTCGAGAAGACGCTCTATCCGATCCTGCTGTTCGCCCAGGTCGTGCCGAAGATCGCCGTCGCGCCGCTGTTCGTGGTGTGGCTCGGCTTCGGTATCACCCCGAAGATCCTGATCGCCGTGCTCATCGCCTTCTTCCCGGTGGTGATCTCGATGGTCACCGGGCTGAAGGCGGTCGATCCGGAGATGCTCCAGCTCTCCGCGACGATGGGCGCGAAGCCCTGGCAGACCTTCGCCAAGATCCGCTTCCCCGCCTCGCTGCCGCATCTCTTCTCCGGGCTGAAGGTCGCCGTGACGCTCGCGGTGACCGGTGCGGTCGTCGGGGAGTTCGTCGGCGCGAACGAGGGGCTCGGCTATGTGATCCTCCAGGCGAACGGCAATCTCGACACTCCGATGCTCTTCGCCGGACTGCTTGTCATGTCACTGATCGGCGTCGTTCTCTTCGTCCTGGTGGAGATCGCCGAGAAGCTGCTGCTGCCGTGGCACGCCAGCCGCCGCGACAGCCAAGTCACCACCGCCTACTGACGCCTGTCGTCCCGTTCCGTCTCGTCTCGACTCGACCCCGTTCCGGGAAGGGCCAGCCATGCACGCGCGCAGACTCCTGATCGGCCTCGTACCGCTGCTCCTGGTCGCCACCGCCTGCGGTGGGGACGGCTCGGACACCAGCACCAGCGAATCGGGCAAGAAGCTCGACAAGGTGACGCTGACACTCAACTGGTATCCGTACGGCGAACACGCGCCGTTCTACTACGGCAAGCAGCAGAAGATCTTCGAGAAGCACGGCATCGATCTGACGATCCGCGCGGGCCAGGGCTCGCAGAAGACCGTGCAGGCGACCGGCGCGGGACAGACCGACTTCGGCTGGGCCGACACACCCGCCCTGCTCAGCGGGGTGGACCAGGGCATCGCGGTCAAGAGCCTCGGTGTCTTCCTGCAGACCACACCGTCCTCCGTGCAGTTCTTCGACAGTGAGAACGTCCGGGCTCCCGCCGATCTCAAGGGCAAGACCGTCGCGGGAACGGCCGGTGACGCGCTGAGCAAGACCTTCCCGATCTTCCTGGCGAAGAACAACCTGAAGGAGTCGGACGTCAGGATCCAGAACACCGACCCGGCCGGCAAGATCGCCGCGGTGATCTCGGGGAAGACGGACGCACTGCTCGGCTACGCCAGTGACCAGGGCCCGACCATGCAGGACAAGGCCAAGAAGCAGGTCTCGTATCTGCGCTTCTCGGAGCACGGCCTGAACTTCTACTCCAACGGTCTGATCGCGGGCCGGGAGATCCTCTCCGGCAGGAGCGAGTTGGCCGGGCGCATGGTCCAGGCCGTCAGCGAGTCCTGGGCGGCGGCCGAGAAGGCGCCGGATCCGGCCGTCGCGGCGATGGAGGGCGCGTCGGAGCAACTGCCGCCCGAGAGCGTGCTGTCGGAACAGTTCCGGACGACGCTCACACTGCTGCACACCGACGCGACACAGGGCAAGGCGCCCGGTGTCAACACCGAGGGCGACTGGCAGCAGACCATCGATGTCTTCACCGAGGCCGATCTGGTGAAGAGCCCGAAGCCGGTCGCGGAGTACTGGGACAGCGGCACGGCGCTGAAGGGATGACGATGGCCAGGGACATCACGCTGCGGAAGGCAGCCGGGCCGCCGCCCGACGACAGCGCACCGGGTACGGCGGGCACACCGGGCGCGGCGGCCGGAGGAGGCGCGGCGGCCGTCGGCCTGGAGGACGTGGCCGTCCGCTTCCGGACGAAGAAGCGCGACGTGACCGCCCTGCACGAGGTCTCCCTCGATGTGGCGCCGGGCGAGTTCGTCGCCATCGTCGGTCCTTCGGGCTGTGGCAAGTCGACGCTTCTCAAACTGGTCGCCGGTCTGCTTCGGGCGTCCGCGGGTGCCGTACGGCTGCACGGAGACCGGGTCGGCGGGCCGCGGCACGACATCGGCTATGTCTTCCAGCGGGCCGCGCTGCTGGAGTGGCGCACCGCCCGGCGCAATATCCTGCTCCAGGCGGAGATGCGCCGGATGCCGGGCGAGCGGGCCCGCGCGCGTGCGGACGAACTGATCGCGATGACCGGGCTCTCCGGCTTCGAGGACGCGTATCCGCACGAGCTGTCCGGCGGTATGCAGCAGCGGGTCGCGCTCTGCCGCGCACTGCTGCACGAGCCGCCCGTCCTGCTGATGGACGAGCCGTTCGGCGCGCTCGACGCCCTGACACGCGAGCAGATGAACATGGAGCTGAACCGCATCTGGCGCGAGACCCGCACCACCGTGCTGCTGGTCACCCACTCCATCTCGGAAGCCGTCTATCTCGCCGACCGGGTGGTGGTGATGAGTCCGCGTCCGGGCACGATCACCGAGATCATCGATGTCGGGCTGCCGCCCGAGCGCGACTACACGGAGACGCTGGGACGGCCCGAGTTCCGCGAGGCGGCCGGGCACATCAGGGGGCTGCTGGGCGCGGCCTCGGCGCAGGACTGATCCGGGAGGGGTTCTTCGCAGTGCATCCCTGATATGGGATACCGTTCCGTATGTGAGAGAGAAGGAGACGGGGGAGAACACTCCCAGCGCCGAGTCCGGTACCACGGGCGCCGGCTTCGGTACCGCTCGGGGCGCCGATCCCGGTGGCGCTCCCGGCGCCGACCCGGTCGACGAGCTGCTCGCCGCTCGCCTCGCCGAACTGCGGGGCGAGCACGGCTGGTCGCTGGACGAGCTGGCACGCCGCAGCGGAGTGAGCCGCTCGACGCTGTCCCGCGCCGAGCGCGGGGGGATCAGCCCCACGGCGTCGATGCTCGGCCGGCTCTGCGCGGTGTACGGGCGGACGATGTCGCAGCTGCTCAGCGAGGTGGAGACGGAGCCGGCTCGGCTGGTCAGGGCCGCCGACCAGACCGTGTGGAAGGACACCGCCTCCGGCTTCGTCCGCCGCTCGGTCTCGCCGCCGCAGGCGGGACTGCGCGCGGAGGTCGTCGAAGGAACGCTGCGGCCGGGCGCGGACGTGTCGTACGAACGGCCTCCGGTCCCGGGCATGGAGCAGCACATCTGGGTGCTCGAAGGATCGGTCGAGTTCACAGCGGGGCGCGAACCGCACACGCTCGACGCGGGCGACTGTCTGCGTGTACGGCTCTGGGGTCCTACGCGCTTCCGCTGCCCGGGGCCGGATCCGGTCCGGTACGCCGTGGTGGTGGTCCGGCCATGAGTACCGGTCCCACAGGTGTTCCCGAGGTGATACCGCTCTCCGCCGGCGAACTGCTCGACGCGGTCGACGCGTTGGCCGATCTGATGCTCGACACGGTGGCCGGCGGCGCCTCCATCGGCTTTCTCCACGCGCTGGACCGAGCCACGGCGGCGCGGTGGTGGCGGGCGCAGGCCACCGCCGTACGGGAGGGACGGCTGTCCGTACGGGTCGCGCGGGACGGCGAACGGATCGTCGGGACGGTCGGGGTGTCCTTCGCGGACAAGCCCAACGCACGCCATCGCGCCGAGATCGTCAAACTGATGGTGCACCGCGACGCGCGCGGGAAGGGCCTCGGCCGTACGCTGCTCACCGCGGCGGAGGAGGCCGCGGCCGAGGCGGGTGTGACGCTGCTGCTGCTCGACACCGAGACCGGCAGTCCCGCCGAGACGCTCTACCGCTCGGCGGGCTGGACCGTGATCGGAGTGGTTCCCGGCCATGCCGCCGACCCGGGCGGGACACTCCGTCCGACCACCTTCCTCTACAAGCACCTCGGGAACCGCCGGCCCCTCGAAAAGGACTCCCGGAAGGACCACGGGCGGCCCGCCGGAAAGGACCACGGGCCGGTCCCGGCCGCCGTGTCACAGCGGCCGGGACCGGCACCGTAGAACCCCCCCCCGTCAATCCCGGCTCAGTACCGCAGCCGCGACAGATACCGGTAACTGGTCAGCGCGGACGCGAACGGATCGGCCGGCGCGTCGTGCTCCACCAGCCACTGCCGCACACCTCCGCTGCGCGCGGTGTCGAACATCGCCGGGAAGTCCAGCACCCCCGAACCGACGTCCTCGAAGCCACCGTTCGGCGCCATGTCCTTCACATGCAGCGCCGGGAACCGGTTGCGGTGTTCGGTGAAGAGCCGTCCCGGATCGTCCCCGCCCTTCGCCGCCCAGTACAGATCCAGCTCGAAGCCGACCAGTTCGGGATCCGTCTCCTTGAGCAGGATGCCGTACAGACTCTCGCCGTCGACCACACTGTGGTCGCCGTCGTGATTGTGGAAGAGCACCTTGAGCCCGGACTCGCGGGCGACGCGCCCCGCCGCGTTGAACTGGCGTGCCGCTTCCCGGTATCCGGCCGGTGAGTGCATCCCGTCCGGCAGGCTCGGCACCACGACCCACTTGCCGCCCAGGGTATGGACGTCCTCGATCGCCTGGGGCAGTCCGCTGCCGGTGACCGTGGTGTAGGCGACATGTTCGAGCACGGCCTTGAGCCGGGTCTCGTCCAGCATCCGCCGGATGTCGGCCGCGCTGTGGCCGTGCCTGCCGCTGACACCGACCGTCGCGTAACCGATCTCCGCCAGCCGCTCAAGCGTTCCCTTGAAGTCCGTCGCGAGCGGTGTGCGCATGGTGTAGAGATGCATGCCGATCCCGGACGGCGGTATGCGCCGCCGTCGGCAGCGGCCTGCGGCTCCGGCACCCTGGGCGGTGGCGGCGTGGGCGGTGGCCGTCGTGCCCGCCGCCGTGCCCATGCCCAGCGCCGCCAGTCCGACGGCCCTGCCCAGGAACGCTCTTCGGGTGCTGCTCATGGTCGCTCTCCTCTCAGGCCGCGGGGCCCGCGTTGATGTGGACCGCGCCGGTGGTCGTGTCACCCTTGTCGTCGGTGACGCTGAGATGCGCCGTGTACGCGCCCGGCCTGGAGTACGTATGGGCCGCGGTCGGCCCTTCTGTACCCGAGACCTTGGTGTTGTCGCCGAAGTCCCAGTGGTACGAGGCGATCGTGCGTCCGGACACCGGCTTCACCGTGCTGCTGAGCTGTACCGCCAGCGGCGCGGCTCCCGAGGCCGGTGCCGCCTTGACCTTCACCTTCGTGACCGGTTTCTTCTCGACTCCGCGACCGTTGAAATGCAGCCAGTCGAGCGCGAGCAGATCCGGCTTCTCCGCCGACCAGCCGGGATTGGTGAAGACGGCGTACAGCTTCACCGAAGCGCCCGGATTCCTGAGTGCGACGGTGGGGGAGACGACATTGCCCCAGCCGCCGGTGTTCGGAACCGTCACCTTGCCCAGCAGCGGTCCGGTCGGTGAGCCGTCGCGGAACTCGATGTCCCCGCCGAGACCGCCCGAGGCGGCACCGACCGTGACCGAGGAGATCCCCTTGAGATTGACCGGGTCGAAGGCGATCCAGTCACCGTCCTCGATCTCCGTGAGCCGCTTGCCGCCGGAGGCGTCGGCACGGTCGCCCGTCACGGCGCCGTCGTGCGCGCCACCCGTGGTGCTGCGGTGCTCGGCCTCGCGGAAGGCGGTCCGCAGCGTCAGCGAGGACGATCCGGTCAGGGCGGGCACGCCCGGGGCACCCCTGTCCTCGTACTGCGCGGTGATGCCGTAGTACAGGTTCTGCCCGGGACCGTGGCTGTCCCCGGCGTCGGTGACGATCTCCCCGGCGCAGCCCGTGTAGTTGTCCAGCGGATGCAGATGGCTGTCATGGCCGAGCTGGGACTGTACGACCACCCGTGAGCAGTCGATCGACTCGCCCTCACCGGTCCTGCCGTCCTCGCGGTCCTTCACCTTCACGGTGAACGGGATGGTGTCGCCGAAGCTGAACATCCCGCCGTTCGGCGGCTGCTGGATGGTGACCACCGGCCGGGAGTTGCCGACCGTGATCTCCCGGACGGAGAGCGCGGTCAGCCCGCCGGGGCCCGTGACCGTCAGCCGCGCCGTGAACCGGCCCTTGTCGCGGTAGACATGGGAGGGGTTCGCCTCGGTCGAGTCGGTGGTCCCGTTGCCGTCGAAGTCCCAGGCGTAGGAGACCGGTCTGCCGCCGGGCAGTCCCGAACCCTCGCTGGAGAAGGCCACGGTCAGCGGTGCGGGTCCGCTGTCCGGGCTCGCCGCCGTCTTGGCGTCGGGCAGCCTGCCGTCCCCGACGTAGTCGATACGGTAGATGCCCGAGCCCTCGTTGCTGCCACCGCGGCCCGTGCCGCTGCCGAGTCCGAAGTCGATGACGTACAGCGCTCCGTCAGGGCCGAAGTCCGCGTCGAAGGGCTGGTTCCAGCTCATGTCGCCGAACACGCCGTTGATGGAGTGGAGATCGCCCGCCTTGACGGGCTCGAACCGCGGATCCGTGAAGGTCTGGTCCTTCTCCTGGAACGAGAAGGTCTTGAACCAGGTCCTGGTCAGCTCGTAGTTGAACCACTTTCCCTCGAAGTACTCGGGGAACTTGGAGGGATACGTGTTCGCCGGATCGTAGTCGTAGACCGGCCCGCCCATCGGTCCGCCGCCGCCCGTGCCCAGCTCGGGGAACCGCGGCGAGGCGGAGTAGGCGTACCAGACCGTCGCGGGCTTGGCCGCTGGCAGCTCGCGCAGACCGGTGTTGTTCGGCGAGTCGTTGACCAGCGCGGCGCAGTCGAACTT
Organism: Streptomyces lushanensis; assembly: GCF_001700515.1. Lineage (GTDB taxonomy): Bacteria > Actinomycetota > Actinomycetes > Streptomycetales > Streptomycetaceae > Streptomyces > Streptomyces lushanensis. The sequence goes on from NZ_MAUD01000027.1 coordinate 9,647, forward strand.
CGCGCCCGAGGTGCCGGTCGCGAAGTCGTAGTCGTTGAACGGGGTGTTGTCACCGGTGCAGTACGGCCAGCCGTAATTGCCCGGCTCCGTGATGCGGTTGTACTCGACGGTGCCCTCAGGTCCGCGGTTGGCGACCGCCTCCCGTGCGTCGGGCCCGTAGTCACCGACCAGCAGCGCGCCGCTGAGCGGGTCGGTGGTGATACGGAACGGATTGCGCATGCCCATCGCGTAGATCTCCGGGCGGGTCCTCCCGGTGCCCGGCGCGAAGAGATTGCCCTCGGGGACGGAGTACGTGCCGTCGTCCTCGGGCGTGATACGGAGAACCTTGCCGCGCAGATCGTTCGTGTTGCCCGCCGTGGTCTGCGCGTCCCAGGCGCGGCGCCCCTCGCGCTCGTCGATCGGGCTGAAGCCGTCGGAGGCGAAGGGATCGGTGTTGTCGCCGGTCGCGACGTACAGATCACCGTTCTTGTCGAAGGTGATCGAGCCCGCCATGTGCGAGTTGGCCCGGCCCTCGCCGCGCAGTGTCGGCACGGTCAGCAGCCGCTTCTCCGAGGCCGGGTCGACGGTGTTGCCGGTGACCGTGAAGCGCGACAGGTTGAGCCGCTTCTCGGTTTTGTCGGAGTGCAGCAGATAGAGCCAGTTGTTCCGCGCGAAGTCCGGATCGAGAGTGAGACCGAGCAGACCGTCGGACTGGCTCGTCATCTCCGGGGTGTACGCGAAGTCCAGCGCGGTCGAGACCTGGAGCGTCTGCTGGTCGATCACCTTGAGCTTGCCGGTGCGCTGGATGAAGAAGACCCGGCGGTCCGGCGCGACGGCCAGCTCGAAGGGGTCGGCGAGATCGCTGGTGGCCAGCGGAGTGCGCTGGAAGGAGCCCGTCCTGGTGGCGGTGCAGTCACCGGGCTTGCTGCCCGCCGCCCACTGGATGCCGCCGAGCAGATGCCTGCGGAAGGCGTCCTCCTGGAAGGCGGAGGCCGCGTGGCCGCCGGCGGTGAACCAGGAGCGTCCGCCGTCGTAGTTCTGGCACCAGGACCACGGGTGGTCGACGCCCTCGTCCAGACCGCTGACCCCGTCGTTCACCTTGATCTGGGCGAGCGTGTGGACCTTGCCGGTCGGATTGACGCGCCAGTTGTACCACTCCTCCGTACGCTCCCAGAGCTGCGGCAGGCCCTGGGTGGAGGGATGGACCTGATCGAGCACCTTCACCCGGCCCGTCTGGACGGCGGGATGCTTGTCGAAGATCGCGCCGACCAGCCCCTCGTACCAGTCCCAGTCGCGCTCGCTGGCGGACGCGGCGTGCAGGCCGACCCAGCCGCCGCCGCCGCGCACGAACGCCTGGAGCGCGGCGCGCTGTCCGGCGTCGAGCAGATCGCCGCTCTCCGGTGTGGAGTTGGTGTTGTTGAAGACGATCGCCTGGAAGCGGGCGAGGTTGTCCTCGGTGAAGGCCGAGGCGTCGCTGGTGGCCTCGACCTCGAATCCGTTCTCGCTGCCGAGCTGTTGGACGGCCTCGATCCCGGCCGGGATCGA
>NZ_MAUD01000269.1 GCF_001700515.1 Streptomyces lushanensis
CTTTGGGACGGCGGGGCTCGGGGGTGGGTTGAGCCGGCTCAGGCGCTCAGATCGTCCTTGGTGAGGGCGGTGATGAAGGTGGTCCAGGCCGGCGCGGGGACGGTGAGGGCCGGGCCGTCGGGGTTCTTGCTGTCACGGACGGGGACGAGGCCGGAGACGCCGTCCGCCACTTCGACGCAACTGCCACCATCCGGATTGCTGTAGCTTGACTTGCGCCAGCCCGCGAGCAGCGACGCCGGGATGGTGTCCGTCACCTCGACGCAATCGCCGTTGTCCGGACCGCTGTAGCTGGACTTGCGCCAGCCGGTGAGGGCCGACGCCTTGGGGATGCGGCTAACAGTCATTTTCGTAATCCTCAGCCACCGATTCGATGAGGGCCAGGGATGCCGCTGGCGGCAACGCGGCGGCCCTCGTCAAATCGTATGCCTGACGGAGCCTTCGCACGAGGTGCGGATCGTCGAACAGGGCTCCGGTGAATACGCCCTCGACGTACGCCATGTCGGGGGCGTCGTCAAAGCTCATCAGGGTGACCATGCTGCCCATGGTCGCGTGAGCTCCGGCGGAGAACGGCACGATCTGCAAGTAGATCCTGTCGTCCCGCATCAGCCGGGCGAGGTCGCGGAGTTGCTCGGCCATCACGGCCGGGCCGCCAACCACGGTCCGCGTGACTGCCTCACTGAGGACAACCCACACCATGGGCGTCTCTGGGTCCTCCAGCATCAGTCGACGCAAGGTTCGACCCTTGACCAACTCGTCCATCCGCTTCGGGTTGGGGTTGGGCTCTCCCGACCGGTACACCGCACGCGCGTAGTCGGCCGTTTGGAAAATGCCGGGGACCAGTGAGACAGCGAATTGGTAGATCGCCGTCGCCAAGCGCTCCGCCTCGGCCGCCTCCCGGAAGTGCGCGGCGTACTTGGCCTCTTCGAGGATGCTCAGCATCCGGTGGAACCGACCCCCCGTGCCGAGCACCTTGTCGATCCGCTGCGCGTCCTCTGCACGCGGCATGCGCCTTCCCGCCTCGAAGTGCGCGATCAGACTGGCGTGGCAGACCACGCCCTCGCCGAGTTGTTGCTGCGTCAGTCCGGCGGCCTCACGGGCGATACGCAGTTCCTGTCCGAAGTGCTTGCGCGGGGGCAGGTACTCCCGCGTCTCGCGCTTGTCCTCATGCGGCATTGCAACGCTCCTTCTTGACATGCGTTCTGTCGAGCCATGCCCCCGGTCGGAGCGTACGCGCCCGCCTTTCACTCCGTAGTCCATTCATCACAGAAAGCGACATGACGAAGAGATCGTCAGCTTTCCTCCAGCACCGCCCGGATCACATGCCGTGCGTCGCGGGCCATCTCCAGGTTCGTCTTCCGGTAGTACGGCAGCGCGACCAGCGCCTGTGAGAGCGTCCGGCCCCGGCCGCGGGTCCAGGTCACGTCGTCCACGTCGAGCGCCTCGCGGAAGATCTCCCTCGCGTCCGGCGGCAGGAGATTCCACGCCGGGAACAGATCACAGGCCGGATCGCCCGCTCCCGTACACCCGAAGTCGATGACGGAGGCCAGCCTGCCGCCTTCGTCCACCAGCAGGTTGCCCGGCGTCAGATCGGCGTGCAGCCACACCGGTGGCCCGTCCCAGCGGGGCGCCCGTAGCGCGTCCTCCCACACGGCGGTCACGGCGTCGCAGTCGACGCCCTCCTCGGGGATCGTGCGCAGTTGCTCGATCGCCGCCCGGGTCGGCGCGTCGAGCGAGGTGAGCGGTCCGCCACGGTAGGCGTCCGGCGGATCCGGCAGGTGGACGCTCCGCATCGCCGCCACGAAGTCGGCCAAGTCCACGGCCAACGAGGCGGGTTCGCGCAGCGCGCCCGCCTCCGGGTTCGCGCCCGCCAACCAGCCGTACACCGACCACGGCCACGGATATCCCTCGGCGGGCTGTCCGGCCGCGAGTACCTCGGGGACGGGTACGGGCAGCAGGGGCGCGAGGCGGGGCAGCCACCGCTGCTCCAGTGATACGTCCTTGGCTCCGCCGCTCACCAGCGGCAGCCGTACGACCATGTCGTCGCCCATGCCGTCGCCCGTGGCGTCCCCCAGCCGGTACATGGCGTTGACCGTTCCGCCCGACGGCACCCGCTCCACCGCCAGCCCCGCCCACCGGGGGAACTGCCCGGCGACCAGCCGCCGTACGAGGTCGTCGTCGATGGGGTGGAGGCCGGGGTGCATCTGCCCTGTGCTCATGGGGCGCCATCCGATCGCCGCGCGTCGGTGGGCGTCAAACGCTTTTGGCTGCGGTGTCGCGCCACGCCCGCCACGGGCCCGGAGCGGAAGCTCCGGGCCCGCGTCCTGCCTGCGGTGGCGTCACCGACGCGGGGGACGGGTCCGCCAGGTGGCGAACAGCCCCACGCCGACACTGGTGACGGCGGTGAACGCGGCGGGCCCCGCCACCGTGAAGACCACGGCGGCGACCGTGAGAAGGACGAGCAGCGCGATGAGGTCCAGTACGCGCTCGCTCAGGGCGGGGATGCCGCTGGTGGGCCCGGTGGATCCGACCGACCCGGCCGACCCGGCGGGCTCCGCGGGTACGGCGGGTACGGAAGGTGCAGCGGGTACGGCGGGAACGGCGGGGGTGGTGGTCTCGTTGGTTACGGTGGAGGCGGCGGATTCGGCGGTCTCGGTGGACTCGGCGGTCTCGGCGAGTGCGGGCTCCTGAGATGAAGTAGCCGGTGCGGTCGCGGAGTTCATTGCTTCATTCGTCATGTGCACCAGCACACGCCCGACCCCCCGTTCGGTCCGAGCTGAGCGAACGACGCCGAAGAATACAGAACAGCGCACGTCAGCGGTCGAACGGAGGCTCTGTTCGATCGAACGTCTCCTTCCGTTCGGCAGCGTTCGGCGCCGTTCCCCGAACTCCGTGACAAAGACGAACGCACGCGACTACGCTGCCTTCCCCGCAAGCCGATCGGAGCCGCCGATGACCGAACTGGAGCCTCTCGCACGTGACTCACCACCACCATCACCCGACGTGTTCCAGCGCGAACTGGCCGCATTCGCCAAGGATCTGAGATCTCTGCGGATCTCGCACGGCAATCCCTCGCTCCAGAAGATCTCCGAACTCGCCGGCCTGCACGGCCGAGGACTGGTGAAGTCCACACTCAGTGACATCTTCAACGGAGTACGACTCCCTGAATTCGACTCCCTCATGTCACTCGTGCCGGCGCTGCTCATATCGGACTCTCCCGCGCTGACATCCTCCTCGCAGCGTGTCAGCAGAGACGACCCGCGGCTGGAGGAATGGCGTACCCGGTGGAAACGGCTCAAGGGCCTTCAGACCGAGTCGCAGGACGACACCGTCGCGAATCCCGAACCAGATCAGGAATCCGCACCCGAACTCGAAATCGAACCCGACCTCGAATCCGATCTCGAATCGACACCGGAGCCGGAGCCGGAGCCGGAGCCGGCACCTGAACGTGCCCTGTCTCCCGCCGCGCTCCTGAAGATCCTCCGCCGTCAACTCGCCCAGCCGCTCTCGGACGACGAGTACATCCTGCTGGACGCGTTGGCATTTCCGGCCCCGCGCTCGGCCCCCGGCCGGCCAGGGCTGAACCGGATCGCGGAAACCGCAGTCACATGTCTTTCCCAAGCCTCCGCAGGACATATCACCTCCGTCCTGCGCTCCCTGACGGCCCGCGGCTTTCTTCAGCCCGGACCGGACGGACATCACACCATCACCGATGCCGCCATCCGCGCATTGGCCAGAAGGAGAACGTCATGAGCCGGCGCCCGTTCAGCATCTCACGAGTCTCAGAAACCGCCGGTGAAGGCGTACTGGACATCCCCAGCCTGTCGGTCCTGCGCTACAAGGACCCGGAGACCCTCCTGAGCGACTTCGAGACGCTCTGGGGCGTACGGGCCAAGGCCGTCGCCCTGCCCGTGCTGGAGCCCGACGGTCTGCTGTTCGACGTCGACGGGCTTCGCGGCGTCCCCATGTCCAACTACGCGAAGGCCAACTCCCGGATCGGGAGTTTCGCGGACGCGGTCCGTGTATTCGTCACGGCCGGACTCGATGTCACCTTAACCCTCTTCCCCGGTCATGGATTCGTTCCCGGCGACGGCATCCGCACACGTAACATCGCGGGCCGCACGGCGAATCAGGCCTGTCTCGCCAATCCGCGGACGAGTGAGATCTTCGGTGCGATCCTGGGCACCGGAATCGACATCGCCCGTGAGGTCACGGCCGGAACGAAGGGCAGCGGCAGACTCAAAGGGGTCGCGCTCGACGTGACCGATCTCTGGGGAATGAGCGGGCAGCTCGGCAGAGTCGAGAAGACCTGTTTCTGCCCGGCCTGCACCCGGCACTTCGACAAGTACGCTCCCGATCTCCTCAAGCACTACCGCACCTTCCCCAATCCCTGGAGCCTGCTCCTGCGGGCGACCAGCGCCACCGGCATGACCTATGTCTCCGATGTGACGCCGAGCATGAGCGCGGAGGAGATCGTCGGTCTCGCGCGGCAGGGCAAGTTCGACGAGCAGTTCCCGAATTACGACCACGCCGAACTGCTCCGTACGGCGGAAGTACTGCTCCGTTACATGCGGGTCCGGCACTCCCTCACGGTCGCCGCGATCGGCGCGCTCTTCGACTACGCGTGCGAGGGCCTGGAGGAGAAACTGACACGCGTCCTCATGATGGAGGGCGAACTCTACGGCTGGACATCGGGGTTGTGGCTGGAGGACCTCGACAATGCCATCGGCAGTGGCGAGGAAGCCGGATTCGACGAGCTGTGGCTCGACTCCGGTACGTCCTACGTGCCGCGGCACGTCCCCTATCGCGCGTACATGTGGTCGCGCAGCCGGTACTACATCAGTCAGTTCTTCCAATTGGCCGGCGAACTCTGCGACGCCCGTTCCCGCATTCACACGGGTCTGCGGTACAAGACGGTCGAGGAGTGCCGTCAGATGATCGTCGAACGCTGGCAGTTGGTGCACGGTTCGGCGCAGAACGCCCAGGCCGCCCTGCTGGCGCTGCCCACGCCTCCCGACGCGACGTCCGACGCGCGGCGGGGCTTCGTCGGGATCGGTCTCCAGGAGGAGTACGGCAAGCAGTTCAGCGACCAGCTCAACATCCCGGCGACCAGTTCGGAGCGGAAGAACCTCCTGCCGTCCCCGTCGGGACTGAATCTGGCGCAGATCTTCGGCCAGCTCCAGGCGGGGGACGACGACTAGGCCCTGTCCGGTCCTGGAACCTTTCGAGGGGGTGCACGGTCCTGTCCGGCCGGACAGGACCGTGTGACGCAGAGCACACCCGGATGAAAACCTGGCCGTCGCGCCGTGCGTCTAGCCGGTGTGGGATCACGTAGGAGGACACTCACCGCGCTGGACGAGGAGGGACTCGTCCGGCTCGTCGCCAAGGGCGACCGCGCCGCGTTCGAGGAGTTGTACCGGCGCACCGCGCCCTGGCTGGCCGTACGGCTGCGGCGGCGGTGTGCGGACGAGCAGATCGTCGCCGAGGTCATGCAGGAGACGTACCTGGCGGTGTGGCGCGCGGCGGGCGCGTTCGCGGGCGCGGCCGTCGGCGGTACGGCCGTCGGCTGGCTGTGGACGATCGCGGCGCGGCGCCTTGTCGACGCGTTCCGCCGACGCGCGCACCACGCGCGCCTTCCCGAGGTGATGGCGGCCGGGGTCGCCCCCACCGTCGCGCCCGCCGCCGAGGACGAGGTGCTGGCGGCGGGCGTCGACGGCGAGGTCGGCGACGCGCTGCGGCGGCTCGCGCCCGAACTGGGTGACGTACTGCGGGCCATGGTGCTCGACGGACTCACCGTACGGGAGACCGCCGTTCTGCTCGGACTGCCGGAAGGCACCGTCAAAACCCGCGCCCGTCGGGCACGGCAAGCCATGCGGGAGGCACTGTCATGAGCGACAACCACGGGCGCGGGGGTACGGACCGGTCCTCCGGCACGGGCACGGGTACGGGGCGCTCCTCCCGCAGGGGTACGGACCGGTCCTCCGGCACGGGCACGGGTACGGGGCGCTCCTCCCGCAGGGGTACGGACCGGTCCTCCGGCACGGGCACGGGTACGGGGCGCTCCTCCCGCAGGGGTACGGGCCGGTCCTCCGGCACGGGTACGGGTGCCTCGCCCGCCCAGCACGCCTCCGAGACGCTCATCGGCCGCTACGCACGCGGCGACAGTGCCATCGCGGGCGACGAGGTCTGGGCGCTGGAGGCCCATCTCGAATCCTGCGCGGTCTGCCGCGCGCGGCTCGCCGACGCGGTGGAGGGCGGCGCGCCCGAGGTGACCGCGCTCGTCGCCGGTGTCTGGTCGGAGCTGGCGCCGCCGCTGCCCGCGACCGCTCCCCTGCCCAGGCGCCGCCGCTGGGCCGTGCCTCTGCTGGCCTGGGCCTCTCCGGTGATGATGCCGTGGATGTGCACGACCGTGCTCGTGACCCTGCTCGCCGTCCTCTTCGACCGGCTCAGCGGCGGCGCCTGGGCAGGGG
>NZ_MAUD01000270.1 GCF_001700515.1 Streptomyces lushanensis
TCCCGGCCGGCCGGGAGGAGGCCGATCGCCGTGTGGACGCTGTCGAGGTGCGTGCGCATCTCGGCGGCGCCGTCCGCGTCGAGACCGGCGCAGGCCGGCGGCAGGCCCACGCAGATCCGCTCGGCGAGCCCGGCCGCCACCTCCCCGAGTGCGGCGGTGTCCGTGGACCGTACGTCCCCGTACCGCAGCGAGCGGGCGAGCGCGGGCAGCGCCGTGGCGAGCCGGCCGACGTCGGCGTCCAGCGCGGCACGGTCCGCCAGGGCGCGCATCACCACGGGCAGCGCGTCGGACAGATCGGCCAGCAGACAGCGCTCTGCCAGTGCCGTGACCTCGGCGAGCGATGTCGAGGACGCTGCCTGGGACTCGGCCTTGGAGGAGGCGGCGGAGAGCACGGTGGTGCCCCATACGCCCGCCTCCGCGACCCGTACGTACAGCTCCGGCTCCCAGCGCAACCGCCAGCTCTCCCGGAACGTGCCGGTGCTCCCACGCCCCGCGGCCTGCTCGCCCCAGCCGATGCCCAGCAGCCGCAGCCGGTGCAGAAGCCTGCTGCGCGCCGTGTCCGTCTCCTTGCGCAGATCGAGGTCCAGTTCGCGCTCCAGCGCCTCCGGTTTGAGCCGCAGCGACCGCTGGAGCCGGGTGAGATCGCGCTGCAACGGCACGGCGGGCGCCGTGTCCGGGACCTCGCCGAGCACATCTCCCACCACGAGCCGGTCCCGGATGAGCCCGAGCGGAATGTCCGATCCCTCGCACATCACGGCCCGTACGGCGTCGATGGTCTCGGTGAGACCGGCCAGCGGTCGACCGCGCATCACGGCCAGGGTCTCGGCGAGCCGTACCGCCTCGATGACATGCGCGGAGGAGACGGTCCGGTCCTCCTCCCGCAGCAGCCCCGCGACCTTGGTGAGCCAGCGCTCCACGGGACGGTCGGGCACGGCGAAGAGATGTCCGTACCAGCCGGGTGAGTCGACACCCGCGCCGTAGCCGCTGTGCCGGGCGAGCCTGCGGTGGGTCCAGGGCACCCAGGTCAGCTCGGCCCTCACCTTGGGCAGGCCCTTGAGCAACGCGCGGTCGGCCGCGACGGTGCTCTTCTCCGCCAGCGCGGGCACATGCCAGGCGCCGCAGACGACGGCGACACCTCCGTCGCCGAACTCCTTGCGCGCCGCGCGCAGTTGGATACGCATATGGGCCTCGCGGACGAGATCACGCCCATGCCCCCCGGCGCCGTACTCCTCGCGCAGTGCGCCCATGGCCTCGGCGACCGCCTCGAACGGCGCGAAGGGGTCGGCGGAGCGGCCAGGACCGTGGTGCTCGACGACGTCCTCCCACCAGCGCTCCGGATCGTCGTATCCGGCGGCCTCGGCGAGAACGGCGAGCGGATCGACCCGCAGTTCCTCGGCGCCCGGCTGTCCCTCGGTGCCGGGCCGTCCTTGGGCGCCTGGCTCGTCCCTGTCGGGTCCCTCCTCGGATCCGTCCTCCGGGGTCCGCGCCAGTGAGTGCGCCGCGGGCAGATCGATGAACCGCACCGGTACGTCATGGGCCAGCGCCCAGCGGATCGCGACCCATTCGGGCGAGAACTCCGCCAGCGGCCAGAACGCGGCCCGTCCCGGATCGTCCACCGCGTGCGCGAGCAGCGCGACCGGCGGTCGCATCGCCTCGTCCCCGGCGAGCGCCAGCAACGCGTCGCCCTCGGGCGGCCCTTCGATCAGCACCACGCGTGGCGCCGCCGCGTCGAGCGCGCCCCGCACCGCCCGCGCGGATCCCGGCCCGTGGTGGCGGATCCCGAGCAGCAGCGGCCCGCGCCCGGCGGCGCCGACGGCCGCCGGCGCCGCCGTCACGCGCTCACCTCGCGGCAGGCACGGTAGAAGTCCTTCCAGCCGTCGCGCTCACGGACCACGGTCTCGACATACTCCTGCCAGATCACCCGGTCGGCCGCCGGATCGCGGACGACCGCGCCGAGGATGCCGGCGGCCACATCGCCCGGCCGCAGCACTCCGTCGCCGAAGTGGGCGGCGAGTGCCAGGCCATTGGTGACGACGGAGATGGCCTCGGCCGTGGAGAGCGTCCCGGAGGGGGACTTGAGCTTCGTACGGCCGTCGGTCGTGACACCGTCGCGCAGCTCGCGGAAGACCGTCACGACCCGGCGGATCTCGTCGATGCCCTCGGGCCCGGCCGGCAGATCGAGCGAGCGCCCTATCTGGTCGACGCGCCGGGAGACGATGTCGACCTCCGCCTCGGGTGTGGCGGGCAGCGGCAGGACGACGGTGTTGAAACGGCGGCGCAGCGCGCTGGAGAGATCGTTGACACCGCGGTCGCGGTCGTTGGCCGTGGCGATCAGATTGAAACCGCGGACGGCCTGCACCTCCTGTCCCAGCTCCGGGACCGGCAGCGTCTTCTCGGACAGGATCGTGATGAGCGAGTCCTGCACGTCGGCGGGGATACGGGTCAGCTCCTCGACCCGCGCGGTCATGCCCTCCGACATGGCCCGCATCACCGGACTGGGCACCAGCGCGTCGCGGCTCGGGCCGTGGGCGAGCAGCCGCGCGTAGTTCCAGCCGTACCTGATCGCCTCCTCCGGTGTGCCCGCCGTGCCCTGCACCAGCAGTGTCGAGTCACCGCTGACGGCCGCCGCGAGATGTTCGGAGACCCAGGTCTTGGCGGTGCCCGGCACACCGAGGAGCAGCAGCGCCCGGTCGGTGGCGAGCGTGGTGACGGCGACTTCCACGATCCGGCGCGGCCCCACGTACTTCGGTGTGATCACCGTGCCGTCGGGCAACGTGCCTCCGAGCAGATAGGTGGCCACGGCCCAGGGCGACAGCCGCCATCTCGCGGGCCGCTGCCGGTCGTCGGCCGCGGCCAGGGCGGCCAGCTCCTCGGCGAACGCGTCCTCGGCGTGCGGACGCAGCGCCTCGCTCCCGGTGGTCGTGGTGGCAGCGGTGGTTTCGGGCACGGTCATGGGTCCCCCTCCAGATCGATCGACCGGATGTGGATCCCACGGTGCACCACGCCACTGACAATCGGTCGTCCGCGCAGGTCGGGGCGATTGTCAGTGGCGTGGTGC
>NZ_MAUD01000271.1 GCF_001700515.1 Streptomyces lushanensis
GCTGACAACGGCCCCGGACCGTCCTGCGGTCCGGGGCCGTTGTCAGCCGGTGCGGGGTGGGTCAGAGGCCCGCGGCCTCGCGCAGGGCGTCCACGCGGTCCGTGGTCTCCCAGGTGAACTCGGGGAGCTCGCGGCCGAAGTGGCCGTACGCCGCGGTCTGGGCGTAGATCGGGCGGAGCAGGTCGAGGTCGCGGATGATCGCGGCCGGGCGGAGGTCGAAGACCTGGCCGATGGCCTGCTCGATCTTCTCGGTGTCGACCGTGGCGGTGCCGAAGGTCTCCACGAAGAGACCGACCGGCTCGGCCTTGCCGATCGCGTACGCGACCTGGACCTCGCAGCGGGAGGCGAGGCCCGCGGCGACGACGTTCTTGGCGACCCAGCGCATGGCGTACGCGGCGGAGCGGTCGACCTTCGACGGGTCCTTGCCGGAGAAGGCGCCGCCGCCGTGCCGGGCCATGCCGCCGTACGTGTCGATGATGATCTTGCGGCCGGTCAGACCGGCGTCGCCCATCGGGCCGCCGATCTCGAAGCGTCCGGTCGGGTTGACCAGCAGACGGTAGCCCTCGGTCTCCAGCTTGATGCCGTCGTCGACCAGCTCCTGGAGGACGTGCTCGACGACGAATTCACGCACGTCGGGAGCGAGCAGCGAGTCCAGGTCGATGTCCGAGGCGTGCTGCGAGGAGACGACGACCGTGTCGAGGCGGACGGCCTTGTCGCCGTCGTACTCGATGGTGACCTGGGTCTTGCCGTCGGGGCGCAGGTACGGGATGGTCCCGTTCTTGCGGACCTCGGACAGGCGGCGGGAGAGCCGGTGCGCGAGGTGGATCGGGAGCGGCATCAGCTCGGGCGTCTCGTCGCAGGCGTAGCCGAACATCAGGCCCTGGTCGCCCGCGCCCTGCTTGTCCAGCTCGTCCTCGTCACCCTCGACACGCTTCTCGTACGCGGTGTCGACACCCTGGGCGATGTCCGGCGACTGCGCGCCGATGGACACCGACACGCCGCAGGAGGCGCCGTCGAAGCCCTTCTTCGAGGAGTCGTAGCCGATCTCCAGGATCTTGTCCCGCACGAGCTGCGCGATCGGCGCGTAGGCCTTGGTCGTGACCTCGCCGGCCACATGGACCTGACCTGTGGTGATCAAGGTCTCCACGGCGACGCGGGAGGACGGGTCCTCCCGCGTCGCCGTGGA
>NZ_MAUD01000272.1 GCF_001700515.1 Streptomyces lushanensis
CCGGCCGGGAGCCCTGGCCGGCGCGCATGGCGCTCCGCTTCACGGCCTTCTCCGAGAAATGGCTGCCCGACGCGCTGGGCTTCGTACTGGTGGGCACCTTCGCGGTCTTCGCCCTCGGCCTCGCGACCGGTGAGAGCCTGTACGGCGCGCCCTCGGATCCGGCGGCGACAACCGGATACGGGCTGGTGGACGCGTGGGGCCAGGGATTCTGGTCCCTGATCACCTTCACCCTGCAAATGGCGATGATCATTATCGCCGGATACGCGGTCGCGGTCTCACCGCCGGTCGGCCGGCTGATCGCCAGGATCGCGCTCGTGCCCCGGACACCGCGCGCGGCCGTCGCGTTCACCGCGGCCGTGGCGATGGTGACGTCCTATCTGAACTGGGCCTTCAGCCTGATCTTCACGGCGATCCTCGCCAAGGAGATAGCCCGCAGGGTCACGGGCGTGGACTACCGGGCCCTGGGCGCGATGGCCTTCCTCGGCCTCGGCACCGTCTGGGCCCAGGGTCTGTCGGGATCGGCGGCGCTCCAGGTGGCCAGCGCCGCGTCGAGTCCGCCCGCCGTCCAGGAGGTCATCAAGGAGGGACGCGGCAGCGGACTCATCCCGCTGACGGAGACCATCTTCCTGTGGCAGGGCATCGCGGCCACGGCCGTCATCTTCGTCATCGCCGTGGGCATGGCCTGGTTCCTCTCGCCCTCGCCGGAGCGCGCGAAGACCGCCGAACAGCTCGGCATTGACCTGGGTCCCGGCGTGGCGGAGCAGCGCTCGCCGCTGCGCCGCGGCCGGCCCGGTGAGTGGATCGAGTACAGCCCGGTCTTCGCGATCCTGCTGTTCGCGCTCGGTGTGTGGTACCTGGCACGCCACTTCGCCCGCGCGGAGGGCAGCGCCCTCAACGCCCTCGATCTGAACACCGTCAATCTCATCCTGATCCTGCTGGCGCTCATCCTGCACTGGCGGCCCGTGCATCTGGCCGGGGCCGTCAAGGACGGAACACCGGCCGCCTCGGGTGTGCTGCTCCAATTCCCGCTCTACGGCGGGATCTTCGGCATGATCGCCTTCACCGGGCTGAGCAAGACCATCGCCGGCTGGCTGGTGTCGGTCTCGAACGAGTTCTTCTACCCGGCCCTGATCGTCGTCTACAGCGCCGTCCTCGGGGTCTTCGTGCCCAGCGGCGGCAGCAAGTGGGTCATCGAGGCGCCGTACGTCCTGGACGCGGCCAACCAGCTCCAGGTCCACCAGGGCTGGGTGGTCGTGGTCTACGACCTCGGCGAGGCCAGCGCGAATCTGCTCCAGCCGTTCTGGATGCTGCCCACGCTGACGATCCTCGGCCTCAAGGCGCGCGACATCATGGGCTATACGTTCGCCATGTTCCTGGTGTGCTTCCCCGTGGTGCTGATCCTGGTCACGCTGTTCGCCCGCACGCTCAGCTTCCCGTGAGGCGCATGCAGCCGCCGGGGCGCGTGGAGCCGAGGCCGGTGGGTCCCGAGCCCGTGGAGCCGAACCCGCCGGGGCCGGGGTCGGCGCCGCCGCCGGGAGGCTGTCAGGGCCGCTGAGGCCTGCCGGCGCCCCGCCGGGACCTGCGGTCGTGGTGCGCCTCCCGCCCTCGGGAGGCGCACCGCACCGCTCGGACGGACCTCACCTCACAGCAGCCCGTCCCACATCTGCTCCAGCAGCACCGACCACCAGTTCTCCGGCGACGACAGCGCCGCCGCGTCCAGTGATACGAGCTGCGCCTGGAAGTCGACCGTCCAGCGTCCCGCCTGCTCCGGATTGAGACCGAAGCGCAGCCGCCACATCCGGCCCAGCAGCGCCAACGACCGTGTGAACTCCGGCAGTCCGGTGTTCACGAACTGCGGCGGCACCGACTGCCCGCCGGGGCCCGCCTCCACCGGCACCGCCATGATGTGCGCCGTGCCGTACTGCACACAGAGCGCGCGCCCGAAGTCGCTGCCCACCACCAGGTACGAGCCCGCGTCCGGCGCCGCCGGCACCTGCCGCTGCGCGGCCAGCTCGGCCAGCGTCGGCACCACCGGCTGCGGAGGCTGCGCCCAGAAGAACGGCCCGAAGTCGGCCGGCAGTCCCGCCCACACGAGCGTGCGCGCCACGATCTCCGGTACGCCCTGACGGGACACCGCCCGCTGGTCGAACCGGCAGATGCCCTGCGGGCCGAACGCCCCCATCAGCTCCTGCGCGACGCCCTCCGGCGGGACCGGCGGCGCGGGCGCCAACTGCGGCAGCGGGGCGCGCACCGGCGCGGGCCGCGCGGGCCCGTCCGCGACCTGGTGCAACTCGCCCTGGTGCGTCAGCAGATGACGCATGCCCTGCTGCCGGCTCGCATGATCCTGACCGTACGGCGCGACACTGGTGATCCGCACCTGCGGCCAGGTCTCCCGGATCATCCGAGCGCAGTAACCACCGGGCAGCTCGCACGACTCCAGCTCCGTGTGCAGTTCGAGCACCTGCTGCGGCGGCACGTTCAGCGCGCGCAGCTCGTGCAGGATCTGCCACTCGGGGTGCGGAGTGCCGGGTGCGGAGCGCCGGATGAGCTGGGCCTCCGAGCCGTCGGGCGCGCGATAGCGCAGCACGGCCTGATAGCCGGGCCCGACGGTCGGCGGACCGGGCTGCTGCGGATAGCCGTACGCCGCGTGCGCAGCCGGAGGCTGGGCCTGCGGCGGTACGGCACCGGGCGGGCCCGGCGGTACGCCAGGAGCCCCGGGCGGCCCCGCCGGCCCCGGAGCCGACGGCGGCGGTACGGAACCGGCCTGGCCGGGTCCTGCCGTCCTCGTCGCGGCATGGTGCCCTCCACCGGGCGGCACACCAGGCACACCTGGCACACCGGAAGGACCAGGCGGACCGGGAGGACCGGCGGGCGGCGGGGCGCCGGGACCGGCGTGGTGCGGACCGGCGTGGTGCGGACCGGCGAGCACCGTCGCCTCGTACTGAGCCCCGCCCGGAGCCGCACCGGGGCCACCGGGAGCAGCCGGGGCACCGGGAAGTCCCGGCGGACCGGGAGTGCTGGGCGGACCGGGAGGACCCGGAGGACCGGGCGGCCTCGGAGCGCCCGGCCCCGACGGGCCCGCCCCGGCGAACATCGTCTCGGCCAGGTGCGCCCCGTCGAAAGGCGCGCCCGGCGCACCGGGCGGACCGGGCGGGGCGGGCGGACCAGGAGGCGAGAGCGCACCGGGAGGAGCGGGCGGACCGGGAGGCCGTGCTCCCTCAGGACCGGTGTTCGAGACCAACTGCGTGGGCAGATAACCGCCCGCCGGCGCGCCGGGCGCACCCGGCCCCGACCGCGGCGGCGCCCCGCCCGGCAGCCCCGCGCCCGCGACACCGTGCGGGCCGGCCGGCGGCGGAGTCTCCGGGCCACCGCCCTGCCCGCCGTGCCGCGCCGAGGCGGCCCGGCCGGCCTCCGCGGCGCCGTGCTCACCGCCGGGGCCGGCACCGTCCCTGCCCGGCCTCGGATTCACCGCCGTGGGCGGCAGTTGGCTGCCTCCCGACATCAGCGCGGTCGGCGCGTCGGCGCCCACGACGGGCGGCGGAGTGTCGTCCTCGTCCGAACCGGAGAGCGGCGGCGCGAAGACCGTCGCGGGCATCGGAACGGACCCCTCGTCGGCCGAACCGGCGGCATTGGTGTCCGTCCCGGCCCAGGGCGTGGCCCCGGCGGGCTCGTACGCAGCCC
Organism: Streptomyces lushanensis; assembly: GCF_001700515.1. Classification (GTDB taxonomy): domain Bacteria; phylum Actinomycetota; class Actinomycetes; order Streptomycetales; family Streptomycetaceae; genus Streptomyces; species Streptomyces lushanensis. Next base: position 3,682 of record NZ_MAUD01000272.1, read on the forward strand.
CGGCGCCACCCTGCGACGGGGACGAGTGTGCGAACGGGGACGGCGCCACGGGCGGGACCGAAGGTCCGGAGGCCGCACCCGGACCCGGACCCGGACCCGGACCCGGACCCGTCAACCGTGTCCCCGCCGAGGAGGTCTCCGAAGCCGTTCGTCTGTCCGCCGCCTCCTGGAGCCACTCCGGCGGGCTCAACAGGAACGACGTCTGATTCAGATCGATACGCTGCGGCGGCTCCGGCGCGGCCGGCGGCGCCTCCGGCACTCCGTACTCCTCCTCGTACCGGCGGATCACCTCGCCCACCGGCAGACCCGGCCACAGCGTGGCCTCACCGCTGTCCCGCGCGATGACCAGCCGCTGCCGGCCGCCGTCCGACCTGGGCCCGGCCTCGCGGTCCTCCGCCCAGACCACGAAGCCCAGCTCGAACTCCCGTACCCGGACCTCCCGATGCTGATATCCGGGCAGATCGCCGTTGACCCACTCTTCCGCGCGCTCCTGCGCCTGCGCGAAGGTCACCATCGCGCTCATCCCTCCACCGGGACGGCGCGCGCGAAGCCGCCGTCCACCATCAGGTTCGCCACGGTCTCCAGCTCCGGCGGACTGCCCGCCAGCCTCAGCAGAAAGGCGTCGAAGTCCTCACCGCAGGGCAACAGCAGCCGCTCCACCCGCTCCTGCACGCTCCAGCCGTCCTGATCCCTGGCGTCGTCGTACGCGCAGAACCAGACCGAACCCACCCGGTCGCCCCGCACCTTCACCGCGAGAATGCCGCCCTGGACGAAGGCAACACCCAGATAGTCCTTGGTCAGATGGTCCCGCAGGCACTTGTTGACATACACCAGGTCATTGACCGCGGCCTCCTCACGCACCGTGAAGAACGGCTGGTCCACCAGCAGCCCCAGCTCCGGGTCGAGCGCCGCGCCCACCGGCGAGCAGCCGCCCGCCGCCTTCAGGAACGCGCGATAGGGACCGGGCAGCCGATAGCCCAGATCCTCCTCGACGCCCTGGAGTTGCTGCTCGCTGACCGACACCGCGCCCTTCGGCAGCCCGAAGTGCACCGGACGGGTCTCCTGGAGGGGACGCGTGCCGCGCTTGCCGTGGTCCACGGCCGCCGTCGCGAGCCCGCCGTGATGCCGCAGCAGTGCCTTCACCTCGACCGGCACCAACACCAGTCGGCGCGAGGCCGGAAGATGATGCCAGGTCCAGCCGTGCGGAGTCGCCACCGGGGGGATCGTGTCCCACAGCTCATGCCCCGCGGCACGCATCGCGGCATTGGCCGACACATAGTCCGTGAGCCGCAGCTCGTCCACACCGAACCCCTCGGGGGGCTCGGCTATCTCCGCCGCCGCGCGCGCGTACGGCGAGAAATCCGGATGGCCGGCCTCATCCACCCGCACCCCCCTGGGATGCCGGGAAGCCCGGACCGGGTCCGGGCTTCCCGGCATCC
>NZ_MAUD01000273.1 GCF_001700515.1 Streptomyces lushanensis
GCTCCGGAGCCGGCCCCGGCACCCGGCGCACCGGTCGCACCCGTCGCGCCCCTCTCGCCTGTCGCGCCCGTGTCGCCCGTCGCACCCGTCGTGTCCGCCATTCGTGTCGTCGCCTCCCACTCGCCCCCCTCATGTGACCCACGTCACCAAAGCGGAGGGACAGTGATCGCGCAAGACCGCGTCGGCCCGGACGGGCACGTCAGGATTCCGGATCCGGTGAATTCCCCGCCCGTGGCGGGAACGGGGCGTACGCGCCAGGCGTGTTATCCACCGCACACCGGAATCGACCGGGGTCTGCGGGGGGAGTTCTGGCATGTCTGGCATGTCCGGGGTGAAGATCGAGCGGCTGGGTACGGACGACCCGGCGGCTCTCGGCCCGTACCGGATCATCGGCAGACTCGGCACAGGGGGAATGGGCCGGATCTATCTGGCGCGCTCCGGCCGGCGGCTGGTCGCCGTCAAGACGCTGCTCGCCGAGGGGATCGTCAGCGATGTCGACCGGCGCCGGTTCGCCCGTGAGGTGGCCGTGGCCCAGCGGGTCGACAGCGGCTACACGGCCCGGGTCCTGGACGCCGACGCCGACGCGGCCCGGCCGTGGATGGCCATCGAGTACATCGCCGCGCCGTCCCTCGGCGAGCTGGTACGGACGGCCGGGCAGCCGCCGGCCTCGGCGGTGCGGTGGGTGGGCGCGGGAGTGGCGGCCGCGCTGGTCGCGCTGCACGGCGCGGGCATCGTCCACCGTGACATCAAGCCGCCGAACGTACTGCTTCCGCTGGGCGGCCCGCGCGTCATCGACTTCGGGATCTCCCACGCCAGCGATCTCACCCGGACCAGCCTCACGCTCGGCACGATCGCCTTCACCTCTCCCGAGCAGGCCAGAGGCGAGCCGTCCACGGCGGCCTCCGACATCTACTCGCTGGGCGCGACACTCTTCCATCTCGCCGTCGGCCGGCCGCCGTACGCCCATGACGGCGACACGCTGGGACTGCTGGCCCGGGTGGCCAGGGGCGAGCTGGAGCTGAGCGGGCTGCCGCGCGAGCTGGATCAGCTCATACGTCCCTGTCTGGCGTCCGATCCGGGCGCCCGGCCCCGGCCGGCCGATGTCCTCGCGCAGTTCAAGGCCGCTCTCGTCGGGCTGCCGGTGTCGGACAGTGGCCGCAGATGGCTGCCGCCGCGCTGGACGGCGCTGATCGAGGCGTACGACCAGCAGGGCCGCAGGCTGCGGGAGGGCGGCGGGCCCGGGGCCGTGCCGGGCGCGGGCCCCGACGACCCGACGGCGGACCAGCGTACGCACGGGGTACGGGACCCCGGCCCGACGCGCGAGTACACCCGCACCCGCGCCGAGGAGGCGCAGGAGGCCGAGCGGGAGCGGGCGGAGCGGGAGCGCGCCGAACGGGAACGGGAGCGGGCCGCCCGCGAGCACGACCGCGCGGAACGGGAGCGGGCCGAGCGCCGGGCCCAGCGCGAGCGCGTGGCCCGGGAGATGGCCGAGATACGGGCCGAACAGGAACGCGCGGCCCGTGAGCGGATCGAGAGGGAGCAGGCCGAGCGCGAACGGGCCGAACGGGACAAGGCCGGGCAGAAGGACGCCACGGCCGACGGCCGCTCACGGGCGGCGGGACCGGCCACCGGCGGGAGCGCCGGCGGTCGGAGCTCCACGGGCCGGGGCGCCGGCGGTCAGGGCGCCAACGGCCGGGCCGCCTCCGGGCGGAGCTCCGCAGGACAGGGCTCCTCCGGGCCGGGCTCCCCCGCCGGATCACGCCCGGCGGGCGGACGGCGTCCGGCATCGGCCGCCACGGGCCCGGCGGCCACGACGAGCCCGGCGACGACGGCGAAGAAGTCCTCGGGCGGCGGTGTGTTCCTCCTTGTCATCGCCTTCGTCGTCATCTTCGTCTGGCGCCCCTGGGAGTCCGGGACCACCAGCACCTCGACCTCCAGCGGTTCGTCGTCATCGTCGTCGAGCAGTGGCGGTTCCTACGGCGGGAGTTCGCGTCCCGGCGACACCTCCACGGCGCCCGCCCCGAGCGCCGTGGACCTCGCCTTCCGTGCCGTACGGACCGGGGAGTGCCTCAGCTCGCACGACGACGGCTTCGGCCGCTGGAGCGACGCCGTACCGAAGCGTGTCGACTGCTCGGCGCCGGAGGCCTACAACCGGGTGGACCTCGCCGCCTCCGCCCGGTCCGTCCCGGACTGCGACGGCGGCGACGACCAGCAGATCTGGACGAACAGCGGAGACGACGGGGTGACCACCACGCTCTGCGTCTCCCGGAAATACGCTCCGGGCCAGTGCTTCGTCGCCAAGAAGAAGGACAACCGTGTCGGCGCCGGCCGCCTCCAGACCGTATGGAACTGCGGCGCCGACTCGGTGCCCAGGGGCTACGCGTACATCATGCAGATCACCGGCTACTACGGGATGCCGTCGGGCGGCCGTGAACCGGGCTGCCCGGACTACTGGTGGGAGGTGGACGACGACGAGAACTACGTCTGCGCGAAGATCGCTTCCTGACCGGCCGTCCGGAGCGCGGGCCGAGCGGCTCAGCCGAGGACGGCGAGCGCGTCGATCTCGATCAGCAGCCCCTTGGGCAGGCCCACATAGACCGTCGTCCTCGCGGCGGGCGCCTCCTTCAGGCCCTGCTCCTCGAAGTACGCGTTGTAGACCGCGTTCATCTCGGCGAAGTGGTCCACGTCGGTGAGATAGACGCGCATCATCATGACGTCGTCCCAGCTCGCGCCGCCCTCCTCCAGGATCGCCCGGACATTGGCGAACGTCTGGAGGGTCTGCTCGCGCAGGGTCGGTCCCGCGACCGTGGGCGCCCGGCCCTCGACGGCGGGCAGGAAGCCGACCTGGCCCGCGACCTGGAGGATGTTCCCCTTGCGGACGCCGTGCGAGAACCTCGCCGGCGGAGCGGTGTGGGTGGCGGGCGTGAGAGCGGTCTTCTCGGTCATGTGGCACTCATCCTTCGGACGTGTCCTTGACGGGAACGGTGGTGCTGGGTGCGGTGTTGCTGGGAACGGTGGTGCTGGGTGCGGTGTTGCTGGGAACGGTGGTGCTGGAGGCGGCGGTGCCGGGAGCGGTGCCGACGGGGGCCGTGCCGGAGTACTCCCGGCTGATGGCGTCCGCGGTACGGCGTACCAGCGGAAGCAGGGTGAGGAGCTCCTCGGCGGTGACCACGACGTTCGGCGCGGAGACCGACATGGCGGCGACGGCCCGGCCGTCCGTACCGCGGACCGGCGCGCCGACACAGTTGATGGACTCCTCGTGGCCACCGAGATCGGTGGCCCAGCCCTGTTCGCGCACGGTCGCCAGCTCCTTCAGGAAGGCGGCGGCGTTCGGTGTCGAACGGGACGTGTAGGCGGGATAGTCGAGCTTCTCCGCGACGGCGCGGCGCTCGGGCTCGGGAAGGTCGGCGAGCAGGAGCTTGGCCACGGCGGCGACGGTGATGGCGACGGGCTTGCCGATCCGTGAGTACATGCGGACGGGATAGCGGCTCTCGACCTTGTCGATGTAGAGGACCTCGTTCTCCTCGTACACGGCGAGATGGACGGTGTGGCCGATCTCCTCGTTGAGCGCGGTGAGATGCGGGTGCGCGATCTCGCGTACGTCCAGGTTCTCGACGGCCTCCTGCGCGAGCGCGAAGAGCCGGGCGCCGAGGCGGTAGCGCTGGTCCTGCTGGCGGTGGACGAGCCCGTGCTCATGGAGCGTACGGAGCAGCCGCAGCGCGGTGGACTTGTGCACACCGAGCCGGTCCGCGACCTGCCCGAGATCGGCTGGTCCCTGGGCCAGCAGCGGAAGGATGCTCAGCGCGCGGTCGACCGTCTGGCTCATGGGGTACGTACCTCCTGCTCCGTGGCCTCCGTCCAGCCGGGGCCGAGACGAAGTCTCCCCCACGCCCGCGCGTCGAGTGCCGCGAGCCGGTCGGCGTCCGCGCGCGCGGGCGGCGCGCCGAGATCGCCGGGCACGGTGAGCGCGGCGGCGGCCATGAGATGGCCGTGCCGCAGCCGGGCGGCTGCGGGCAGCCCGCGCAGGGTCGCCGAGAGAAACCCGGCGGCGAAGGCGTCCCCGGCCCCGACGGGCGCGACGACGTCGACACGGAGGGCGGGCACGGAGACGACGGTGTCGTGCCCGTACGCGGTCCCGGCGGTCGCCGCGCCCTCGGTGCCGTCGGCGACGGCGTCGCGCTCCGGCTCGCGCGTGTGGACCGTCGCCCCCGCCGCGCCGCGTTTGACCACCAGTGTCCGCGGCTCGGGCAGCGCGGCGCGGATCTCCTCCGCGCCGTGCAGGTCCCAGGCCGCCGCGGCCTCGTCCTCCCCGACGAACACCAGGTCGGCGCCGCGCGCGAGGTCCAGCAGCACCCGGACGCCGGACGGGTCGCGCCACAGGTTCGGGCGGTGGTTGACGTCGAAGGAGACCAGCGGGCGCCCGGGGACGCGCGCGGTCAGCGCCCGCATCAGCGCCAGGCAGCCGTCCGAGAGCGCGGCGGTGATACCCGACAGATGCAGCAGCGTCCCGGACCACAGGTCCTCCGGCGCCATGTTCTGCGGCGACATCGCGGAGGCGGCGGAGCCCGCCCGGTAGTAGACGACCTCGTGCGCGTCGGTGGCGCGGTCCGTCGCCGTGCGGAAGTAGACACCGGTGGGCCGGTGCGGGTCCCGGCGCACGCCCGAGGTGTCGACTCCGTAGGCCGCGACCGAGCGGACGAGATGGTCGCCGAAGCCGTCGGCGCCGACCCGGCTGATCCAGCGCACCCGGTGCCCGGCCGCCGCCAGCGCACAGGCGACATTGGACTCGGCGCCGCCGATCGTACGGTCGAAGGACGGTACGTCCGCGAGCGGGCCGGGGCGCGAGGGCAGGAAGGTGACCATGGACTCACCGAGACAGACGACCTCCGCGCGCGCCTGCGGAAGGGTTCCGGTCACGCTGAGGCTCCTCGCCGCTCGGGATGTCCGGTCGTGATGCCCGGTCGTGATGTTCGATGGGATCACCATTGACCCGTTGTCGCTCGGATGTTAGACAGCGGTGAGCGATATACGCAATGGTCGTTGCAAATATTGCAACGACACTGTCAAAACAAACGACTGCCACAACAACGGGAGGCTCCCATGGCGGCGGGCACAGGCACGGCGGGCACGGGTGTCACGGCAGGCACAGCTGTCGCGGGCACCGACGCGGACGCGAGCGCGGCGCTCGGCGACGAGCGCGTCGACCACCGCTTCAAGGGCCTGCCGCCGGACGCCGAGGGCCTCACCGTCGCCGCGCTCGCCGCCCAGCGCCGCTCCCTCTTCACCGGCGGCTTCACCACGCCCGTCCTCGCCCTCTCCGCCGAGTCGGTCGAGCACAATCTCGCCCTCCTGGAGTCCTACTCCGCGCGCCACGGCCTGGCCTTCGCGCCGCACGGCAAGACCTCGATGTCGCCGCAGCTCTTCGCGCGCCAGCTCGACCACGGCGCCTGGGGCATCACCGCCGCCGTTCCGCACCAGGTGCGCGTCTACCGGGCGTTCGGCATCCGGCGGATCTTCCTCGCCAACGAGCTGGTCGACGCGGCGGCGCTGCGCTGGCTCGCCGCGGAGCTGGACCGGGATCCCGGCTTCCGGTTCCTCTGCTACGTCGACTCCGTACGCGGTGCCGAGCTGATGGACCAGGCGCTGCGGGCGGCGGGCGCGGTCCGCCCGGTCGAGGTGGTGGTGGAACTGGGCGCGGGCGAGGGCGCCCGTACCGGAGCCCGTACGGAGGCGGAGTGCGCGGCGGTCGCCGACGCGGTGGCGGCGACGGAGACCCTGCGGCTCGCCGGCGTCGCCGGTTACGAGGGCGAGGTGCCCGCGGCCGACGGTGACACCGTCCGCGCGTGGCTGCGCCGGCTCGTCGCGCTGGCGGCCGACTTCGACCACGCGGGCCGCTTCGAGGTCCGGTCAGGGGCGGCGGACACGCACCCGGGCGCACCCGACGAGATCGTCATCAGCGCGGGCGGCAGCGCCTGGTTCGACGCGGTCGCGGACGTCTTCGCGGAGATCCCCCCGCTCTCCCGTCCGGTGCTCAGGCTGCTGCGCTCGGGCGCCTACATCTCCCACGACGACGGCCACTACCGCCATCTCACCCCCTTCAACCGCGTCCCCGAGGAGGGCTCTCTCCAGCCCGCCTTCCGGCTCTGGGCCCAGGTCGTCTCCCGTCCCTCGCCCGGCCAGGCCTTCGTCAACGCCGGCAAGCGGGACGCCGCCCACGACCTGGATCTGCCCGAGGCCCAGGTCGTACGGGACGGCCGCACCGGCGAGATCCGCCCGGCGGCCGGGATCACGGTCACCGGACTGTCCGACCAGCACGGCTGGCTGACCACCGCGCCCGGGGCGGAGCTGGAGGTCGGCGACTGGGTGGGGATGGGGCTGTCGCACCCGTGCACCTCGTTCGACAAGTGGCAGCTCATTCCGCTCGTGGAGGCGGACGGCACGGTCTCGGACCTCATCCGTACGTTCTTCTGAGGGGCCGGTCATGGATCTCGTCCTGCGGGACGCTCGTGTCGTCGACGGTACGGGCGGCCCTTCGTACCGCGCCGATGTGGGCGTCACGGACGGCCGTATCGCCGCGATACGCACCGAGACGGACGGCGGCGCCCGCCTCGGCGGCGCCCGGGTCCTCGACGCTGGCGGACTCGCCCTGTCCCCCGGCTTCATCGACATGCACGCGCACAGCGATCTGGCGCTGCTGCGCGATCCCGACCACTCCGCGAAGGCCGCGCAGGGTGTGACGCTGGAAGTGATTGGCCAGGACGGGCTGTCGTACGCGCCCGTCGACGACGCGACCCTGGCGCAGGTGCGGCGGGCGATCGCCGGCTGGAACGGCGGCGCGCCGGAGGACACGGACGTCGACTTCGACTGGCGCACGGTCGGCGAGTATCTCGACCGGCTCGACCACGGCTTCGGCGGCCGGGGCATCGCGGTCAACGCCGCGTACCTGATCCCGCAGGGCACGGTCCGTATGCACGCGGTCGGCTGGGACGACCGGCCCGCGACCGGCGCCGAACTCGCCCGGATGAAGCGGCTGGTGGCCGAGTCCATGGAACAGGGCGCGGTCGGGATGTCCTCCGGGCTGACCTACACGCCCGGGATGTACGCGGGCGACGCCGAACTGACCGAGCTGTGCCGGGTGGTGGCGGAGTACGACGGCTACTACTGCCCGCACCACCGGTCGTACGGCGCCGGCGCGCTCCAGGCGTACGAGGAGATGGTGACGCTCACCCGTCACGCGGGCTGCGCCCTCCATCTCGCCCACGCCACCATGAACTTCGGCGTGAACAAGGGCAGGGCGCCCGAGCTGCTCGCGCTGCTCGACCGGGCGCTGGACGCGGGCGCGGACATCTCCCTCGACACCTATCCGTACACGCCCGGCTGCACCACGCTCGTCGCGATGCTGCCGAGCTGGGCGGGCGAGGGCGGTCCGGACACCGTCCTGGAGCGGCTGCGGGACGACGCGGCGGCGGAGCGGATCCGCCACCATCTGGAGGTCGTCGGCTCGGACGGCTGCCACGGGGTGCCCATCGAGTGGGACACGATCGAGATCTCCGGTGTCTCGGCGCCGCAGCTCGCGGACCAGGTCGGCCGTACGGTCGCGGAGGCGGCGCGGGCGCGCGGCGAGACACCGTGGGCGACGGCCCGCCGGCTGCTGATCGAGGACCGGCTGGGCCCGACGATCCTCCAGCACGTGGGCCACGAGGAGAACGTCCGCGCGATCATGCGCCACCGCGTCCACACGGGCGGCAGCGACGGCATCCTCCAGGGCGCGAAGCCGCACCCGCGCGCGTACGGCACGTTCCCGCACTACCTGGGCCGGTACGCGCGCGACCTGGGCGTCCTCTCCCTGGAGGAGTGCGTCGCCCATCTCACCGGCCGCCCGGCCGCCCGCCTCCGCCTGCCCGACCGCGGCCTGATCCGCGAGGGCCACCGGGCCGACCTGGTCCTCTTCGACCCGGCGACGGTGGCGGCGGGCTCCACCTTCGCCTCACCGCGCGTCCTGCCGGTGGGCATCCCGCACGTGCTGATCGACGGCCGTCCCGTCATCGAGGACGGCCGCCGCACGGATGTCCTGGCGGGCAGGTCCGTACGGCGGCCGGCGGCGCGGTAGGCACCCGGCCGGACGAGGGCGTCCGTCACACGGGATCCCCTTCCGGACTCAGGCCGAGGCCAGGCGCAGCACCAGCGCGGCGACCGCCAGGAGGAAGATGACGACGACCGGCGCGACCGCGTAGTCCTTGGCGCGGAAGTGCGTGACGGCCGCGCCGATGAAGTAGAGGCCCACGCCGATCGCGGCGGCCACGCCGAGGGCCGGGACCCAGATGCCGATCAGCAGTCCCACCGCGCCCGCCGCCTTGAGCGCCGCCAGACGCGGGAACCAGGAGTCCGGGACGCCCAGCTTGGACATCGAACCGACGACCGCCTCCTGCTTGGTGAAGGTGGCGACGGCGGAGCCCGTCAGGACGGCGGCGAGCAGAATGCCGACAACGGTGTAGGCGATGAACACGGATGACCCCTCGGACGGTGTGCGTACGTCGCACGGTGTGCGTACGGCGGCGTGTGAAGAACCACAGGAAGACCGCGGAGGGGCTCCGCCGGACGCGGGCCCCCGGGTTCAACGTGCCGCAGTCCGCCGGTCCGAGGAACACCGGGGCGAGGCTAGTAGTGACAGGGCCACGATCAGGCGGCTCCCGGCGCGCGGCCCGGCCGGTACATTGCCTGGCGTGAGCGACAACGAGCTGGGCCTGTTCCTGCGTGCCCGCCGCGAGTCCGTCACCCCCGCCGAGGTGGGGCTCCCGGACGGCAGCCGGCGCCGTACGCCCGGTCTGCGCCGTTCCGAGCTGGCCACCCTCGCCGGTATCAGCGTCGAGTACCTCGCCCGGCTCGAACAGGGCCGGGACCGCCATCCGTCCCCGCAGGTGCTCACCGCGCTCGCGGACGCCCTGCGGCTGACCGACGAGGAGCGCTTCGCCCTGCTGCACCGGGTCAAGGCGGCCGGCGACACCCTCAAGCTCTGTCCGGGCGCGGGCCGGCCGCCGGCCAGGACCGTACGTCCCACTCTGCGCGCGGTGCTGGACCGGCTGGAGCCCACGCCCGCCGTCCTGCTGAACCGGCTCACCGAGGTGCTCGCCTTCACCACCGGTTACGAGCAGCTCGTCCGCCCGCTCGGCCTGCTGGACGCGCCCTCGCCCAGTCTCGTCCGGTACATGCTCACCGATCCCCGGGCCCGTGCCGCGCACCCGGAGTGGTCCCGCGCCGCCGACGAGCAGGTCGGCCGGCTGAAGACCGGCTCGGTACCCGACGATCCGCATCTCGCGGCGCTCGTCGAGGAGCTGACGCTCGGCGTGGGCGCGCCGTTCACGGAGCGCTGGGCCGCCGCGCCCCGGATGACCGCGAATCCCGGCGGGTGGCGGCTCGTGCACCCGGGCGCGGGTGAACTGCGGCTGCTGGACGAGACGCTCGAACTGCCCGAGGCCGAAGGCCAGCGGCTGCTGGTCCATCTGCCGGCCGACGAGGCCACGTCCACGGCCCTGGACACCCTCACCGGCCGCCGCCCGGGGGCACTGCGCGCGGTCTGAACCCGGCCGGTCCCTTCGGCCCACGCGGACCGGCGCCGACCGGTTCCGACCGGTTCCGCACCCGCGCGGAGAAGACCCGTCCGGCGGGGCCTACGGCCCGTTCAGAATGAGGTCGGCCGCCTTTTCCGCGATCATGACCGTGGGGGCGTTCGTGTTGCCGCCGGGCAGGGCCGGCATGACCGAGGCGTCCACCACGCGCAGCGCCCGCGCTCCCCGTACCCTCAGCTCCGGATCCACCACGGCGCTCCCGGACGAGCCCATGGCACACGTACCGGCGGCGTGGTAGGCGCTTCCGCTCCACCTCAGCGCGTGCTCGGCCAGCGCCCCGTCGTCGAGCGCGCCGAGGTCCTCGACGTCCGGCAGATAGGGGCGCCGCAGATACTCCGCCAGCGGGTCGCACTCGGCTATGCCGATGGCGGCCCGCATTCCGGCGACCGTGGTCTCCATGTCCCGGGCATCGCCGAAATAGTCCGGATCGATGACGGGATGCGCCCGGGGGTCCTTCGAGGCGAGCCTGAGCCGACCGCGGCTGCGCGGGTTCAGGGCCGTGACATTCATGGTGAAGACGGGCTCGTCCGGCCTGACCTCACCGCTGAGGATGAACGCCGTGGGCCCGCCGATCAGTTGTGTGTTCGGCCTCGGCGCGGCCGTCGGTACGGACAGGAAGGCGCCGGCCTCCGCGTAGTTGGAGGCGAACGGGCCGCCGCGGCCCTGCCGCCAGCGTTCGAGGTTCTCCGGTGTCAGCAGGTCGAGGACGATGTCGGTGGTGTTCTCCGTCCGCCAGACCACGGGAGTCAGCAGGTGGTCCTGAAGACGGGCGCCCACCCCGTCCGACGCGATCGCCACCTCGATGCCGTGCTCCTCCAGATGTCCGGCCGGACCGATCCCGGAGAGCATCAGGAGCTGCGGAGTGTTGACCGTCCCGCAGCTCAGCAGCACCTCGGCCTCGGCGTACACCGTTTCCTCCCGCGCGGCCCCGTCCCGCGCGTCCCGCACATAGGAGACACCCGCCGCCCTGAGACCGTCCATGACGACCCTGGTGGCCAGCGCACCGGTGCGGACGGTGAGGTTGCTCCGGGGCAGAGCGGGACCGAGATAGGCGTCGGCCGTGGACCACCGGCGCCCGTCCTTGCAGGTCACATGGTAAAAACCGGCGCCCAGAGGCGAGGCGCCGGCGAAGTCGTCCGTCCGGTCGAGTCCCCAGGCCACGGCGGAATCCACCCAGAGACCGGAAAGCTCATGGCTGTAGACGCGGTCCTCCACATGAAGGGGACCGTTCCGGCCGTGCAAGGGGCCCGCGAGCCGGCTGTGGGTCTCCGATTTCATGAAGTACGGAAGGACGTCCGCGTATCCCCAGCCCCGGGCACCGAAATCATCCCGCCAGCCGTCGTAGTCATCACGGTTTCCCCGGGCGTAGATCATGACGTTCGTCGCGGAAGACCCGCCCAGGGCCTTCCCCCGCGGCCAGTAAAAAGCCCTTCGGGTACGCCTCTGTTCGACCGTCCGGTAATTCCAGTCGACATCCGACTTGAAGAGCAGTCCGAGAGTGGCGGGTGTGCGGATGGTGTCGGTGGCTCCCTCTCCGCCGGCTTCGAGGAGCAGGACCCGCGCGGCCGGATCCGCGCTGAGCCGGTCGGCGAGCACACAGCCCGCGCTCCCGGCCCCGACGACGACATAGTCGAAAGTCTCAGCACCAGGCATGGTCCCGCCCTCTGCCCGCGAAATCCGCTCATGGGAAGCGTCTGTCGCTTCAACGCTAGCGCGTACGGCGGCGGCGTGGAAATCGGGGCCGCCGACCGAAATCCCGCATTCCCCGCCGGTGTCCGATGATTCCGTGCGCCCGCACGGCCCGCGCCGTCATGCCCCGCCGCATCTTTGCGGGCCGACCGGACGGACCGTACCCTTGAAAATCACTGAAGCCAAAAACAATCGAAGGCCCCTCCGCGTCACCGCGGGAAGGGAATTGCGTCATGGAAATGAATCGCCTTTACATCGGAGGGAATTGGGTCCGGCCGTCCACCGACCGAAGGATCACCGTCACCTCCGCCGGCGACGGAGAGCCTCTGGGCGTCGTACCGGAGGGGATGGAGGCCGATGTCGACCGCGCGGTCCGCGCCGCCAGGACCGCGTTCGACACGCCCGGTGGCTGGCCGAGCTGGACACCGGACCGCCGCGCCGCGGCCATGCTGCGGCTCGCGGACGAGCTGGACGCCAGGAGCGGGGAGACCGCGCGGAGCGTCAGCGCGCAGAACGGTATGCCGGTCTCGACCGCCCGTGTCTTCGAGGGCGCCGTGCCGGCCATGCTGCTGCGGTACTTCGCCGAGCTCGCGTCCAAGACCCCGGAGGAGGAGCAGCGCGACGGGATACCCCTGGGGACGACCACCGTGCGGCGTGAGCCGGCGGGAGTGGTGGCGGCGATCATGGTCTGGAACTTTCCCCAGGTGATCGCGTTCTTCAAGGTGGCCCCCGCTCTGGCGGCCGGATGCACACTCGTGCTCAAGCCCGCGCCCCAGACGGTGCTCGACTCGGTCGTGCTCGCCGAGGCCGTCGACAAGGCGCGTATCCCCGACGGTGTGGTCAACATCGTGCCCGGAGGACCCGAGACCGGGGCCCATCTCGTCACGCACCCCGGTGTCGACCGGGTGGCCTTCACCGGCTCGACCGCCGCGGGACGCCGGATCGCGTCCGCCTGCGGGCAGTTGCTGCGACCGGTCACTCTCGAACTGGGCGGAAAGTCGGCGGCCGTCGTCCTGGACGACGCGGACCTGGCGGCACACGCCGAACAGCATTTCACCGCGAGCTTCCTCAACAACGGCCAGACCTGCTTCGCGTCCACCAGGATCCTGGCGCCGCGCGAGCGTTACGAGGAGGTCGTGGACTTCTACACCGCGCTGGCCGCTGGTGCCACCGTGGGCGACGCGCTGGACCCCGGCACACAGATCGGCCCCCTGGTCAGTTCGCGGCAGCGCGAACGCGTGGAGGGATACATCGGCAGGGGCCGGACCGAGGGCGCGCGTCTGACCACCGGGGGAGGCCGCCCCGCCGGACTCGAACAGGGCTGGTTCGTCGAACCGACCATCTTCGCGGACGTCGACAACGCGTCCGCGATCGCGCGGGAAGAGATCTTCGGCCCGGTCCTGACGGTCACCCGCTACGACGACGAGGACGACGCGGTGCGCATCGCCAACGACTCGCCGTACGGGCTCGCCAGCACCGTCTGGACCACCGATCCCGACCGGGGCGACCGTGTGGCCAGGCGTATCAGGACCGGCACGAGCGGCATCAACGGCTATCTGCCGGACATCACCTCCCCCTACGGCGGGAGGAAGGACAGCGGGCTGGGCCGGGAGCTGGGTCCCGAGGGACTGCGCTCCTTCCAGCAGCTCCAGTCGATCTACCACCCCTGAACACCCCCGAACGATGTCGCGCGCCGCCGTACGAGGGGGAGCCGTGAGCGGTGTGCCGCGACCCCCGGTGTGCCGCGCCGCCGGCCCGCGCCGCCGGGCCGGCCCGCGCCCGCGCCGTACCGCACACCCGTGCTCCGCGCGCCCGCCGCACTCCCCCGCCCGCCGCACAGGATCCCCCGCGCGGCTGACGTGTCCCGAAACACCACGCGGGTCCGGTTGCACAGCCGTAAGCTCGCGGACATGCAGGTCATCCAGTCGACGAAGCTCGCAAACGTCTGTTACGAGATCCGGGGCCCCGTCCTCGACGAGGCGACGCGGATGGAGGCGGCGGGCCAGCGCATCCTCAAGCTCAACACCGGCAATCCGGCCGCCTTCGGCTTCGAGTGCCCGCCCGAGATCCTCGAAGACGTCCTGCGCAACCTCGGCGACGCGCACGGCTACGGCGACGCGAAAGGGCTGCTGTCCGCCCGGCGCGCGGTCATGCAGCACTACCAGACCAAGGGCATCGAGCTGGACGTCGAGGACATCTACCTCGGCAACGGTGTCTCCGAGCTGATCCAGATGTCGATGCAGGCGCTGCTCGACGACGGCGACGAGGTGCTCGTACCGGCCCCCGACTACCCCCTGTGGACCGCCTCCGTCTCCCTCGCCGGCGGCACGGCCGTGCACTACCGGTGCGACGAGCAGGCCGACTGGATGCCGGACCTCGCCGACATCGAGCGGAAGATCACCGACCGCACCAAGGCGCTCGTGATCATCAATCCGAACAACCCCACGGGCGCGGTCTACAGCGACGAGATGCTCACCGCCCTCACCGAGATCGCCCGCCGCCACCATCTCGTCGTCTGCTCCGACGAGATCTACGACCGGATCCTGTACGACGGCGCCACCCACACCCCCACCGCGGCCATCGCGCCCGATCTGCTGACGCTCACCTTCAACGGGCTCTCGAAAAACTACCGGGTGGCCGGTTTCCGTTCCGGCTGGCTCGCGGTCTGCGGCCCCAAGGCGCACGCCGCCTCGTACATCGAGGGGCTGACGATCCTGGCGAACATGCGGCTGTGCGCCAATATGCCGTCCCAGCACGCGGTCGCCACCGCGCTCGGCGGCCGGCAGTCGATCGAGGACCTGGTGCTGCCCGGCGGCCGGATCCTGGAGCAGCGGAACACGGCGTACGAGCTGCTCACCCGGATCCCCGGCGTGACCTGTGTGAAGCCCAAGGGCGCGCTCTATCTGTTCCCGCGGCTCGATCCGAAGGTCTTCAAGATCAAGGACGACCGGCAGATGGTGCTCGATCTGCTGCGGGCGGAGCGGATCATGGTGGTGCACGGCACGGGGTTCAACTGGCCGGAGCCGGACCACTTCCGGATCGTCACCCTGCCCGCCGTCCAGGAGCTCACGGACGCGGTGACCCGGATCGGGAGCTTCCTGGAGGGGTACGCGCAGCCGTAGGCCGAGCGCGTACGGCCGCGCACCGCGCGGACAAACCCCGCACCAGAAGCCCCCGGACCGCACTCAACTTTAGACTGAATCCAAGGTAGGATGGCCTCCTGACGATGCCAGGAGGCCATCCTCATGTATGAGCCGATCCGCGCGAAGTCGGTCCACTCGATGGCCGACCGCGCCGATTTCCCGCACCGCACCCGCGAGGAAGAGCTGAACATCCAGCTCGCGGGACATCTCTCCGCACTGCTCGCCGTCACCGACGAGCTGGGTCTGGAAGAGCCCGCCGAGTGCATCGCCGGGCAGATCGCGAGGCTGCGCGGCACCCCGCCGGCCCGCCGCGCCGGGCTCACCGGCGCCGACACCGCCGCCCTGCACCGCCGCGCCCTCGCCCTCGCGGGCCGCGCGCTGGTGGTGGCCGCCTCGCGCGCCGACACCGCGGCGGCGATCCTCTCGGCCGAGCGCATGGACGCGCACACCGCCGCGCTGAACGAGGCGCCGGCCGCAGAGGGATCCGCGGACGCCCAGGACCGGCGTCTGCTCGCCGCCCGCTGACGGCCCCGGAGAACAGCCCTTGGGGGAACGGCCCCGGGGAACAAAGGAGCGCGTGACACGGCTTTCCCAGGGGAGAGGTGCGGGATCCGGCGGCTCGCCGGCGCCAGAGCCGGAGGGCCGGACCACGCGGGACCCGCGGCCTGAGCCCGGATACGTACGGTCTGGTGGCGTCGACGATGGAACACGACCGGTTGTTCATGGGCGGCCGATGGGCCGTCCCGCACTCCGCGGCCCGGATCACGGTGACTTCCCCGTTGTCCGAGCAGCCCATCGGATCGGTCCCGGAGGCCGATGAGGTGGATGTCGACACGGCCGTGTCGGCCGCACGCGCCGCCTTCGACGACCCGTGTGGATGGGCGCACTGGGAACCCGCGCGCCGGGCTGAGGCCCTGAACCGCTTCGCCGACGCGCTGGAGGCCCGCTCCGGCCGGATCGCCCGGCAGGTCACGGCCCAGAACGGCATGCCCGTGGTGATCTCGGAGTCGGTCGAGGGGCGTACTCCCGCCGTCCTGCTGCGGCTGGCCGCCGGACTGATCACCCGGGGGCCGCTCGAACACATGCGGGCACGGGCCGACGGCACCGGCGGCACGCTGGTCCGCCAGGAACCCGTCGGAGTGGTCGGAGCCATCGCCCCCTGGAACTTCCCCCAGTCGCTGGCGGCGTTCAAATACGCCTTCGCCCTCGCCGCCGGGTGCGCGGTGGTGCTCAAACCGTCACCGGAAACCGTGCTGGACTCCGTCCCGCTCGCCGACGCGGCCATGGAGGCGGGCCTGCCGGCCGGGGTCATGAACATCGTGTCCGGCGGCGCCGGGGCGGGCGCCGCACTCGTGGCCCACCCGGACGTGGACAAGATCGGGTTCACCGGGTCGACCGCCGTCGGACGGCTGATCGCCGAGAGCTGCGCACGCCTGCTCAGGCCCGTCACCCTCGAACTCGGCGGCAAGTCCGCTGCCGTCCTGCTCGACGACGTGGATGTCGAGGCCGTGGCGAACAGCCCCGCGTTCTCGGCCACGACCATGTTCAGCAGCGGTCAGACGTGCTGGGCGTCGACCCGGATCCTGGCGCCGCGCTCCCGTTACGAGGAGAGCGTCGAAGCGGTGGCGTCCATGATGGACGGGCTCGCCGTCGGTGATCCCTTCGATCCGGCCACCCAGGTCGGCCCCATGGTCAGCGAGAGGCACCGGACGCGGGTGGAGGGCCGCATCCGCGAGGGAACGCGGGAAGGGGCCCGTCTGGTGACCGGAGGAGGCCGTCCCCGGCACCTGGACAGGGGGTGGTTCGTCGAACCCACCCTCTTCGCGGACGTCGACAACGGTTCCGCCATCGCCCGGGAGGAGATCTTCGGGCCCGTCCTGTGTGTGATCCCGTACGAGGACGACGCCGACGCCGCCCGTCTCGCCGACGACTCCCCCTACGGTCTGTCCGGCAGCGTGTGGACCGGCGACACGGACCGCGGAATCGCGCTCGCCCGCCGCGTCCGCACCGGCGTCTTCTCGGTCAACGGGAGGCGGACCGATCTGGGCGCCCCGTTCGGCGGGGAGAAGGACAGCGGACTCGGACGGGAGCTGGGCACGGAGGGGCTGGCCTCCTATCAGCGCCTCCAGTCGATCTTCGTGTGAGCGTCTCCGGGGGCCTCTCCCGGCACCGGTGACGTTTGCCCGGTCCGTCCGCACCGTGAACGCTTTCCTCCGGTTCCTTTCCGGGATGGGCACTTCACCCCCCGTACACTCAACTCCCCCCGGAATGTGGGTCTCCGCGAGCACGCTTCGTACGTGAAACGCATCGTGGGAATCTTCCTGGCGGTGCTGCTGATCGGCGGAGTGGCAGCAGCCGTCGTGGCAGGCCGAGAGAGCCAGGTATCAGACACGGCAACGAAGACCGTGCGGGGAGTCATCGGTTCGGAGAAGGCGGAGTTCTTCGCCGACCCCGATGTGGTCAAGGCGCTGGACGAGCACGGCTTCAGCGTGAAGACGGAGACCTCCGGGTCCTGGGCCATGGAGGAACTCACCCTCGACGGCACCGACTTCGCCTTCCCCTCGTCCACGGCACCGGCCGACGAACTGGCCGACAAGTATCAGGTGCCCGGCACACCGCCGCGGCCCTTCTACTCGCCGCTGGTGGTCGTCGCCCACCGCTCCGCCGCCGAGGTGCTGGCCCGCAACGGGCTGGCCGCCCTGGACGGCGAGTCACGCGGCACCCTGCGGATGGGCCCGTATCTGGAGGCGGCGCGCAAGGAGCGCACCTGGCAGCAGCTCAAGGGCGCCTCGGCCCATGCCGAGCTGACCGGGACGGTCTTCATCGCCAGCACCGACCCGATGACCTCCAACTCGGGCGCGCTCTACCTCGCCGCCGCGTCCTACGTCGACAACGGCGGAAAGGTCGTGAGCGACAAGGCGGCCGTGGCCCGCACGGCGCCGCTGCTCAAGCAGCTCACCGTCGTCCAGGGCGCCCAGCAGACCAGCTCCGACGCGCCCTTCCGCGACTTCATCAGCGGCGTGGGGAACCCGCTCGTGCTGGTCTACGAATCGCAGGTGGCCTCGGTGCTGCTCCAGAAGCAGGAGGTCGGGGATCTGGTGGTGCTCTATCCGGACACCACCGTCATCAGCGACCACACGCTCGTACCGCTCACCGACAACGGCCGGGAGCTCGGCGCGCTGCTCACCACCGACACGCGCCTGCGCGAGCTGGCGGTACGGCACGGCTTCCGCCCGCAGGGAGCCGCGGCGGAGTTCACCACCGCCACCGCCCCGTACCAGGCCTTCCTCAACCAGCGGCTGACCGGCGTCCGCCAGGCGCCCGTGCCCACCACCGAGTGGCTGCACGCGATGGCGCAGCGGGCCCGGTCGTAGCACTCCGCTCTCGTCAAAGCCTCAGGGGGAACCGCATGTCCACAGACCAGAGCCCCGGCCCGGCCGGCTCGGAGCTGATCCTCACCCCGCCCGAACCCGTCGCCCCGATCCGTACCGAGCAGGCGGCGGGACTGGTGCCGCTCGACGACTCCGTACGCGCGGAGATGACACGGCGCGCCACGGAGTACGTCGGCTCGCTCGCCACGATCGACTCCCGCTCGCCCGAATTCACCACCCGTATCGGCGAGATCGCCAACCTGGGATCCGGCGAGATCCGCAGCGCCGCCCAGCAGTCCAACCGGATGCTGGACCGTACGATCCACTCCCTGTCCTCCGGCGGCGAGGACGCCCAGTCCCGGGTCTCCTCCTCGCTGGTCGAACTGCGCCGTACCGTCGAGGACCTGGATCCGCGCGACACCCCGGGCAAGGGAGCCCGCAGGTTCCTGTCCAAGCTGCCCGGCGGCAACAAGCTGCGCGACCACGCCGCCAAGTACGCCTCCTCGCAGGGCACGTTGAACAAGATCGTGAGTTCGCTCAGGGGCGGCCAGGACGAACTCCGGCGCGACAACGCCGCGTTGCACACCGAGCGGACGCGGCTGTGGGAGACCATGGGCAAGCTCCAGGAGTACGCGGTGCTCACCTCGGCGCTGGACACGGCGGTCGAGGAGCGCGCCACCTCGCTCGGCCTCACCGACCCCGCGCAGGCGGACGCGCTGCGCGCCGATGTCCTCTTCCCCGTCCGGCAGAAGCACCAGGACCTGCTGACGCAGCTCGCGGTGTGCGCGCAGGGCTACTTGGCGATGGATGTCGTACGGCGCAACAACGAGGAACTGATCAAGGGCGTCGACCGCGCCGCGACCACCACGGTCTCGGCGCTGCGGATCGCGGTGATGCTCTCCTCGGCGCTGGAGAACCAGCGCAAGGTGACCGAGCAGGTGAACGTCCTGCGCTCCACGACGGAGGATCTGATCCGCGGCAACGCGGAGATGCTCGCCACCCAGAGCGGCGAGATCCAGCGCATCGCGGCGGATCCGGCGGTGGGCGCGGAGACGCTGCGCTCCGCGTTCCAGCAGATCTACCGGACGCTGGACGCGATCGACACGTACAAGATCCAGGCGACGGAGTCGATGGCGTCGACGGTGGAATCGCTGACGGCCGAACTCCGGAGCGCCAGCACATACTTGGAGCGGACCCGGTCGGCGGGCGCGCTGGAAGGGGGACTTCGGTGAGACGGAAGCCGGCCGGTGTACGGAGGCTGTCGGGCATAGGTGTCCTCGTGGCGGCCCTGCTGGCCGCCACCGCGTGCACCAGCGGCGGGGACGGCGCCACCAGGGATCCCGATCCCGGCGCGGACATCCCGTACCGCGAGGGCACCCTGCGCGTGCTCGCCTCCAGCGAACTCGCCGACATGCGGGGCGTGCTGGACCAGGCCGAGCGGAAGACCGGGGTGAAGGTGCGCGCCACCTGGACCGGCACGCTGGACGCCGCCGAACTGATCGCCTCCGGCAAGGCGGACGGCAAGTACGACGCGGTGTGGCTGTCGTCCAACGACTATCTGCGGCTCAGCCCCGGTGTCGGTGAGCGCATCACCAACGAGACACCGATCATGTCCTCGCCGGTCGCGCTCGGGGTGCGGACGGAGACCGTGCGGCGGCTCGGCTGGCAGCCCGACGAGGTCACCTGGTCGCAGGTGCACCAGGCGGTCGTGGCCGGGAAGCTGACGTACGGGATGACCGACCCCGTGCGCTCCAACTCCGGCTTCTCCGCGCTGATCTCGGTGGCCTCCGGCCTTTCGGGCGCGCAGGCGGCGCTCACGGACGCGGATGTGAGCCGGGCGAAGGGGAAGCTGAAGGAGTTCTTCACCGGGCAGAAGCTCACCTCCGGTTCGTCGGGGTGGCTGGCCACGGCGTACACCCGGCGCGGCAGCGTCGACGCGCTCGTCAACTACGAGTCGGTGCTGCTCTCCATGAACCGGGACAGCGGCACCGGACTGACCGTGATCCGCCCCAAGGACGGGGTGGTGACCGCGGACTACCCGTTCACGCTGCTGACCTCGGCGCCGCAGGACGCGCGGGAGTCGGGCCAGGCGCTCACCTCGTACCTCCGCGGCGCGGAGGCGCAGAAGGCGCTGACCGAGCAGACGTTCCGGCGCCCGGTCGTCCCGTCCGTACCGCCCGCGGCGGGTCTGGCCACCGACAAGCGGCGCGAACTGCCCTTCCCCGGCTCGCGTTCGGTCGCCGACGGACTGCTCGACGCGTACGAGAACCAGCTCCGCCGGCCTTCCCGCACGGTGTACGTGCTGGACACCTCGGGCTCGATGGAGGGCGAACGGCTCTCCCGGCTGAAGGACGCGCTGGCCGGGCTGACCGGTACGGACGAGTCCGCGACCGGCGAGCGGTTCCGCGACCGGGAGGAGGTGACGCTGATGCCGTTCGGCTCCGAGGTGAAGAAGGTCCTGAGCCATACGGTGGACCCGGACGGCCGGGCCGCCGCGCTGGACGCGATCCGCGCGGACGCCAGGGCGCTGTCGGCGTCCGGCGACACGGCGATCTTCAGCAGCCTGCAGGAGGCGTACTCCCATCTGGGCAGGAGCGGTTCGGGCGCGGACGCCTTCACCTCGATCGTCCTGATGACGGACGGCGAGAACACGACCGGCGCGAAGGCCGCCGATTTCGACGGCTTCTACGCGAAGCTGCCGCCGGACCGGCGGTCCACTCCCGTCTTCCCCATCCTCTTCGGTGACTCCGACCGCGCGGAGCTGGAGCACATCGCCGAGCTCACGGGCGGCCGGCTGTTCGACGCGACGGGTGGCCAGGAGTCGCTCGACGGCGCCTTCGAGGAGATCCGTGGCTACCAGTAGATCGCTCGGCAGGGCACTGACGTATCTGGAGTCGCGCAAGAACCTGGTGGGCAGCGCGGCGGGCGTGGGCGGCCTGGCCCTCACCTTCACCGGTCTGGCGGGCGCGTACTGGCCGGTGGTGGTGGCCGGGCTGTACGGCGCGGGCGCGCTGATCGCGCCGCCGGAACGCCCGGACGCCCCGGCCTTCGCCAATCCGGCGGAGCAACTGGACGAGATCCGCGCCGACTTCGGCAAGCTCCGCGCCTATCTCGCCGAGGTCGAGCTCCCGCCGACCGCGGCGGGCCGCCTCACCGAACTCACGGAGGTCCTGGCCGCCCTGCTGGAGCCCGGCTGGGTCGCGGACGCGCTGGCGAGGGACGCGGAGGGTGTGCACAGCCTGTCGCGCGCGATCCGCCAGGACGTCCCGGAGTCGGTGGACACCTTCGTCCGCACCCGCTGGTGGACCCGCCTCCAACCGGGCACCGAACCCCCGGAACGCCACCTCGAACGCCAGCTCACGATCCTCTACGACGAGGCCCGCGCCCTGGCGACGGCCCTGCGGGAGGCGGAGTCCCGCCGCCAGGAGACCCACACGCGCTACTTGGAGGACCGCCACAGGCCCCCGGGGACGTGAGGCGGAGAAGGCGGCATGTCAGCACGTCAGCGGGCCGCG
>NZ_MAUD01000274.1 GCF_001700515.1 Streptomyces lushanensis
GTCCGTGTGCTCGCCGAGCAGAGGCGAGCCGGTGATCGTGGGGGTGAAGTCGGAGAACTTGATCGGACTGCCGACCGTCAGATACGTGCCGCGCTGCGGGTGGTCGACCTCGGCGACGGTGCCGCTGCGGCGCAGCGCCGGATCGTAGGCGATCTCCTTCATGCTGAGCACCGGCGCGCAGGGCACGCCGAACCTGCGGAGGATGTCCACCGCCTCGTACTTGGTCTTGTCGGCCAGCCACTTCTCGATCTCCGCGAAGATCTCGAAGATGTGCGGCTGGCGGGCCTGCGCGGTCTTGTACGACGGGTCGTCGATCCACTCGGGCCTGCCGAGAGCCCGGCAGGTCTGGTCCCAGTCCTGCTCCTGGATGGTGAAGTAGACGTAGGCGTTGGGATCGGTCTGCCAGCCCTTGCACTTGAGCACCCAGCCGGGCTGGCCGCCGCCGCCCGCGTTTCCGCCGCGGGGTACCACGTCGGTGAACTCGCCGTTCGGGTACTGCGGGTACTCCTCGAGGTAGCCGACCTTCTCCAGGCGCTGCTGGTCGCGCAGTTTGACCCGGCACAGGTTGAGCACGGCGTCCTGCATCGACGCCGACACCTTCTGTCCCGTGCCGGTCCGCTCGCGGGCGAGGAGAGCGGTGAGGATGCCGATCAGCAGGTGCATCCCGGTGTTGCTGTCACCGATCGCGGCGGCGCTGACGGTCGGCGGGCCGTCCCAGAAGCCGGTGGTGGAGGCGGCGCCGCCGGCGCTCTGCGCGACGTTCTCGTAGACCTTGACGTCGGACCACGGCGAATCGTCGTTGAAGCCCTTGACGGAGCCGTAGACCAGGCGGGGGTTGAGTTCCTGGATGTGTTCCCAGGGCAGGCCCATACGGTCCATGGCGCCCGGCGCGAAGTTCTCGACCAGCACGTCGGCCTCACGGATCAGCTTCTCCATGACCTCCTTGCCCTCCGGAGTCTTGGTGTTGATCGCGAGGGAGCGCTTGTTGCTGTTGAGCATGGTGAAGTACAGGGCGTCGGCGTCGGGGACGTCGCGCAACTGGTGACGGGTCACGTCTCCGCCGTTGACGCGCTCGACCTTCAGCACGTCGGCTCCGAACCACGCGAGCATCTGGGCGCAGGCCGGGCCGGCCTGGACCCCGGAGAAGTCGATGACCTTGATCCCGGTGAGCGGCAGGTCAGTCATGATGGGGTTCCCTTCCGGGTGTGGGGTGGTGGTGCGGTGTCGGGGCCGTCGGGCGCGCTCACCGCTCGGCCGCCGGCGCACCGGTGGCCGCGGCCTCGACGCCCTGCGGGTTGAGGTTGGTGAGGTGGCCGCTCTCGGTGCCGGCGGTGGGGTCGATCACACAGTCCACGAGGGCGGGGCCGCCGGAGGCCAGCGCGTCGGTGAGGGCGTCGGTGAGTTCGCCGGGCGTGGTCACGTGGTAGCCCCGACCGCCGAACGCCTCGATCAGGCGGTCGTGGCGGGCCGGAAGCATCAGGGTGGTCGGCGACGGGTCGGCGGAGGCGGTGTTGTCCCCGTCGCCCCGGTAGATGCCGCCGTTGTTGAGGATGACGACCACGACGGGCAGCTCGTAGCGGCATATCGTCTCCAGCTCCATACCGCCGAAGCCGAAGGCGCTGTCGCCCTCGATGGCCACGACCGGGTCGCCGCTCTCGACGGCGGCAGCGATCGCGTATCCCATGCCGATCCCCATCACGCCCCAGGTGCCGCTGTCCAGCCGGTGGCGCGGCAGCTGCATGTCGATCACGTTGCGGGTGAAGTCGAGCGCGTTGGCCCCTTCGTTGACGACGTAGGCACGGGGGTGCTCGTGCAGGACGTCCCGTATCGCCCGCAGTGCCCCGTAGAACTGCATCGGGTGCGGGTCGGCCCTGAGATGCTCGGCCATCGTGGCGGCGTTGTGCGCCGAGCGCTCGGCGAGCTCCTCGCGCCACCGCGCCGGGACATTGATCCGGCCGGGCTTGGCCCGCTCCAGGAGTGCCTCGACCACCGATCCGATGTCTCCGACCAGCGGAGCGGCGATGGGCTGGTTGCTGTCCAGCTCGGTGGGCTCGATGTCGACCTGGACGAACCGCGCGTCGGGGTTCCAGTGGGGTGGTTCGCCGTGGCTCAGCAGCCAGTTCAGCCGCGCGCCGAGCAGCATCACGACGTCGGCCCGGCGCAGCGCGAGCGAGCGAGCGGCGGCCGCCGACTGCGGGTGGTCGTCGGGAAGCAGGCCCTTGGCCATCGACATGGGCAGGAAGGGCAGGCCGGTGGTCTCGATGAGCTCCCGGATCCGCTGGTCCGCCCGCGCGTACGCGGCGCCCTTGCCGAGCACCACCAGTGGACGTTCGGCGCCGGCCAGCAGGTCGATCGCGCGGTCCACCGCCTCGGGCGCGGGAAGCTGGCTCGGCGCCGGGTCGACGACGCGCCACAGTGTGGCCGCGCCCGTCGCGGCGTCCACGACCTCGCCGAGCACCGCCGCGGGGATGTCGAGGTAGACACCGCCGGGGCGGCCGGAGACCGCGGTGCGGATCGCCCGGGCGACACCGCGGCCGATGTCCTCGACCCGGTCGACCCGGTAGGCGGCCTTGGCGAACGGCTTGGCCGCCGCCAGCTGGTCGAGCTCCTCGTAGTCGCCCTGCTTGAGGTCGACGATGTGCCGCTCGCTGGACCCGGAGATCTGGATCAACGGGAAGCAGTTGGTGGTGGCGTCCGCGAGCGCGACGAGCCCGTTGAGGAAACCGGGGGCGGACACCGTGAGGCAGATGCCGGGCCGCTTGGTCAGGAAGCCCGCCGCCGCCGCGGCGTGACCGGCGTCGCTCTCGTGCCGGAAGCCGATGTAGCGGATGCCGGACGCCTGGGCGACCCGGGCGAGATCGGTGACGGGGATGCCCACCACTCCGTAGATGGTGTGGACGTCGTTGAGCTTGAGCGCGTCGGCGACCAGATGGAAGCCGTCGGTCAGCCCGGTAGGGGCGTCGGCGGTCGCTGTGCCGCCCGGTGTGTAGTCAGTGACCATGGTCCAGCGTCCTCTATATCGTGATTGCTCCTTATGGGTGCTTTTCTTCCAGTGTCGGTGACGAGTGGGAGGGTGTCCAAAGACCCGTCGCCGAGCCATGAGCGAGTCCGCTCGCCGCCGTCGCCACGAACCGCAGCGTGTGACGAAGGACGGACAATCCGCAAGGTCGAGCGGGCTCTGCCTGAGTGACGGGGAACCGCCCGGCACCCCGGGCGGGGGTGGATCGGACGTCGACGCGTCCACCGATACGTCTGCGTGGCGCGGAGCGGAGAATGCCGCCGCACCCTGAGCGGACGGGTTCGCCCGGACAGGGCCTAAGGTGACTCCATGTACTCGACGCGGGTCTCCCGGCGTGTGAACGCCTCGCGTGCGGCCGTCTACCGGGCGCTCCTGGACGCGGACGCGGTCGCGACATGGCGGGTGCCGGCCGGCATGAGCAGTCATGTGCACGCGTTCGATGCCCGCGAAGGCGGAGCGTTCCGCGTCTCCCTCACCTACGACTCGCCGGTCGGCACCGGCAAATCGGCCTCACATACGGACACCTACCACGGCCACTTCGCGAAGCTCGTACCGGATGTGCAGGTGATCGAGGTCTTCGCGTTCGAGACCGCGGATCCCGCGCTTCAGGGCACGATGACGATGACGACCACGCTCACGGACGCGGACGGCGGCACGGAGGTCCTCATCAAGCACGACGGGATCCCCGACGCTGTGCCCGCCGCCGACAACGAGACGGGCACGCGGATGGCACTGGCACATCTCGCGCGGCTCGTCGAGGCGGACGAGCGCCGCCGATAACCCTTGATGGCGGTCGCCGCCGGTTCCACGGCCCGCTCGGCTGGATACGTGGCCGGCTCCCCCGTGCATACGATCATGTGTCCGTCGCGGTGTTTGCAGTGTCGTTTCGGCGATGAAATCACTGACCCATACGGGTGAGTTCGCGGCTGAGGGGCTTTTGCGGGCATCTGTGGTCTGCCTAAATCCGGGGTTGTGATCAAGAACCTCGTGTGGCGCGGCCTTCCCGCGCTCGCCCTCGCAGCCCTGCCCGTCCTCGCCGCCGTTCCCGCCGCCGACGCCGCGTCGAGCAGCCGTACCGTCCACAGCGTGCGGGCCCAGGAGTCCCTGCGCGCCGACTCCCGCTTCTACGCACCCGCCACCCTCGGCAAGAACCAGGCATGGACCTCCGGCAACGGCCGAGCGATCCTGCGTGTCCAAAGCGACGGCAACGTCGTCCTCTACAAGGACAACCGCCCCGCCTGGCAGGCGCCGAACGTCTACCCCAACGCCGACCGCCTGGTCATGCAGGAAGACGGCAACCTCGTCGTCTACAACAAGGCCGGCCAGCCCCTCTGGGCCGCCGGAACCTGGCACAAGGGCCGCTACCTCGCCGTCCAGGACGACGGCAACGTCGTCGTCTACAACAACGCCAACCGGCCCGTGTGGGCCACCAACACCGGTGACTGACCGGTAATCCGTCCAGAGAGCAGGGCCCGGACCCATCGTCCGGGCCCTGCTTCCGTCACGACCGAGCAGACCGCCGGACAGGGTCCGTGGCCCGGCCGGTCCGGACGTCCGGGCCCTCCATGACCGCCTTCCGGCTGCCTCCCGGCTGGTTCCCTCGTTCGCGCCGCGGCTTCCCGGGCGCGCCGTTCAGTCCGCGTAGACGCTCAGTCCTGAGAGCTGACCCGCCGGCCAGCCCGTGTTCGCCGTGAACTGCACCCGTATGTAACGGGCCGACGGGCTGCCGGCGACAGGGAGCGTCACGGTGTTGCCGGTTGCCGGGTCGAAGCGCTGGCCGGCCTGGGGGATCAGGGTGGAGAAGGGGTTGTTGTCCGTCGCGCCCAGGACGGACAGGGTCTGGGTGCGGGCACTCCAGGCGGGGTTCGGGGGGAGGGACAGGACGATCCGTTTGACCGGCTGGGTGGAGCCGAGATCGACCTGGATCCACTGCGGGAAGGCGTTGTTGGCGCTCTCCCAGTAGGTGCCGCTGTCGCCGTCGACGGCGTTGCCCGCGCCGTAGTTCTGCGTCTGGCTGCTCGCGCTCGCCGGCTTGCGGAGCGCGAGATCGCCGGTGGGCTGAGGCGGGTTGGTGCCACCGCCCGTCGGTGTGGGACGGACCGCGGTCAGGGCGAGCTGGCCCTTCAGCATCCGGCCGCCGTCGCCGGTGAGCCGCAGATAGTAGTCCGAGGAGCACGCCGTGCCGTCCTCGTCCAGGGCCCGGATACCCGAACCCGCGGGGATCTGCGAGGCGTTCTCGGCGGTCTTCGCGATCTGGTTGCCCTCGTTGAACTCGTCGAACATCGAGATGTAGATTCCCGCCACACCGATTCGGCACATGTTGTAGAACTGCCGCCACATGAAGTCGCCGTGCGCGCGGTGCCCCGACTGGAGATCGCCGGGCAGTACACAGGGCTGGTAGTCGATCCCGTAGGCGTCGCAGTGTGCCTGGTCAGGTGTGTTGACGTTGGCGTAGAAGTTGTCGGCGCCCGCGATGTTCCCGATCCGGCCGACCATCCACGGCGAGAGCATGTCGAAGGCGTGGTACACATCGAGGTATCCGGCTCGGGAGTCCTCGTTGCCGCTCCGCCAGTGTGTGGGCACTCCGCCCATCACATAACAGCCCTGCGCCTTGAACCAGTTGACGACGTCCAGGCAGACCGCGGCCGACCATGTCTTGTTGGGCTCGTTGAAGCCGAAGCCCCAGATGCCGACCACCGGTTTGCCGTTCTGCCGGGCGTAGGCAGGCGATTCGGTGTGCGCCTTCATCTTCGCGAGCCAGTCCGCCTTCATCTCCGGCTGCATGTTCGTCCAGCCGGTGGCGTCGTACATGATGTAGAACTTCCGTCCGTACTTCTCGGCGGCGCTCCGCACCTTCCCCGCCATGGCGTCCCGCGTCGCTCCCTCACCGCCGTTGGGGTTGAAGCGCTGGAGGGCGGCGGTGTCCATGCCGTACTGCTGCATCCACGAGAAGTGCGTGTCGACGGTCTGCTGGTCGTACGAGGAGAACAGCGTGGCCGGCTGCCCGCTGCCGAGCGCCGGATAGGCGGTCCGGTAGGTGCGGGTGTAGTCGCGTACGTCGGGCCAGCTCACGATGGCGGTGTTGCTCGGGGACGGCGACTGGCCCCAGTTCTGCGACCAGTGCCACCAGCCGTTGATGGGCGCGCCGTCGCCGGAGCAGGCGAACCAGCCCTGGTAGCCGACGGTGATCTTGCCGACGACATCTCCGGGCGGGGAGGCCGCCTGGGCGCCCTGGTCCCGGACGCTGAGGGCCTGCGCGCTCTGGGCCTGGGCGCCCAGGCCCGCCGCCGCTCCGGCGCCGGCCAATGCGGACGCGATGACGGTCCGTCGGGAAACGGCCATGGGGGGTTCCTCGCAATCGGCTCTGCGTGTGGACGTGCGGGGAGGATCGCTGCTCTCGAAGAACGTGGTGGGGGTGCGAGTGCCAGTGCGGACGGCAGTGTGCGCGTCCCGGCGCACGCTGCCACCCCACACAACGTAGAGACCTGCCTGTCCATGGGCAAGACAAAGAGCTGAAAATTATTGACTGATCGACGTCAGATCCGAAGGACCAAGCGAAATTCCCGTTCGGTCGGAGCCGAGGACGACAGCCGGGAGCCGGGGCGTCCCGTACAGGAGCCCCGGCTCCTGTACGGGACGCCCTCTACGGCGTGTCCGTGCCTCAGGCGTTCACCGAGACGGCGGCCACGTTGTATCCGTCCAGCGACAGACGGGGCCGGCCCGACGGGAGCGCCTCGGCGGGCCAGGACACGGTGATCGTCCGGGCCTCGTCGGGCAGCAGCCACAGATAGTTGTCGCCGTACAGAGTCGGCAGAACCCGCTCACCGGTGCGCGCGTCCCGCAGCGAGAGCCTGACCATCGCCGCGACCGACGAACCCCGGTTGTGCACCCGCGCCGTGAGCTCCCCGCGCTCCCCCGACCTGGTCACCCGGCCCGGGTCCACGGACACCTTGGTCCTGCGGACCGTGTTGAGGGCCCGCATGTCCTTCGGTTCGCGGTAGCGCCAGTAGGTGTTCTCCGACAGCACACGTCCCCGCGCGTCCGTGAGACTCAGCCGCAGCAGATGGAAGGCCGGCAGGTCCTCCGTCAAAGCGGCCGTGAACACCGGCGTGGTCGCCGAGCCCTTGAGGTCCGCCTGCCGGCGCTTCTCCGCGCCGATCCGGCGGCCGTCGAGGCCGTAGCACCGCGCGACGACCACCGCGCCGGAGATGTCCCGCGGTGTGTGGTTGACCGCCATGACACGCCAGTCGTTCGGGTCGGCCTGCACATGGAGGGTCTCGCACGCGGTCCGGGCACCGTAGTAGGTGCCATTGACATCGAAGTCGTAGTCATAGGTCTGCCACACCGTGCTGTACCAGGCGGGGTGCGACATCCACAGCATCAGACCGCTGGCGTCCTCCCACAGGCGGGCGTTCCACGCCTCGAACATGGCCCTGGTGTTCTCGTAGTTGACGAACTGCGCCTTGCG
The DNA here is from genome assembly GCF_001700515.1 of Streptomyces lushanensis. Lineage (GTDB taxonomy): Bacteria > Actinomycetota > Actinomycetes > Streptomycetales > Streptomycetaceae > Streptomyces > Streptomyces lushanensis. The sequence goes on from NZ_MAUD01000274.1 coordinate 7,488, forward strand.
GCAGAAGTCCTCCAGGCCCTGCGCGGTGCCGAGCCGCTCCTCGATCGCCGCCCGGTAGTTCTGCGGCGCCTGATTGCCCCGGGTGCTCCAGTCGTGGTAAAGCCACGCGCCGCCGATCGGCCACTCCGGCCCGTCGCCGACGAGGTTGCGCATCGTCTCGGCCGTGGACACCGTGGGCATACCGATCTCGGTGTGGAAACCGTAGCTCTCACCGGCGAAGGTCGAGGGCGAGAAGTAGCGCGCGGGCTCGACCCAGCCGTACGGGCCGCCGCCTGAGACGATGCCGCCGGCCGAGTTGTTCTGGTACAGCAGACCGGGCGCCTCGGCCGTGACCGCCTCCCGCATCCCGGTGTCGATCGCCTCCGGCGGATTGCCCTCGTTGGCGCCGCACCACACCGCGATGCTCGGGTGGATCCGGTAGCGCCGCACGGTGTCCCGGGCGAGGCTGTTGAACGCGTCGTGGTCCGGCGGGTCCATGGCCCAGGCGTTCGGGAAGTCGTTCCAGACCAGGATGCCGTGCTCGTCGCAACTTGCGTAGAACTCCTCGCGGTTGCTGCTCCCGACCCAGTTGCGGATCATGGTGAAGTTCATGTCCCGGTGCATCCGCACGGCCGCGTCGATCCGCCCGGCCGGCATACGCCGCAGCAGTTCGTCCCAGCCCCAGTTGCCGCCCCGGCAGAACACCCGCACCCCGTTGACACTGATCTTCAGCGGTACGGTCGTGTTGTCGACGGAGGTCACGTCGCGCCACGACTCGCCGTCGTCGGAGACCTGGATGGTGTACGACCTGGCGTACGCGGACTCCCAGACGATGGCGACCCGGTCGAAGGAGACCGACTCGCCGAGGTCGACCTGGATCCACTCGCCGTCCCGGTAGGCCGACGACCAGCGTGTCGCGCCGTTCCCGTCGACCGCGTTGGCCGGTCCGCTCCCGTCCTCCGAGGAGGAGGCGGTCGCGTTCTTGCGCAGCGCCAGATCCGTGCCGGGACGGTTGCCGTCCACCACGGACAGGCTCCACATCGAGCAGCCCCAGCTCGTCGCCCTCCTGGTGCAGAGCACCCTCACATGGCGGGCCTTCTGAGCGGCGAACCCGGTGCTCTGCAGGCTCGCGCTGCCGCCGGTGAACGGCAGCGGCACGGCGGAGTTGTCGACCGTCCTCACCTCGGTCCACGAGTCGCCGTCGGCCGACACCTCGATCGTGTACGTCTTCGCGTAGGCCCGCTCCCAGGTGATGACGGCCCGGTCGAAACGGACGGCGGAGCCGAGGTCCACCTGTACCCACTGGTCGTCCTCGAACGCCGAGGACCAGCGCGTCCGCGGATTCCCGTCGGTCACATTGCCCGCCGCGTTGCCCGGATCGTCCGCCGAGGAGGCGGTGGCCTCCCGGCCGAGAGCCAGGTCGATGTCGGCCCGGGAGCTGTCCACGACCGCGAGGCCCCACATCGACGAGCCCCAGTCGGTGGCGCGCGTCCGGCACAGGACGCGGAGGTAACGGGCCGTCCGCGGGGCGAAGTCCACCGTCTCCGCGTACGAGTCGGTCGCGGACTGGAACGTCAGCGGGATGTCGTACTCGTAGCCGAACTGCCGTATGCCGAAGCGGGAGGTGCGCCGGTCGCTCTCCCGCCCGTCGGCCGACACGACCAGCGTGAGCTCGTGGAGGTTCGGCTCGCCGTAGCCGTTGGGCCACCACAGCTCCGGATCGCGCAGCCGCAGCTGCGGATCGGTGGCGGGAGAGAAGACGACATCGGCCGAGCCGCCGCCGGGCACCGTGACCGACCGGGACACCTTGACGCGGCCGAAGGCCGCCGAGACCGTGACGCGCCGGCTGCCCGTGGCGGCGTTGCGGACCGGGACGACGACGGTGAGCTCGGCGGTACGGGTGTCCGGCAGATCCGGCAGTACGGAGTCCACGCGCGGGTCCCCGAGGACCACGTCACCGGTGGACCGCAGCCGCACGTGGTTCCAGATCCCGGCGGCCCGGTCGCGTACCGCCGGCATCCAGTCCCACCCGGAGGAGGCCAGATAGGTCGGCGAGTTGCGGTTCATCGTCGTCGCGCCGGCGTCCACCCACGCGAGGCCCTCGGGCCCCTTGTCCGCCGGGCTGCCCGGGAACGGCATCGGGCTGATCCGTACCGCGAGGGCGTGCTCGTCGGACCCGGCCAGCCGCTCGGTCACGTCGTACGCGCCACGGGCGAAGGGGAACGACTGGGTCTCCACCTCGGTGCCGTCGAGCCAGATCTCGGCCTCGTGGTTGACGCCGTCGAACTCCAGCCAGAGCCGCCGCCCGCGGCCCGTGTCGAAGCCGCGCGGGAGCCGGAAGCGGCGCCGGTACCACCACGCGTGGCGGGAGAGCGCCTCGGGGACCTGGAGGTTGTTCAGTCCGGCGACGGGATCGGGAAGGTGTCCCTGGTCCACGAGGGAGGCCAGCACGGTGCCCGGTACGGTCGCGGGCAGCCAGCGGCTCGTGTCCACGTCCGTCCCGGACAGCGCGGCTCCTTCGCCGCCCGCCCAGTCGTCCATGGTGAGGTCCCAGCCGGACTCCAGCGGTACGGTCCCGTCCCCGGCGACCTTCAGCGGCTCGACCTCACGCCGGTGGCTCCCCCAGTCCGTCCATCCGGTGGCCCGCGGCCGGGCGCCGTGCGCGGCGCCGTACACCTGGAAACCGTTGAGGCCGAGCGGATTGTCGTTGGACCGCTTGTGCACCGTCATACGCACCCAGCGGGCGGTGACCGGCTTCGGCAGCGCGATCTCCACGGTCCCGCCCCGTCCGGAGTCGCTGCGGTGGACCTGCGTCCAGGACGTGCCGTCCCGGGAGACCTCGATCACGAACACGACGGCGCAGCTGGACAGGATCTCCTGGCCGGTGGTCCTGTCGCGCGGGTTGCCGCCCGGGGCGTCGACGTAGGGCGGGTCGTCCACCGTCGCCTCGAAGGTCAGACGCAGCGACTCGACCTCGCAGAGTGCCTGGAGGTCGACGGAGATCCACTGCGGGTCCCCCTCGCCCGCACGCCATCCCGAGCCGCGCACACCGACGGAGTCGAGCCTGTCCACCACGAACCGGCCGGGGGTGGGCGCGTAGTCGGTGGAGGACACCGACACGGGACGGTAGGCGGCGAGCTCGCCCCTGGACGGGGCCAGGGCTGTGGCGGGAGTGTCCCCGGTCGCCGCGTGACCGGTGGCCGGAAACACCATGCCGAGACCGAATCCGGCCAGCAGGGTGGAGCCTGTGCTGAGAACCGTGCGACGCGACGGTTGTGCGGGTGGAACAGACATCAACAGAAGCTCCGATCAGGCTTGCTGCCACAGAAAGATGAACCAGCAACCGAATGACAACGATGTCAGATCGTGGTTCGGCATGAAGTGGTCTGTCAAGGGATGTGCGGGTACTTACTTCCGTGGGAGAAGAGCCGCACGGGAGTCCGTCCCCGGCCGCACGGCGCGAGGCGGTGGCTGGATGTCGTCGCGGCGCGTGCGATCGCGAGGCGGGGAATTGGCGTTGCCGAGGGACCGGCCGTACGGGGACGAGTCCGGCAAGCGGCCGGTGTGCGGGCCGGGCGGGACTGCGCGAAACGGTCCTAGCCGCGGTTGAGGGCGGCCAGTTGGGCGGCGAAGACGCGGGCGCCGCCCTGGGCGGGGTGGCGTACGGCTGCCGCGGGGACACCGTTGCGCGCGAGGGCGTACTGGGACTTGCGGCCGACGGCGATGATCGTGGTGAGGGAGAAGGCCTCCGCCAGCGCGAGGACGATGGGCAGGCCGTCGGCGATCTCGGCGGCCCGGGGCGTGCGGTTGGACTCGGGACGGCCGGGCTCGTGCGGGTGGTTGGGGTAGACCGGCCAGGAGATCGGCAGCGGGCCACGCCAGTCGGCCAGCGCGCTCCATACGGCGGCCGAGGACGCCTCCCAGGTGTACGCCGGCGCCGCGGGCGGTTCGAAGCCGTCGCCCTCCGGGTCACCGGTGATCAGCCCCGGACGTGCGGTGAGCTGACGCATGCTCATGAACGGGACGCCGGAGACGGTGTGACCACGGTATCCGGGAGCCTCACCGACCAGGAGGACGGTGGGCCGGATGTCCGCCATCAACTCCAGGTAGTGGCGCAGATTGCGGTCACGCAGCCGGCCGTGCTCGTCCGGTCCGTGGAGGGACTCCGCGTCGTCCGGGACGGGAACGGCGTGCAGCAGCTCCCAGAACCGGCCGGTGTCGATCGCCTTCATCGTCGGCGCCCTTTCCAGCGCCCGCGTGCCGTCGGGACGGGCGGGCCTCGGATGCGTACGACCGCGAGTCTACGGCCGGTCCGCCGGTGCCGACGGGCCACCGGCCGCGCCGTGCCGGACCGTGGCCGCGTCGCCGGGGGCGAGCAGGGTCAGCCGGTCCGCCAGGCCATGACGGGCGAACGCCTCGCGCACGGCGTCGGGGCCTTCGGTGAAGTGCTCCCAGCCCTCGGTGTGCAGGGGGATGACGGTACGTGCGCCGAGGATCCGGGCGGCCTGGGCCGCCTGGTCGCTGGTGAGCGTCAGATGTCCGTCCAGCAGCGGGGTACGGGCGGCGCCCGCGAACAGCAGCGCCAGGTCGAGGGGCCCGAAGCGGTCGGCGATCCGCCGTACGACGTCCAGGGAGGCGTTGTCGCCGCTGACGTAGATCGTGGGGACGTCAGGGCCGGTCAGGACGAACCCGGTGACGGGTCCGGTGATGTCCTCCGTGCCGTCGGGGCCGTGCTGCGCGGGAGCGCCGGTGACCTCGACATATCCGCCGTCCGGGCGGTCCAGCGTCAGGCGTTGCCAGGGCCGCAGTGCGGTGGCCGGGCCGCCGAGGCGGTCCGCGGCCTCGGCCGTGGTGAGCGTCACCGGGACCGTGTCGAGCAGACGGCGCCCGGCGCGGTCGAGGTTGTCGGCGTGCTGGTCGTGCGACAGCAGCACGGCGTGGACCGTACCGATCTCCTCCACCGGTACGGCCGGGCCACGGGTCTTGACCAGCGTGCGGGTGCCGCTGGCGACGGGGCCGGGAGGGTCGAAGGCGGGATCGGTCAGCAGCCGCAGACCGCCGATCCCGATCAGCGCGGTCGGCCCGCCCACCAGCCGTACCGTGACGGAAGCCTTCGCGCCGGCGTGCGACCGGACGTCCATGTCCCCATCGTGCGCCCGCCCTCGGCACGGCGCCAACGCCGGGCACCGGCTGCGTGCCCGTCGCACCCGGGACGCGGCACCTGAGCGGTGTTCGACGAGCCGGGGCCGTCCCCGCCGGTTCTCTCCGGGCCTCGGTTGTCCGAGCCGCCGGGCTTTGCCAAGCTGATCTTCACGTACGGCACGGCGGACGGAAGGTGGGCGGGGATGACGACTGCGGTCGCGGCCGGGAACGGCGGAGGCGCACGGCGCGTGACGCTCGGGACCTGGCCCACACCTCTTGAGCCGATGCCGCGGCTGGCCCGCGCCCTGGGCCTCGGCGCCGACGACCTGTGGATCAAGCGTGATGACCTGACGGGACTGGGCGGGGGCGGGAACAAGGTACGGAAGCTCGAGTGGACGTGCGGTGCGGCGGTGGAGCAGGGCGCCACCGTCCTGGTCACCACCGGCGCGCCCCAGAGCAACCACGCCCGGCTGACGGCCGCCGCGGGCGCGCGGCTGGGGCTGGACGTCGTACTCGTCCTGGCCGGATCACCGGGTACGTCGGCATCGGGCAACCTCGCGCTGGACGGGCTCCTCGGGGCCACGGTCGTCTGGGCGGGCGATGCCGGCGGTCGGGAGCTGGAGGCGCGCGCCGAGGAGGAGGCCGAGCGGCTTCGCGGTCGGGGCGCGGTACCGGCGCTGGTTCCCTTCGGCGGTTCGAGCGTGCTCGGAGCCCGGGGCTATGTCGAGTGCGGCCGGGAACTTCTCGCCCAGGCCGCGGATCCGCGGACCGTCGTGGTGGCGCTCGGTTCCGGAGGGACCATGGCGGGCCTCGTCGCCGCGCTGGGCCCCGAGCGGGTGCTCGGTGTCCACTGCGGAGCCGTACCGGAACCGGCCGCCACGGTGTCCGCGCTGGTCACCGGCCTGACCGGGACACACTGCGCGCCGGGCGACCTCCGTATCGCGCTCGATCAGGTCGGCGAGGGTTACGGAGCCCTGACCGAACCTGTCATGGAGGCACTGATCCGTACGGCCCGTGCGGAGGGCACCGTCCTTGATCCGGTCTACACGGGCCGTGCGATGGCGGGCCTCATGGCGGCGGTTGAGGCGGGCGGCATCGCTCCCGGCAGGCGTACGGTCTTTCTGCACACCGGTGGGCTGCCCGGATTCTTCGGTCACCGGGCGACGCTCACCCGCGCCGAGGCGGAGGTGACTGCGCGCCCATCCCGGTGAGCGGCGTCAGTGTCGGCATCGGCGTCCGGGACGGGCGACGTGGCCCGTCATGGCGCAGTGACGTTCCGGCGCCATGGCATCCCGGCGCCGCTGCCATCCCGGCGTAATGAGCGGTCAGGGGCAGAACGGCCGGTGGCCGCCGGTGACCGCCGGCCTCGTCCCTCTCAGCGCGTGCTCAGCCGGCGGGCTTCTCCCGGACCGAGACATGCCGGCCGCTCTCACTCGTCAACGGGTCCCGCGTCCACCCCTCCCACCGCTCGCGCAGCCGCAGCCGCAGCCCGGCCGGCTGGGCCATCAGATCGAGTTCGGCGCACACCGATCGCGTCGCCGCCGGGCTTGGCGCGCAGCCGGGCGACCATCGCCTGTACGTCGTCGCAACACGCTCGCCGAAGTAGCCGTCGCGACCGACCATGGCCGGACCGTACTGCACAGGACGTCCGGGCAACTCGGTATTTTTTTTCCGGTCACTCCGCGGCGCCGGCGGACGACGCCTTCGCGGTTCAAGGACGCGGACGCCTGCGCGGCGAGGTGTCATGGCCGATGATGACGTACAGCGCCGCGTCTGTTTCCTCGGTGCGGCATCGGCTGTCCCAGGAAGGGAGTTCCCGATGAGGGAAACGACATCGGACCGGTCCTCACCGGATGAACGGCCCGGCCGTGCCTCGGGGGAAGCCGCCTCGAAGGAGGAGGCCGACGTGATCGTGGTGGGAGCGGGACCCGCGGGTTCGTCCGCCGCTTTTCATCTGGCGAGCGCGGGCGTCGATGTGGTGCTGCTGGAGAAATCCCACTTCCCCCGGGAAAAGGTGTGCGGCGACGGTCTGACCCCGAGGGCGGTCCATCAGCTCATCCGGATGGGCATCGACATCAACTCCCCCGGCTGGATGCGTTCACGCGGAATGCGCTGGGTGGCCGGGAACCATCGGGTGCATATCGACTGGCCCGGTCTGGGGCGCTATCCCGATTTCGGCCTCTCGCGCAGTCGGTACGATTTCGACGACATCCTGGCCAGGAACGCGGTCGCGGCGGGGGCGCGGCTGCGCAGCGGGGTGAAGGTGACGCGTCCCGTGACCGATCGGGCGGGTCGTATCACCGGCGTGATCGGCGTCTCGGCGGCGTCCGGCGGGGAGCAACCGGCGCTCTACCGCGCGCCCGTCGTCATCGCCGCCGACGGCGCGTCCGCCCGGCTCGCTCTCGCCATGGGCCTGGAGCGGGACCGGAAAAGGCAGATCGCGACGGCCGCGCGCCGTTATTACCGCAGTGCCGAACGCTCTCAGGAAGAATATCTGGAGCTCTGGGCCGATCTCCGTTTTCCCGGCAGCGACCGCTATCTGCCCGGATACGGCTGGATCTTTCCGATGGGTGACGGCCGGGTCAATGTCGGGCTCGGCGCGCTGCCTCATCGGCGGTACGGAAAAGCGGATCTGCGGGCCGCTCTGACGCAATGGCTGGCCCGTACGCCCGAGGCGTGGGGGCTGCGTGACGAGAACGCCGACGGCCCTGTCAGAAGCGCGGCCCTGCCCCTCGGTTTCAACCGTCATCCGCTGTACAGCCGTGGGCTGATTCTGGTCGGCGACTCGGGCGGGATGATCAGCCCGTGGAACGGTGAGGGAATCGGCCAGGCCATGGAAGCCGGCGAAGTCGCGGCGGAGAGCGCCGCGTTGGCGCTGGCACTTCCTCAGGGACCGAGGCGTGAGCGTGTGTTGCGTCATTACCCGGTCGAGATGAACCGCCGCTGGGGACGCTACTACCGTCTCGGCAACGCCGCCGCCGATCTCGTCTTCAGCCGCTCGGGTTTCCAGCCGGTCCTCAACCGCTATGTCATGGGCTCGCCCCTTGTGCTCAGGACGCTGGCCCGTCTGCTCGCCAACCTCACCGACGAGCCCTCGCAGGACATGATCGACCATCTGCTCAATACGGTCGTCCGCCTGGTCCCCTCTCCACGGACGGTCCGCCGCTGAGAAGCCCGCCCGCCCGCGCCGCCGTGTCTCTCCTGAGACGCGGCCAGGGCCGTCGGCCGGACAGGGCCCGGTCGGCCAGGTGTCGCACACACGCGTCCAGGGCGGCGCGCGGTGGCGGACATGGAATCGAGTCGTGCTGTTGTGTGTGATCCGGCCAATCCCGGCATGTGACCAGGGCGTGTGATGGGGTGTCAGGGACGCACCCCATTCCTTGGAAGGACGCCCGTCATGCAACGTTCCTTCGCACGCCGGAGCTTGTTGGGAGCAGCCGCCGCCGTCGGCGGCGCGGCGCTTCTGGGTCCGCTCGGCGGTACGGCAGCCGCCACGGGGGTCACCGGGAAGCGGTGGCCCGCCGGATTTCCCCTGCCGAACGGGTTCCGCCCCGAGGGCATCACCATCGGGTCGGAACCGTACGCGTACTTCGGTTCGATCGCGCGCGGCGACGTGTACCGCGCGAGCCTCGCGACCGGTCGCGGTCGGGTGATCATCCAGGGGCTCGGTCCCGAGCACCCTGTCACCGGGCTCAAGATCGATGCCTGGGGCAGGCTGTTCCTGTGCGGCGGGGCGAGCGGCGAGATCCGGGTCGCCGACCCGCGTACGGGCGGGATCACGAAGACCTTCACCGTGAGCACGGGCGCCACGCTGGTCAACGATGTGTTCCTGACGCCCGGCGCCGCCTGGTTCACCGACTCGTTCGCACCGCACCTGTACAGACTGCCGCTCGGCCGACGCGGTGAACCGGCGGACCAGGTCATCACCGTGCCGCTGACGGGCGACTGGGTCCAGGGGACGGTCATCACCGCCAACGGCATCACCACGACGCCGGACGGCCGGGCGCTGCTGGTGGTCAACGACTTCGCGGGCGGCGGCAGTCTGATGCGGGTCGATCCGCGCACCGGTGTGGCGCGCACCGTGGACATCGGCCCGACCCTGCTGCCGAACGGCGACGGTCTGCTCCTCCTCGGCCGTACGCTCTACGTCGTACAGCAGCGGCAGAACGCCATCGATGTGCTGCGGCTCGACGAGGCCGGCACGAAGGGCACGGCCATCACCCGGATCACCGACCCCGAGAACTTCCGGGTCCCCACGACGGCCGCCGTCTGGAAGGACCGTATCTACCTGCCCAACGCCCGCTTCGACGTGACGGAACCCACGCCGGAGACGGACTACGACGTCGTGTCCGTGAAGCGCGTCCACGCCTGAGGACCCCGAACACCCCGAGCGGCGCTCGACGGCGGGACGGACCGCGAGATCAGCCCGTCCGGCCGTCGAGAACATCGAGGCCACCGAGGAAGCAGCGCCGACGCGGCCGACGCGCGCCGGGCCGGCCGCCTTGCGTGGTGCCGGATGACGCCGGACCTGAAGCCCCCGGCACCCCGGTGCCGTACCGGTGCGGAAGGCGCCGTTCCACACGGGACGCCGCCTCAGCCCTCCGCGAGATCGGAGGGACCCGTGGGATCCGCGAGATCCGCGGGCGGGGCCTGGGTGATCGGCAGCAGGACCTGGAACCGGGTGTCGCCGGGCCGGGACTCCACCCTGATGTCGCCGCGGTGCTTGTTGACGACGATGCGGTACGAGATGTCCAGGCCGAGGCCGGTGCCGTCGCCCACGGACTTGGTGGTGAAAAAGGGCTCGAAGATCCGGGGCCTGATCTCGGGCGGGATACCGGCTCCCGTGTCGGCCACCTCCACCAGCAACCGCTCGTCCGCCCGCCGAGTGCGCAGGGTGAGCGTGCCCCGGTCCCCCATGGCGTCGACCGCGTTGTCGATCAGGTTGGTCCACACCTGGTTCAGCTCGGCGCCGAACGCCGGGATCGACGGCAGCTCACGGTCGTACTCCTTGACGACCCGGACACCGGCCGGGATCTTTCCCTTCAGCATGGTCAGGGTGGCGTCGAGCAGGGTGTGCACGTCCACCGTGCGGTGCGGCGCCCGGTCGAGCTGGGAGTACTGCTTCGCCGCGCCCACCAGGTCGGAGACCCGGGTCACGGCGTCGTCGATCTCGCCCATCAGGAGCTCGGAGTCGATGGTGTACGCGAGCCACCGCACGGCCGAGTCCAGATGCTCGTCGCCGACCGTCTCGGCGACCATGGTCAGCCAGGGCACGCCCACTCCTCCCGACACCAGGATCGGGGCGAGGTCCCAGGGGCCGGCCACCCCGTGCTCCTCCAGCCAGTCGCCGAGTTCGTCCTCGGCGTCGGCGGCGTCCAGCGCCGACAGCGCGGATGCCGCGGCGGCCTGTTTGACCGCCGCGTCCTGGAGCTCCACCAGACCGCGCAGCCGGGTGCCGTCCAGCCGTCCGTCCGCGATCAGCGCGAGCTTGTGGCGCATGCCGGTCACCCGTTCGCGCAGCGCCTCGGTCGCCCGCACCGCCGCCGCGGCCGGGTTGTTCAGCTCATGGGTCAGTCCGGCGGACAGCGCGCCGAGGGCGACCAGCCGCTCCCGCTCGCCCATCACCGTGTCCGCCGCGCGTGTGCCGAAGAACAGACCCTCCAGCAGATGGAGGGCCATCGGGAACCAGTTGCGCATCGCGTCGGCGAACTCGTCGGCCGGCAGCACGAAGAACTCCGCGTCGCTGACGGCCCGCAGGGTGTTCGGATAGACCTGTGCCACGCGGTCGCCCAGATACGCCTGGGTCGCGCCGCCGTAGACACCCCGCCGGTCGGTCCTGGAGACCTCGATGTCGTCGCCGTGCAACCGCCGGTTGAGCGTCACCGCGCCGCTGAGCAGGACGAAGAAGCAGGTGGCCGGTTCGCCCTCGGTGTAGACGGCGCTGCCGCCCTCGCGCTGCTCCACCCTGCCGCGCTCCGCGAGCCAGGCGAGCTGGCTGTCGTCGAGCGCCTCGAACAGGAACAGCGTGCGCACCTGCTCCGGCGTCAATCGGTCCGACGCGGTCATTGCGCCTCCAGGTAACGATGGACCAGCGAGATCGCCATCGCGCCGTCCCCGACGGCCGAGGCGACACGCTTGAGGGACGCGGCCCGGACGTCACCGGCCGCGAAGACCCCCGGCACGCTGGTCTCCAGGTGGTACGGATCGCGCGGCAGCGACCAGCCGGCCGGACGCACCCCGTCGGCGGTCAGGTCGGGGCCGGTGAGTACGAACCCCCGCTCGTCGCGCGCGACCACACCGTCCAGCCACTCCGTACGCGGCTCCGCGCCGATGAAGACGAACAGCCAGGAGGTGGCGACCGTGTCCACCGCGCCCGAGCGGGCGTCCCGCAGCGTCAACTGCTCCAGATGACCGTCGCCCTTCCCGCCGATCACCTCGGTCCAGGGATGTATGACGATGTTGTCGATGGCGCCGATCTGGTCGAGCAGGTACGTGGACATCGACCGGGTCAGATCGGCGCCCCGGATCAGCATGTGCACGCGCTTGGCGTAGCGGGAGAAGTGCAGGGCGGCCTGGCCCGCCGAGTTGGCGCCGCCCACCATGTACACCTCGTCGCCCGAGCAGGTGGGTGCCTCGGTGACGGCGGAACCGTAGAACACCCCCGCGCCCGTGAACGGCTCCAGGCTGGGCGCCGCCAGCATGCGGTACGAGACGCCCGTGGCCAGCACCACCGTATGGGCGGTGATCGAAGCGCCGCCGCCGAACCTCAGCACCCTGCCGGAACCGGCCGCCTCCAGGGCGACGACTTCCCGGGCGCTGAGGATCTCGGCCCCGAACTTCAGCGCCTGGCGGCGGGCCCGGCCGGTGAGCTGCGAGCCGGAGACACCGTCGGGAAAGCCCAGATAGTTGTCGATCCGGCTGCTCTGTCCCGCCTGGCCGCCGGTCGCCTCGCGCTCCACCAGCACCGTACGCAGCCCCTCGGACGCGCCGTACACGGCGGCGCCGAGCCCGGCGGGGCCGCCGCCGACCACCACGAGGTCGTAGAAGTCGGCGGTGGGCATGGTGCTCAGTCCGACATGCGCGGCGAGTTCCTTCTCGGCGGGCGCCACCAGGGAGGTGCCGTCGGCGGTGACCACCAGGGGCACCTCGGCCGCGGTGACCCCGGCGGCGGCCAGCAGACGGGCGCCCTCGGGTTCGTCGGCCCGCAGCCACCGGTACGGCACCAGGTTGCGGGCGAGGAAGTCGCGTACGGCGAAGGACGGCGCGGACCAGCGGTGGCCGACCACCCGGGTCTCGGTGGCCGTCGGGTCGGGTGTGGCCGCCCAGGCGTCCAGCAGGGAGTCGATCACCGGGTAGAGGTGCTCCTCCGGCGGGTTCCACGGTTTGAGCAGGTAGTGGTCGAGATCGACGACATTGATCGCGTCGATCGCGGCGCCGGTGTCCGCGTACGCCGTCAGCAGCACCCGCCGGGCGAGCGGGAAGAGGTCCATCGCCTCTTCGAGGAACTCGATGCCGTTCATCTTCGGCATCCGGTAGTCGGCGAGCATGACCGCGAGCCGGTCACCGCGCAGCTTGATCTCGTGCAGCGCTTCGAGCGCCTCCGCTCCGGAGACCGCGCGGACGACCCGGTACCGGTCGCCGTACCGGCGCCGGATGTCGCGGGCGACGGCTCGGGAGACCGCCGGATCGTCGTCGACGGTCAGGATCGTCGGATTCGCCATGACACCACCATCGTCTGGGGACGGGACGACCTCCCGGACCAGCGGCTTCTTCAAGAGGTCCGCGCGTCCAGTGTACGAGCGCGGGGTGTACGGGCGCCCACGTCACGGGAAGCGGCCGAGGAACCCTGCGGGCGGCTTCTCGCGGGAGTGCCGGGGGTGCCGGGATCGACGGGAGGGCACGGCGCCCCGGCGTGATGCCGGCCGCGCGTTGACGGTCTGTCCGGGACAGCGCCGGACACGCAGGTCAGCGCGGTGAGCCTGTCCGGGACTGCCGATCGGCCTTTCTCCGCGGCCGAGGTCCCGGAACGCTGCGGGTGTCGCAGGAACTCCTGTGGCACCGCACGACGACTGGATGGTCACCATGCGCGGAACAGGTACGTACATGACACGGCGCGCCACCTCGGGAGGCCGGACTTCGGGAAACCGGCCTTCGGATGGCCGGCCCTGCGGAACACCGGACGGGACGCCCGTTCCGTCGAAGACTCCGTGGGGCGCCGCGAGCCCGTCCCGCGCGACTCTCGTCGCCGGGACCGGTGACGGACCCGGCGGCCTCCTCGGGACGCCGGCGGCGTGCCGGCCCTCGCCGGCACGCCGGAGCCCGTGATTCCCGTGATTCCCGTGACAGCCGCACCCGAAAAGCACGGGCGTCACACCGCGCCGGACGGTCCGGCGGTTCCACGGACGCACGGGCGGAGACCCATGGAACGGTGATGGTAGAATGGTATGACAGTTTAACCCCAATGGGAGATCTTCGACCGGAGAGGACACCCGATGCCGCCCGAAGACCAGCGACGCAGCCCCCGACGGGACACGGAACGCGGGATGCCGGTCCCGTCCCGGTGTTCCTCCCGGCGTTTCCCGCACACCTCCCGGGGGTCGCGGTGAGCGGGGGGACCCTGATCGTCGGCGCGAGTCAGGCCGGGCTGCAACTCGCGGTGTCCCTGCGGCAGTTGGGTGACACGGCGCCGATCACCCTGATCGGCGAGGAGCCGCATCCGCCGTATCAGCGACCGCCCCTGTCGAAGGAGTTCCTGGCGGGCGAGGCGGACCTCGGGTCGCTGGCCTTCCGGATGCCCGGCTTCTACGAGTCCGCCGGCATCGACCTCATCTGCGGTGAACGGGTGACCGAGGTGTCCCTGCCGGCCGCCGGATCCGCCGGAGGGCGACCCGCGTCAACCGCCGGCGCATCCACCGGGTCCGGTGTCGCCACGACGGCCACCGGACGCACCCTGCCGTTCGGCCGGCTGGCGCTCACCGTCGGTTCGGCGCCACGACGGCTCGCGGTGCCGGGCTCGGACCTCGACGGGATCTGTGTGCTGCGGGACCGTGACGACGCCGCCCGGCTGCGGTCACGGCTGCTGACCGCCTCCCGAGTCGTGGTGGTGGGCGGAGGATTCATCGGGCTCGAGGCGGCGGCGGTCGCCAGGGCGCTCGGCAAGGACGTCACCGTGGTCGAGGCCGCGCCCCGGCTGCTCGCCCGCGCCGTGGCGCCCGTCCTCTCCGAGTTCTATCTGCGGGCGCACCAGCGCCGCGGGACGCGTGTCCTGCTCTCGGGCGCCGTGACCGCGTTCTGCGGTACGGACGGTCGGGTGACCGGCGTGGACCTGGCCGACGGCACACGGCTGCCCGCCGATCTCGTCCTCGTGGGTGTCGGTGCCGTCCCGCGCACCGAACTCGCCGAGCGGATAGGACTGGAGTGCGAGGGCGGCATCGTCGTCGACGCGGACGCCCGTACCAGCGATCCGGCGGTGTGCGCGGCGGGTGACTGTACGGTGCAGCCGCATCCGACGACCGGGCTCGGCAGGGTACGGCTGGAATCCGTGCAGAACGCCGTGGCCCAGGCCACGGTGGCGGCGGCGACTCTTCTCGGCAGACCGGCGGGCCCGCGCGCGGTGCCGTGGTTCTGGTCGTACCAGGGCGATCTGAGGCTCCAGATCGCCGGTCTCTCCACCGGATACGACGACTGTGTGGTGCGCGGCGAGCCGGACAGCGAGCGCTTCTCCGTCCTCTACTACCGGGAGGACCGTCTCCTGGCGGTCGACGCCGTCAACAGCCCGGCCGACTACATGGCCGTACGCGGAGCGCTCACCCGGGGCGCCACCGTCGAACGCGGCGCGGCGGCCGACACGTCGGCCTCCCTGAAGTCGCTCCTGGCCGCCCGCGCGGACGTGGTGCTGCCGACCTGACGGCGGCGGCGCCGACAGGGCCGGCCCCGTCCTCCGAGATCCGGGGACGGGGCCGGCCCCGCGTCACATCCATGCGCGATATACGCCAAATGCCATGTGCCGTACGCCGTACGTCAGATGATCGCCGCTTCCAGTGACTCCGGCGCGAAGAGTTCCTCCGGTGTCCACAGCCGCTCCGAGAGACCCTGCTCAAGGTGGTAGCGCAGAAAGGTGGCCAAGGTTTCGCGGTTGTCCCGGATCCCGTAGGACCAGTAGTCCCTGCCGAGCAGGGCACGGGCCTCCTCCAGCTGCGGAATCAGCCACGGCAGCATGAAGCGCAGCGCCGACGTGTCGTACAGACTCGCGTACGCCTCGTCCCTGGCGGTGGTCAGCGCCTTGGTGAGCGACTGCGCCACCCACGGAAAGCGGTCGTAGACATCTCGTCTGATCACCACCACATGCATGATCGGAAAGATCCCGGTCGCCCGGTAGTACTCCTTCTCGCTGGAGACGACATCGGTGAAGACCCGCCGCACCCGCGGGTCCCCGGCGGCGAACGGGCCCGGGACGCGCGGTGTGCACAGCGCGTCGATCCCGCCCTCGGCCAGCATGGCGGAGAGCGTCCTGTCCTCGGGGATACGGCTGATCCGTACCGTGTCCGGGAGGGCGACGGCCGCCTTCTCCACCCGGCCGGCCGTCTCCTGGCCGCCGGTGAGATGGGTGACCGAGTCGAACGGCACCCCGTGCCGGTCCCCCAAAATGCCCCGCATCCACACACAGGCGGTGAGCTGGTACTCCGGAGTGCCGACGCGTTTGCCGCGCAGGTCCTCGGGCGAGGAGATCCCGGAGTCGGCGTGGCAGTACAGCGATCCGTGCCGGAACATCCGGGAGGTGAAGACGGGCAGCGCCACGAAGGGAGGCGGATCCGCGCGCAGGGAGAGCACGTACGAGGAGAGCGACATCTCCGCCACCTCGAACTCCTGGTGGCGCATCATCCGGAAGAAGGTCTCCTCGACGGGCAGCCGCAGATATGTCAGGTCGACACCGTCGGGACGGACCGTGCCCTCGGCCAGGGCCCGGGTACGGTCGTAGTCGCCGCAGGCGAAGGTGAGACGCAGTCGGGACATGGTGGAGGACTACCTGCCTTCCGCGGTCAGCCGGGCGTCGAGTCGCGGATAGACACGCCTGGCGTTCGCCTCGAAGACCTTGCGGAGCTCACGCTCGGAGAGCCCCGTACGGTCGAGAAGGCGTTTGGTGTCGTCCCAGGCGACACCCGTCTCCGGATCGACGCCGCGGACGGCGCCGAGCATCTCGGACGCGAAGAGGATGTTGTCGGCGCCGATCACCTGGCACAGCAGGTCGATCCCCGGCTGGTGGTAGACACAGGTGTCGAAGAAGACGTTCTCCCGCAGCAGTTCGGCGGGATCCGGCCGGCCGAGCCGGACGGCGAGACCGCGGTAGCGGCCCCAGTGGTACGGCACGGCGCCGCCGCCGTGCGGTATCACAAAGCGGAGCCCCGGGAAGCGGGCGAACAGATCACCCTCGACGAGCTGCATGAAGACCGAGGTGTCCGCGTTGAGGTAATGGGCTCCGAGCGTATGGAAGTTCGGGTTGTGGGAGGTGGAGACATGGATCATCGCCGGGACGTCCAGCTCCACCATCGCCTCGTAGAGCGGGAACCAGTACGGGTCGGTGAGCGGCGGCGAGGTCCAGTGGCCGCCGGACGGGTCGGGGTTGAGACTGCAGCCGACGAACCCGAGTCCGGTGACGCATCGGCGCAGCTCCGCGACCGAGTCGTCGAGCGGGCCTTCCGGCACCTGCGGCAGCTGGCAGACGCCCGCGAAGTGCCGCGGGAACAGACCGACCACACGGTGGACGAGGTCGTTGCTCACCCGTGCCCACACACGGGCCGTGGCCGGATCGGGCACATGGTGCTCCATCCCCGAGGCCTTGGGCGAGAACAGCAGCAGATCACCGCCGCGCGCCCGGAGCACCTTGAGCTGGTTGTTCTCGACGCTCTCCCTGATCTCGTCGTCGCCGATGACGGCGGGCAGCGGCAGGGGCAGGGCGGTGTCCCGGAGCCGGGCGAGTTGCGCGTCGCGGAACCGCTGGTGCCCGGGCGGCGTGGTGGTGTAGTGGCCGTGACAGTCGATGATCATCGATGTGTGGTCCTCGTCCTCGTGTCCTCGTCGCCCGGCTCGTTCCCGTCGCCCGGCCCGCGCTTCAGGCGCCGGGTGCCCGGCCGGGTGCCTGATCGACATACGTCAGTCCCTTGCGTGCCAGCCGTTCGCGCATGGCGTGGACATCGAGGCTGAGTTCCCCGCGTTCGTACCGGGCACGGGTGGCGGCCTCCTTCTCCTCCCGTACGCGCGACGCCTCCAGCACCCGGGCGGCGTCGAGCCGGGGCACGACCACCACACCGTCGTCGTCGGCGACGATCACATCGCCGGGCTCCACCCACTGACCGCCGCAGACCACCGGGACATTGACATCGCCCAGGGTCTCCTTCACGGTGCCGTACGCGCAGATGTGCCGTGACCACACCGGGAAGCCCATCCGCTCCAGCTCGGCCACATCGCGGCAGCCGGCGTCGATGACCGCGCCCCGGACACCGCGCGCGGCGACGGCGGTGGCGAGCAGTTCACCGAAGTAGCCCGCCTCGGAAGGCGAGGTGGGCGCGACGACGAGGACGTCCCCTTCCCGGCACTGCTCCACCGCGACATGGAGCATCCAGTTGTCCGCCGGCGGCACACTGACCGTCACCGCCGTGCCCGCGATACGCGCGCCCCGGTAGACCGGGCGCAGGGCCGGTGACAGCAGTCCGGTGCGTGACCGCGCCTCGTGCACGGTGGCCACACCGTACGCGGCGAGCCCGTCGGCGCTCGCCCGGTCCGCGCGGCGGGGATGGCGCACCACCATGCTCATGCCGCCGCCTCCGCCCAGGGCAGCAGGGACACATGGACGACGCCCTCGCCGTACTCACCGCCGACGGTTCTGATGGCACGGTCGGTGTCGGCGAGGCCGAAGCTGTGGGTGCTCAGCCGCTCGAGCGGGAAGCGGCCCGAGGCCAGCTGTTCCAGGGCGAGTTCGCAGGAGCGGTAGCTGTGGCCCCGGGCGCTTCTGACGCTGATGGACTTCTCGGTGATCTTCTTCAGCGGGAAATCGGGGAACGCGGCCGGCTCGCCCTGGACCACCATCGTGCCCTCCCGGCGCTTGAGCGCGTCGACACCGAGCAGTACGGGCGCCGTGCCGGCACCGGCGGTGCAGTCCAGCACCACGTCGACGCCCCGGCCGCCGGTGATCTCCAGCACCCGGGCGAGGGCGTCCTCCTCGCGGACGTCGATGACATGGTCGGCCCCGAGCTCCCTGGCCAGGGCCAGCCGCGCGGCGTCCCGGGTGGTGCCGGTGACGATGACCAGTGCGGCGCCCGCCTGCTTGCAGGCGACGACCTGGGACAGGCCCTGCTGTCCGGGGCCCTGGATGAGCACCGTCGAGGCATAGCCGACACCCGCGGTGACCAGGGCCCACTCGATGCCGTTCGACAAGGGCGTGACCAGGCCCGCGAGTTCGGCGGAGACACCGTCCGGCACCCGGTGGATCACCGCGTTCCACGGCAGATACAGATACCGCGAGAACCCGCCCCAGAGGTGGTATGGATTGTCCGCCGAGGTGTAGCCGTAGCGGCGCGCGTCGGGATTGGTACGCCAGTCGGTGGCCTCGCAGTGGCGGTACTCGCCCCGGTGGCACCACTCGCAGCGGAAGCATCCGACATAGTGCTCGACGAAGACGCGGTCGCCCTCGGCGAGCCCCCGGCGCGCGGTGAAGACCGGGCCGGCCGCGGCGATCACACCGACGTTCTCATGGCCCATGATCACCGGATCGCCGAACGGCGGCTTCGCGTACATCTTCACGTCCGTGCCGCAGATTCCGGCGACCTCGACCTTGAGCAGTGCCCCGTCGTCGGGAATGTCCGGCATCGGGAACTCACGCAGCTCGGTCGTGCCCGGCGCGGTCCTGACCGCCGCCAGCACCTGCTCCGCCATGGTTTCTCCTCACCCTCGGGGACCGTCGGGCGGTCACACTACTCTATGGACTGATGGACTGACCATGGTACCTTTCGGCCGTCAGTCCATCACGAGTGGAGCCGCCACGAGAGAGCCGGAGCAGACACCATGACCGTGTCCCAGCTCAGGACCGTGACCCGTACCCAGGGCAACAACGAGGCGCTGAGGACCGGGGAGGTGACACCACGGGGCTTCCGCTTCGCCTTCGAGGAGGTGCCCGTACTGGTCCACGCCTTCCGGCGCATGGTCCGCGACCTGGAGTTCGACATCAGCGAGATGGCGCTGACCACCTATCTGGTGGCCAAGGCCCACGGCGTACGGTTCACGGCGCTGCCCGTCTTCCTCGTACGGGGCTTCCACCACGGCGCGATCCTCCATGATCCCGCGTCGGGCATCCGGAGCCCCAAGGATCTGGAGGGCCGGCGGGTCGGTGTGAACCGCGGCTACACCGTCACCACCGGCGTCTGGGCGCGGGCGGTCCTGCGCGAGGAGTACGGAGTCGGTCTCGACCGGGTGCGGTGGGTGCTGTCGGGCGACGAGCACGTGGCCGCGTACCGGCCTCCGGCGAACGTCGAACCGATGACGGGCCCGCGCTCGCTGGAGGAGCGGCTGACGGACGGCGAACTCGCCGCCACGATCGGTGTGAACGCCACGTCGTCCCGGCTGTCACCGCTGATCGCCGATCCCGAGGAAGCGGGCTTCGCGGCCCTGCGCGAGCGCGGGTTCTATCCGATCAACCATCTCGTCGTGGTGCGGGACGACCTGCTCGCCGAACGGCCGGAGCTGGGCGCGGAGATCTTCGACGCCTTCGCCCGTGCGAAACGCCTGTACGTCGGCCGTCTGCGCGACGGATCGCCGGCGAGCCCCGGCGCGGCCGACCCGATGTACCGGCGCGTCATGGAAGAGACCGGGGCCGATCCGCTGCCGTACGGCATCGAGCCGAACCGGGCGGTGCTGGAGACGCTCGTACGTCACGCGGTGGACCAGCGGATCCTCGACCGGCCGCCGGTGCTGGAGGAACTCTTCGCCGAAAGCACGCGCGATCTGACCGCCTGACGGCCGGTCGCAGACCCGCCGCGGCGGCCGCTCCCGGCATGACCCGCGCCGATCCGACCCGTCCCGGCAGAGCCGTCCCCACAGCAGCCCCGCAGCAGCCCCGCAGCAGCCCCGCAGCAGAAGGAGAGACCCATGCACATCGTCATCGCCGCGGATCACAACGGTGTGGTGCTCAAAGGCCGTCTCACAGCTTGGCTGGCGGCACACGGCCATACGGTCGACGACCGCGGCGCCTACGGGGACGCCGAGCAGGTCGTGGACTATCCGCCGCTCTGCGCCGATGTCTGCTGGCAGGTGACGAACGGGCCGGCCGACCGGGGGATCGTGCTGGGCGGCAGTGGACTGGGCGAGACCATCGTCTGCAACAAGCTTCCCGGGGTACGGGCCGGGCTCTGCCACGATCTGTGGAGCACCAGGATCTCGCGCGGCAACAACGACTCCAACGTGCTCGTGCTGGCCGCGAAGGTGCTCGCGCCCGAGACGGCGGAGGAGATCGTGGCCGCGTGGCTGGAGACGCCGTTCAAGGGCGGGATACATCGGCGGCGGCTGGACCAGATCGAGGCGATCGAACGCGGCGGCGGGGCGCGGGCGTTCTGACACCGCCCGCGCCCCGCGCCCTCGCGCTCTGAGCGGAGGCGGACCGCGGGGTTCGCAAGCGTACGGCCGGGGACGCTACTCCCCCGCCCCGGCCAGGAATTCCAGCACTCTCGCCGGTGCGCTCGTCTCCGTCTGCTCCGTCACGGGCACGTTCCAGTACTCGGCCAGCGGCAGGCACTCCTGGAGATACCGGGCGGCCGACGGCGCGTGCGAGTCGTCCTGTCCCGGCACCACGAGCGCCGGGACGTCGAGTGTCAGCAGGTCCTCGGGCTCGGGGCCCGGCACCGTGTCACGGTCGAAGAGCAGCCGCGCCATGCCGGTGACCATCACCCGGTACCGCTCCGGGTCCATCCGTACGTACCGCTCGGCGAACGCCTCGTCCCGGCGGATGACACCCGCCCACGGGCCCACCCGGGGATCCGCGGTGAATCCCGAGCCGGTGCTCCGCGCCAGTTCCGCCACGCCGGCCGTACCGTACCGCTCGGCATGGGCCAGGTGCCGCAGAAACCGGTCGTGCTGCTTCATGCGGTACTTCACCCCGCCCGCGGGTGAGTAGAGCACCATGCTGAGCACCCGCTCGGGGCGGGTCACCGCGAGCACCGCCGCGGTGGAGCAGCCGACGCAGCCGCCCATCAGATGTGCCCGCTCGAACCCGAGAAGGTCGAGGAGTCCCGCACCCTGCGCCGCGTAGTCGGCCCAGGAGACCCGTTCCAGCCGGCCTCCGGAGCGGCCGGACTCACGGCGGTCGAAGGTGACGCAGGTGTAGCGCTCGGTGAGCCGGTCCAGCAGGCGCAGCCGCCGGTAGATCCCGGTCTCGCGCCAGCCTTCGAGCGAGGAGTCGAAGCCCCCGGGTGAGAACATCAGCAGCGGAGGGCCGGAGCCGGCCACCTCGTAGCGGGTGGAGATCCCGTCGATGACTGCGGTGGGCATGGGCGCTGTTCCTCTCGTGGTTCCCTGTCCTGCCCTGTCCTGTCCTGTCCTGTCCTGCCCGGTCAGGTCAGGTCAGGTCCTGGGCGTGACGGAGATGCCTCCGGCGATCTGCCGCGCGGCCCGGACGTCGCCCGCGTACGCGGTGATCGCGTCGAGCGTGATCCGGGCGACGTTCGCATAGGTGTCCGGCGGGTCGTCGAGCGACGAGGCGGCGTAGCCGATGGCCGCGTTGACCATGCGCATACGGCCGTCGAGCCAGGGGCCGCCGCCGAATCCGCCGACGACCGGAATGGAGACCGCCTCGGCGACGGCGGCGCCCACGACCGGGCCCGAGTTGGTGAAGTTGAGCAGGACGGCGCCCGCCTCCTCCAGCCGCCCGGCCTCGGCGACCAGCGCGTCCTTCATCGCCACCGGCACCTGGTCGGCGGCGGAGGGAATCGCGCTGTACTCGACTCCGTAACGCAGAGCGGTCTGCGGTGTGATGCCGAACTGCGCG
Source organism: Streptomyces lushanensis (assembly GCF_001700515.1). Classification (GTDB taxonomy): domain Bacteria; phylum Actinomycetota; class Actinomycetes; order Streptomycetales; family Streptomycetaceae; genus Streptomyces; species Streptomyces lushanensis. Next base: position 29,638 of record NZ_MAUD01000274.1, read on the forward strand.
AACACCGGAATGCCCGCGCGGGTGATGGCCGTGACCGCCTCGGGGAAGTCCGAGGCGCCGTCCAGCTTGACCATGTCGACGCCGGCCTCCTTGACGAACCGGATCGCCGCGCGGACCGCGCTGTCCGTGCCCTCCTGGAGCGGACCGAACGGGAAGTCCACGCTGACGAGCGCGCGGCGCACCCCGAGGCGCACCGCCCTGGTGACCACGAGCATCTGCTCCATGGTGACCTCGAAGGGATTGGAGTGCCCCCACAGATTGACCCCGACCGTGTCACCGACCGAGACGAGGTCGACACCGGCCCGGTCCACGATCCGTGCCATCTGGTGGTCCCAGGCCACCACACCGACGATCTTGCGGCCTTCCTCCTTCATCCGCTGGAGCGAGCGCGGACTGATCTTGTCGGTCATGATGCCTTCGTCTTCCCGGTCGTCGTCGGACGGATGAAACGCGCGCGGATGGAAAAGGACCCGGCCCGGACACGAGCGGACAGGCCCTAGACCCGGAGCGCCGTGAGCAGTTCGAACACATCGCTCTCGTCCGCGGACAGCAGCAGCACCCGGGCGTACGGACGCAGCGCGGCGACGGCGTCGCCAGCCTCGAAGCCGTCGCCGAGCACCACCCCCGCGGTCGTGATGCCCTTCCTCCCGCAGAGCCGGCCGATCGCGGCCGCGGCGGCCCGGCCCCCGTCCTCGGTGGCGAGGACGACCACCACATCGGTGTCCGTCAGCACCTCGTCGAGCCGTACGGACGGACCGTCAAGTTCCCGCAGCGGCAGTTCGCCACCGGGACCCGCACCGCCGGGATCCGCACCGCCGGGGCCGCGTCCGCTCCGGTTCGCGTAGAAGCGCGCGTGCCGCCAGCCGCGGCCCGCCAGGCGGTTCGCGACCCCTTCGGCCCGCTCGTCCAGGGCGATCACCCGCGCGGCCCTGGCCGGCGCGATGGGCGCGCGGATCCGGAACCGGGACTCGCCCGGCGCGGTCGCCCGCGCGCATTCGCTGAGATGTGCCGACGGCGCCGTCATGTCAGACCGACGACTGCGGAACGCCGGGAGCCGACTTGACCGCGTCACGGCAGGAGTCGAGGAAGGACTCGGCCTGCGGCAGCACCACGGCCGCCGAACGCACCCTGTGATGTGCGGGATCCACTCCGGGCGGTGTCACACCCTGGTCCCGCAGCGCTATCGCGGCCTTGCGCAGCTTCTGCCGGGCCTTGATGATCCCGCTGTCGGCCGGGACCAGACGCTCCCTGGTCCGGTCCACGATCGGTCCCATGCTCTCCTGGAGCGAGGCGTCCTGCATGGCGATACCCGCGACGCCCGAGTAGGTGTCACCGCGCTTCTGTGCCTCGCGGTCGATCAGATAGTCGTTGTCCATATTGGCCTCGGGCCGGTAGGTGCCCGGGATGTTCTTGCTGTGCACACCGTGTCCGTCGATCATGGCCTGGCGCTCGGTGTCGCTGAGCGGGCGGACCGGGTGGTAGTCGAACGAGTAGGTCCAGCAGTTCTCGTCGTCGACCGGTACCCAGAAGTGGCCGTGGATCGGATGGTCGCCGCGCGGCGGCACCATGGTGAAGTTGGGCATCACCCACGGTGTGATGCGCCAGTAGTAGGTGCCCTCCTCGGCATTGCGCCGGGCGCCCACGAAGAGACCGCCGTCGCTGTCGGCGACCTCGAAGAACGGCTTGGTGTCGTTCATGTTGTACTCGTTGCCCTTGGCGCCCCGGAACAGCGGATCGGTCTTCAGTCCGCCGGAGTGCAGGAACGTGACATGACTGGAGTCGATACCCCCCTCGAACGCCTGGAGCCAATTGCACTGCTGCCAGCGCTTGGAGGTGTACGTCTGCTCCGGCGGCACCTGGGCGAACTCGAACTCGGGCAGCGCGGGCCGGGTGGCCGCGTCCCCCATATGGGTCCACAGCACATCGCCCACCTTCACCAGCGGATACGACGTGAGCTGCACGTTCCGGCAGAAGCTGCTGTTGTCGGCCTCGGAGGGCACCTCGACACACTGCCCCGTGACGTCGTACTTCCAGCCGTGGTACGGGCAGCGCAGCCCGGATCCCTCGTTGCGGCCGAACCACAGCGAGGCACCCCGGTGCGCGCAGAACTCGTCGACCAGCCCGTACCGTCCCTCGCTGTCCCGGAAGGCGACCATGCGCTCCGAGAGCAGCTTGACGCGCACGGGCGGGGAGTCGTTCTCCGGCAGTTCCTCGGCCAGCAGCGCCGGGATCCAGTACTGCCGGAACAGCTCCCCCATGGGTGTCCCGGGACCGGTCTGCGTGAGGAGCTCGTTGATGTCTTGTCTTAGCACAGCCGTTTCCCTTTCAGGTACTGAACCGCACCGCGATGGCCTCGGTGGGGTGCGACCGCCGGCACGGCGGCTCGGGCGCGGTGTGCGGCACGGACGCGCGAAAGCGCCGTCAGGGCTGCACGGGAGGTATGTCGACGGTCAGCCCGTCCAGTTCCGGTGTGACCCGGATCTGACAGGAGAGGCGGCTGGTGCTCCTGCGGTCGGACACGCCCATGTCGAGCAGGTCGTCCTCCATCTCGCCCGGAGGGCCGACCAGCGGCGCGAACTCCTCCCGCACCCAGACGTGGCAGGTGGCACAGGAGCAGTTGCCCCCGCACTCCGCCACGATCCCCGGGACGCCGTTCCTGACCGCGGCGGCCATCACCGAATCACCGGCCGTCGCGTCGACGGTGTGTTCGGAACCGGCGCTGCCGACGAAGGTCACCTTGGGCAAGGTCCACTTCCTCTCAAGGCTGGTCTCTACCGAAGCGACGGACGCGGCATCAAGCCATCCCGCCCTTGGTCCGACCATTAGACCAGATCACTGACCGGTGAACAAGCAAGTGAACGAGAAGGTGGCGTGACCACCGGGGGGCGTGGTCACAATCGGGGCCATGCACACCCTGATCCTGCTCCGCCACGGCGAGAGCGAGTGGAACTCCAGAAACCTCTTCACCGGCTGGGTCGATGTGGATCTGACGTCACACGGCGAGGAACAGGCGCGCGAGGCCGGCCGGTCGCTGCGTACGGCCGGACTGCTCCCGGACGTGGCGCACACCTCCGTACTACGGCGTTCGGTGCGCACCTGCACACTCGCGCTGGCGGCGCTCGGCCGCCCGCGGGTGCCGCTCACCCACGACTGGCGGCTCAACGAACGGCACTACGGCGCCCTTCAGGGCAGGGACAAGAGCGAGGTGCTGCGGGAGTACGGCGCGGAACGCTTCCGGCTCTGGCGCAGGTCGTACGATCTGGCCCCGCCGCCGCTCCCGCCCGGCGGGGAGAACGCGGGGCCTGCGCCGCGGACCGAGTCCCTCGCCGATGTCAGCGCCCGGCTGCTGCCCCACTGGCACGAGGCGATCGCCCTCGACCTGCGCGCCGGGCGGACCGTTCTGGTCGTGGCGCACAGCAACTCGCTCCGCGCGCTGGCCGCCCATCTCGACGGGCTGGACCACGACGAACTGATGGAACTCAACATCCCCACGGGCATTCCCCTGCACTACACGCTCGACGAGCACCTGGCGCCCGTCGTGCGCGGAGGCCGCTATCTCGATCCGGACGCCGCGGCCGAGGCCGCCCGTGCGGTGGCGCGGGAAGGCCGGCGGGACACACGGACGGCCGGACGGACCGGGACAGGGCCCTGACCTGCGCGCTCGGATCCGCCCGGGTCGTTGACACGAAAAAACCGTGGACTTATGGTTCTACCAATCCAGATACGGTTCCACCGGCCCGCCTTCCCGGCTCCCGCGACACGGCCGGTCGGGACCTCTGCCGCCACCTCCGTGGCACACAGAGCCGACGTGGCACACAAGCCGACAGGAAAGGCCGTGGTAATGGCCAAGGACGCGATCGTCGACGACAAGCTGGCGGCGAAGTTCGCCACCGAGAAGGACTCCCCGTACACGCGCTGGGTCGCCGCGGAGGGACTGGACATCATCTCCGCCCACTATGTGCCCGATCTGCGTACGGTCGAGCTGAGGCCGTGGGAGCGGCGCGGCGGCCGAGGTGTGTTCATCAACCACGAGGCGACCCGTACGTCGAACGACTGCTATGTCTGCGAGATCCCCGCGGGCGGTGAACTGGCACCGCAGCGGCAGCTCTTCGAGGAGATGATCCTCGTCCTGGACGGACAGGGCTCGACCAAGGTGTGGAACGACGCCGGGGCGGAGGTCACCTTCGAGTGGCAGGCGGGATCGATCTTCGCCGTCCCGCTCAACGCCCATCACCAGCACTTCAACGGTTCCGGGCTGAAGACCGCGCGCTTCGTCTCCTCGACGAACATGCCTCCGGTCATCAATCTCTACGACGACGTGGACTTCGTCTTCCACACACCCCACGACTTCCCGGACCGCTTCAACGGCGAGCCGGACTACTTCTCCCCCAGGGGCGAGCAGAAGGGGCTCCTGCTGGACACCAACTTCGTCGCCGACGCGGTCAATCTTCCGCTGATCGAGGCGAAGGAGCGCGGCGCGGGAGGCGGCCACATCCGCTTCGCGATGGCCAAGGGTTCGATGAACAGCCATATCTCGCAGTTCCCGACGGCCACCTACAAGAAGGGGCACCGGCATGGTCCCGGCGCCCATGTGATCATTCTGTCGGGCGAGGGCTACAGCCTGATGTGGCCGGAGGGCGAGGAGCCGCAGCGCTACGAGTGGGGTCCCGGCTCGTTGATCGTGCCTCCGAACATGTGGTTCCACCAGCACTTCAACACCGGCGCCGAGCCGGGCCGCTATCTCGCCTTCAAGCACGAGGTGGTCTCCATGCGCAACGCGCAGGGCGTGCCGAAGGCCTGGATCAGCCGGCGCATCGGCGGCGACCAGATCGACTACGCCGACGAGTCGCCGCTGGTGCGCGAGACCTTCCGGGAGGCGCTGGCCAAGCACGGCATGGAGCCGCGGATGGACGAGGTGTACGCGGCCGAGCTGCCCACGCTCGCGCCCGGGCCGCAGGACCCGGTCACCGGCTGACAGGCCTTCACCACGCGTGCGGCCCGTGTCCCTCACGGGCACCGGCCGCACGTCCGCGTACGGGCGCGGACTCGACCGCCCGAGCCGTGCCGCGATCACGACGAGGAGCACCATCGTGAGGCACGCCGGGCCGCCCAGCGCCCATCACCACGACCACGACCACCCGCGGCACAGCCACGGCCATTCCCGACACAGCCACAGCCACAGTGGCGTTGACGGTGACGACACACGCGCGGTCTTCTCCGCGCATGCCCCCGACCATGATCATGTGCACGACGACGAGCCGCTGGGCGAGCTGGAGGAGAACCCGATCTGGCAGCAGGACAACGTGCTGCTGCACAGCGTCGGCATGGACATCGGCTCCTCCGGCACCCAGGTCGTCTTCTCCCGGCTCCGGCTGCGCCGTATCGGCGAGGATCTGACCAGCCGGTACATCGTCGTGCGCCGGGAGACCCTCTACCGCTCCCCCGTCACCCTGACTCCGTACGCGAGCGACGAGCTCATCGACGCCGGGGCACTGGGCTCGATCATCGACCGCGCGTACCACGACGCGGCCGTGGAGCCCGCAGCCATGGACACCGGTGTCGTGATCCTGACCGGGGAGGCGCTGCGCCGCCGCAACGCCGAGGCCATCGCGGCTCTGCTGGCCGAGCGCGGCGGCGAACTGGTCACCGCCGGCGCGGGCCACCACATGGAGGCCATGCTCGCCGCGTACGGCTCGGGCGCGGCGAAGGTCTCGTACGACACCGGACTGCGCGTGCTGGTGATCGACATCGGTGGCGCAACGACCAAACTGGCGGTGCTCGACCGGGGCGAGGTGGTGTCGACCGCGGCGCTGGACATCGGCGGGCGGCTCCAGGTCATGGACGCCGCGGGCCGTGTCGTACGGCTCGATCCGGCCGGCCGCCGGCACGCGGCCAGGGCGGGCTACTCCTGGGAGCGCGGCGATCTCGCGCGTCCCGACGAGACGGAGAAGGTCGCCGAGGCGATGGCGGACGCGCTGGTCGCGGCCGTCACCGGCGATCCTCCGTCTCCGGACGTCGCGGAGCTGTTCCTGACGGCGCCGCTCGCGCCGGCCGGCGCCGTCGACGCGGTGATGTTCTCGGGAGGAGTGGCCGAGTACGTCTACGGCCGGCAGAGCGAGGGGTTCGACGATCTCGGACGGCCGCTCGGCCTCGCCGTGCGCCGCCGGGTGGACTCCGGTGCGCTGCCCTTCCCGTTGCTGCCCGCGGGCGAGTGCATCCGTGCCACCGCGCTCGGCGCCTCGGAGTACAGCGTCCAGCTCAGCGGCAACACCGGTTTCCTCTCCGATCCCGGCGCGCTTCTGCCGCTCCGTAACCTTCAGGTCGTACGGCCGGTCCTCGCGCTCGGGGAGAGTGTCGACGCGGCCGCGGTCGAGGCCGCCGTGCGCCACCGTCTCGACACTGTGGACACAGTGCGCGAAGACGTCGACATCGCTCTCGCCGTGCCGTGGAGCGGACCGCCGAGCCATCGGCGGCTGCTGGCCTTCGCCCGCGGCCTGCGGGACGCCCTGGCCGAGCGCACCGCCCGGGGAAGGCCCGTGCACATCGTGCTCGACGGCGATGTCGCCATGACGCTCGGCAGGCTGCTCCGGGACGAACTCGGTGTCCGCGGCGCGCTCCTCGTCATCGACGGGCTGCGGCTGAGGGACTTCGACCACATCGACATCGGACGGGTGCGCCATCCGTCCAACACGGTGCCCGTCACGATCAAGTCACTGGTCTTCAGCGCGGATCCGCGCCTCTGAATCCTCGGATCCGTGCGTCCGAGACCTTGCGACGCCGGGGGCCGATCGCGGGATACAGCCCTGTTCAGAGGCGCGGCAAGGGGCTTGGCAGAAGCCCGCGATGTGTCCGAAAGTCAACGGGTCGACCTTCCGACAATACGTCGGTAACAATAAGGTAACACCGATGTCGCATGGTTAGACCATAAGACCGAACCTGGTGTTTCATGCAGGAACCCAAGCGGCAACGCTCGGACATCTCACCGCATGAACAGCCCGCCGTCCGGTCCCCTCCCTTACTGCCCGCGCCTCACCGCCCGCCGATGAGGGCCGCGACCGGCTTCGCCACAGGAGTGTGCGATGCGACATGGTGCTCTTACGGCCGGCCTTCTGGCCGCCGGTCTGATCCTCACGGGTTGCGGTTCCTCTCCCACGACCCGGTCTCCCGGCGGCTCCGCCGGATCCACCGACCCCTACGCCGACTACGCCTCCCTGACCGGGAAGGCGCGTACCGACCGGCTGCTCGCCGACGCGAAGAGCGAGGGCGCGCAGCTCGACCTGTACACCTCGAACACCGACATCCAGGACCTGGTCGACGGCTTCAAGAAGGCCTATCCCGACATCAAGGTCAACGCCTTCCGGGCCAACTCCGAGACGGTCCTCCAGCGGATATCCCAGGAGAACCAGGCCAACAAGCCGCAGAACGACGTCGTCGACACCAATGACCTCGAACTGCGCGCGCTGGACAAGCAAGGCCTGCTCACGCCCTACACCGGACCGTCCGCGGCCGGTCTGAAGGACGCCGCGAAGGGTCTCGGCGGCTGGACCGCGGAGCGCTTCAACGCGTTCGTCATCGGCTGGAACACCAACCTCGTCAAGGAGGGCCAGGGTCCGAAGAGCTTCGCCGACCTCGCCGATCCGAAGTGGAAGGGCAAGCTGTCCGTCGAGATCGGCGACTGGGACTGGTACGCGTCGATGCACACGTACCTCACCGAAGAGCAGGGCATGGGCCAATCCGATGCCGACGACCTCTTCAAAAGGATCGCCGCCAATGTCAAGGTGACCAAGGGCCACACGGTGCAGGGCGAACTGCTCAGTGCGGGACAGTTCGCCGTCGCCCTGTCCGTATACAGCCACACCGTCGACAAGGCCGCCAAAAAGGGCGCGCCCGTGGCATGGCGGCCCGTGGTGGAGCCAGTGATCCTGCGACCCAACGGAGTCGGCCTCATGTCCCGGCCCAGGCATCCCGCCGCAGCGCTGCTGTGGACCGACTGGGTGCTCAGCGACGGACAGAAGTCGATCGCCGAGTCCCTGCGCATCCCGGCGGCCTCCTCCGTCCCGGGCTTCAAGGACCCGATCCCGGCCGGCACCACCACCTACAGCCTCTCGAAGACCGCCGAGATGGACGGCACCAAGTGGAGCGCCGACTATGACGCCCTGCTGCGTGGCGTTCCCAAGGCCGGCTGACCCACTCACCGTTTGCACCTCTCCACAGGAGCGCACCCGTATGAGGACCCGTAACTTGACCTTCTCCGTGTCCGGTCTGCTGGCCGCGACGCTCGTCGCGGGGTGCGGCGGCGGCGTGCCGGGCTCCTCCAACAGCGACGCGGGCGAGGTCTACGGCCGGCTGAAGGGGCTGGCCAGGACCGAGCAACGCGCGCGGGCGGAGGAGCTGGCGGGCGAGGAGGGCAAGACCCTGTCCCTCTACACCTCGATGACCGCCGACATCGCGACTCCGACAGCCGAGGCCTTCGAGAAGAAGTACGGCATCCGCGTCAGCGTCTTCCGCGGCAACTCGGAGACCGTCCTCCAGCGGACACTCCAGGAGCAGGAGGCCGGCCGGCCGGGCGCCGATGTCGTCGAGACCAACTTCGCGGAGATGGTCATCCTCGCCGGCAAGGGCCATCTGGCCGACTACAACGGCTCGGGACTCGACAAGGTCGAGGCCGCCGGGAAGTTCGACCACTGGACGGCCACCCGTTTCAACGTCTTCCAGCCCGCCTGGAACACCACGAAGATCAAGCCCGGTGACGAGCCCACGAGCTGGGAGGACCTGGCCCTGCCCAAGTACCGGGGCAAGATCACCGTGGAGGTCAGCGACAGCGACTGGTTCGAGAACGTCACCAAATACTGGCTCGAACACGGAAAGTCACAGGCCGAGGTGGACTCCCTCTGGAAGGCGATCGCCGCCAACTCCAAGGTCGCCAAGGGACACACCACGATGATGCAGTTCCTGACCGCGGGCCAGACCTCGATGGAGGCGATGAACTACACGTACATCACCAGCAGAGCCGCCGAGGACGGCGCGCCCGTGACCCATCTGCCCGCGAGCGGGGTCTCCACCATCCCCGCCTTCGCCCGGCCCAACGGAGTCGGCATGATCAAGGGCGCCCAGCACCCGGCCGCCGCCTGGCTGTTCTGCGACTGGCTGCTCACCGACGGCCAGAAGACCCTCGTGGACCTCGGGCTCACCCCGTCCACCAAGGTCCCCGGCGACAACAGCGTCGCCGGGCTCACCCTCGTACCGTTCGACGTCGAGGGCCTGAGCAAGGACGACAGCGTCTGGGACAAGAAGTACGACGCGCTGCTGCGCGGCGCCGACACGGTGGGGCGGTGACCGGCGATGGCACTGGCCTCCACCGCCACCGCCCCGCGGGGCGGCGACCACGAGACACCCGGTCCGGGCCCCTCCCCCGAGCCCACCGCTCCCGGCCGGCTCCTGGCGCTGCTGCGGCGGCTGCTCTCCTTCCAGGGGCTCCTGGTCGGCGGCGCCGTGGTGATCGTCGGCTATCTCGCCCTCGTACCGCTGGGCTATCTCGTCCATGACACCTTTCTGAACAGCACCGGCACGGGGGTCTCCCTCGGCGCGTTCTCGCGCGCCTACGGAGGCAACTCGCAGGCCGGCTCGATGATGCTCAACTCGCTGGGCTTCGCACTGGGTTCCGCGGCGCTCGCCCTGGTGCTCGGTACGGTGCTGGCCTATGTCCAGGTACGCACGGACACGCCCTTCAAGGGTCTGTTCTTCGCGGCCTCGCTGGTCCCGCTCATCGTGCCCGGCATCCTCTACGCGACCTCGTGGATCTTCCTCGGCGACCCGTCGAGCGGTGTCATCAACACACTCGTCTTCAAACCGCTCTTCGGCACCGCACCGGTGAACATCTTCAGTGTGTGGGGCATGATCTGGGTGCAGGGACTGCATCTGGCCCCGGTCACCTTCCTGCTCATGGTCGCCGCCTTCCGGGCGATGGACCCCTCGCTGGAGGAGTCCGCGGCCATGTCGGGGGCCCGGCGGAGCACCGTCCTGCGACGGATCACCGTCCCGCTGCTGCGCCCGGCGATGATCTCGGCCTCCCTGCTGATGTTCGTGCAGTCGCTGGAGAGCTTCGAGGTGCCGGGTCTGCTGGGCCTGCAGAACGGTATCTACGTCTTCACCAGCCGGATCTACTTCGTCCTGCGGGCCTACCCGATCGACTACGGCGCCGCGGGCGCGCTGGCCATCGGACTGCTGCTCATCGCGGCGGCCGGTGTGCTGCTCTCCGGCTGGCTCCAGCGCTCCTCGCGCAACTTCCAGACGGTGACCGGCAAGGCCTTCCGGCCCCGGCCGGTGGACCTCGGGCGGGCCCGGCCCTGGGTCGGCGCCGGAGTGATCGTGTACTTCCTGGTGACGGTGGTCCTGCCGGTGGCGGTCCTCGTCTACGCGTCCCTGCTGAAGTACTACGCGGCGCCCTCACGCAAGACGCTCGGCTCGATGTCGCTGGAGAACTACAGCGAGGTCCTGCACATGCCGCTCGCCTTCACGGCGCTGAAGAACTCGCTCATCGTCGGTGTCGGCGCGGCCACGGCGGTCATGCTCCTCACCTCGGTCGTCTCCTGGGTGGTGCTGCGGACCAAGGCTCCGGGACGGCGGGTGCTGGACCTGGTCGCCTTCACCCCCATCGTGATCCCGGGACTCGTCCTCGGTCTGGCGCTCTCCTTCGTCTATCTGCGGATGCCGCTGCCGATCTACGGCACGCTGCTGATCCTGCTGGTGTCCTACTGCACGCGCTATCTGCCGTACGGGATGCGCTACTCCTCCTCGGCGATGGCCCAGATGTCACCGGAGCTGGAGGAGTCGGCGGCGGTCTCGGGCGCCTCGTGGTTCCAGACCTTCCGGCGTGTGCTGCTGCCGCTGATGAGCAGCGGCATCCTGGCCGGCTGGGTCTACATCCTCGTCGTCTCCTTCCGTGAACTGTCGAGCACGATCCTGCTCTACAGCCCCGGCAAGGAGGTGCTGTCGGTCCTGATCTGGGAGCAGTTCGAGAACGGCCAGTTCACCACGCTCGCCGCCCTCGGTGTCTGCATGGTCCTGATCCTCGTTCTGCTCGTCTCCATCGCCTACCGCCTGGGAGCCCGCTTCGGGCTCCAGGGCGACTCGTCGAACTAGCACCTGCCCGAAGGGACACCAGGGATGCTGACTGTCGAATCCCTCGCCAAGAGCTATGAATCGTCCGCGGGCGCGGCGCGCCGCCGCAAGTCCGCCGACAGCACGCGTGTCTTCGCCGTCGACGGGGTTGACTTCGACGTCCGCGACGGTGAGCTGTTCACCCTGCTCGGCCCGTCCGGCTGCGGCAAGACCACCACACTGCGCTCCATCGCGGGCCTGGAGCAGCCGACGGCCGGCCGGGTCCGCCTCGGGGACCGGGTGCTGTTCGACGCCGCGAGGGGCGTCAACCTCCGGGCCAACCGGCGCGGCTTCGGCATGGTCTTCCAGTCGTACGCGATCTGGCCGCACATGTCGGTCTTCAAGAACGTCTCGTTCCCGCTGGACGTGATGCCCCGTGGCAAGCGCCCGGGACGCAAGGAGATCGAGGAGCGCGTCCATCAGGTGCTCGACGTGATCGAGCTGGGCGCGTACGCCTCACGGCCCGCCACCAAGCTCTCCGGCGGCCAGCAGCAGCGTCTCGCGCTCGCCCGCGCGCTGGTCACCCGGCCGGAGCTGATGCTGCTCGACGAACCGCTGTCCAATCTGGACGCCAAGCTGCGCGAGAGCATGCGGTTCGAACTCAAGCGGCTCCAGCGGGAGCTGAACCTCACCGCGATCTATGTGACGCACGACCAGTCCGAGGCACTGGTGATGTCCAACCGGATAGCCGTGATGAACGAGGGCCGTATCGAGCAGATCGGCAAGCCGCGCGAGATCTACACCAGGCCCGCCACCCGGTTCGTCGCCGAGTTCATCGGCACGTCCAACTTCATCGAGGCCAGGGTGGTGTCGGTGACGGGCGGCGAGGTGGCCGTCGAGACCACACAGGGACGGCTGATCGCCCGGGAGTGTCCGAGGACCCCCGCACTCGGGGACACGGTTCTGCTCTCCATCCGCCCGGAGTCCGTGGACGTCTCCACCGCACCGCGCGGCGATGTGCCCAACGAGTGGTCCGGGAAGGTCCGTACGCGCGCCTTCCTCGGTGACGCCATCGATCACATCACCGGGGTCGGGGATCTGGAGATCCGCAGCCGCTCCAACCCCACGGTGTCGATCCCGCCCGGCACCGAGGTGCATCTCAGCGTCGCGCCGGACAAGGTCACGCTCGTCCCCGTCGACTGAGCCGACCGGGACGTCCCGGAGAAAGGCCCCCGTTTCCGTATGGCGATACCCGAGGTGCTGCGCGATCGCGACTTCACCCTCTATTGGGGCGGCGTGGTCCTGTCCCAGATCGGGACACGGGGAGCCGTCGCCGCCAATCTCTACCAGGTCTACCAACTCACCGGTTCCACCGCTCAGGTGGGACTCGTCGGCCTCGCGCAGGCCGTCGCCCTGCTGGTGCTCTCGCCGCTCGGCGGGATCTACGCGGACCGGCTCGACCGGCGGCGGCTGTTGCAGGTCACCCAGTGCGTGGCCCTGGTCGTCGCGGCCGGACTCGCCGTCCTCACACTGGCCGGCGACGCCACCGTCCGGACCGTCGTCGTCTCCTCACTGCTGGCGACGGCGGCGGCGACCTTCGACCAGCCGGCCCGCCAGGCGCTCATCCCCGCGATGGTGCCCAAGGAGCGGCTCGTCGACGCCTTCGCGCTGCTCAATCCCTCGCGCGAGCTGGCGGTGCTCACCGGCCCCGCGCTCGCCGGTCTGCTCATCGCGGCCGGCGGGCCCGGCGCGGTCTATGTCTTCGACGCCGTCACCTACGGTGTGCTCGTCGTCGTTCTCGCGGTGCTGCGGGTTCCGCCACTGGCCGTGGACGAGGAGCGGCGGTCGCTGTCGGCGAGCCTGCGCGAGGGCGTCGGCCACATCGGCCGCAGGCCCGTGGTCTGGCAGCTGATGGGCCTCGATCTGGCCGCCACCGTGTTCGGCGCGTACCGGGTGCTGCTGCCCGCGTTCGCCGAGGACGTGCTGCGTGTCGGGGCCACCGGTTACGGTCTGCTCTCCGCCGCGCCGTCGGCGGGAGCCCTGATCGGTTCCGTATGGGTCTTCAAGCTGGTCCGTACGGCACGGTCGGGCCATCTCGTGCTGTGGGGCACGGCGGCGTACGGTCTCGCCGTGGTGGGGCTCGCGCAGTCGCGGGTCTTCCCGGTGGCGATCGTCATGGCCCTCGCCCTCGGCGCCGCGGACGCGCTCGCGACCACCGTCCGGCACGCGGCCGTTCAGGTGGAGACACCGGACACACTGCGCGGACGGGTCTCCGCCGTCTACCAGATGTGTTCCCGGGGCGGTCCGGCGATCGGCGACACGGCGATCGGCGCCCTCGCCGGTGTGACGGGTCCCGTGCTCGCGCTCACGCTCGGAGGCCTGGTCCCGGCCGCCGTGTCCGCGCTGAGCGCCGCCCGCAGCCGTACGGTCCGCGACTACAGCGTACGCAAGGCACGGCCCGCCACCACCTGACCCGTCCGAGGCCCACCGCACGGGGCCTTCTTCTCCGTTCACACCGACAACCGCCCACCCACCACCGGGAGGCAGTATGAGTACGCACACCACCACCGAAGTCACCCACTACCACGTGCAGAAACGCCGGCGCGCCCAGTTCATCGAGGAGTGGCGTGCCAACCATCGCACCGTCGTCGCACATGAGGACGTCGAGATGCACACCACCTCGCGGGGCAGCCGTGTCGGTGTGTACGTGGGCGCCGACGGCGACCGGCCCACCCGTACCATGGACGCCCTCGCCCATGAGATCGACCCGGGAGCGACGACCACCGCACACCGTCACTCCTGGGACGCCATGGTGTTCGTGGTGGCCGGGCGGGGCTGGTCCGAGATCGACGGGGAGCGGGTCGACTGGGGGCCGGGCGACTCGCTGCACTTCCCGGCGTGGGCCTGGCACCGCAGCGGCAACTCCGGTGACACCACGGCGCGTTATCTGACGTTCTCCAGCGAACCGCTGCTGGAGACCATGGGAATGGCCCTCGTCGAGGACGCGGGAGACACTCCCTGCGCGCAGCTCCCGCCGCGCCCGCCGTTCTCCGAGGGACGCGACGGAGCCGACCCGTACGCCGCGCGGCTGCGCCGTCTCGCCCGTGACCAGCGGGCCCGTCGCTCCGGCCGGCTGCACACGAGCTGGGACGAACTCGAACTGCGCAACACTCCGCGCGGCACCCGGACCACCTTCCTGCTGGACCGGGCCATCGGATACCAGGCCTCCGGCATCACCATGGCCATGTTCGAGATCGGTCCGGGCCGGACCCAGTCGATGCACCGTCACCCGGGCGAGGCCTGGCTCTATGTGGTGGAGGGCTCGGGCGAGAGCTATCTGGGCACCGAGCCCGAGGGCGGTGAGCGGCATCCGTGGAAGAAGGGCGATCTCATCGTCGTCGACCACTTCCTGTGGCATCAGCACATCAACACCGATCCCTCGCACACGGCCAAGGTCGTCCGTATCCATATGTTCGACAGTCTGCTGGAGACGATGCGGGCGCTGTGCGATCCGCTGGTGCTCTTCGAGGAGCCGCCGGACCACATCCGCGACGCGCAGGCCGGTGACCCGTCGACCGTCGAGTGGCCGGAGCTCCAGCGGCCCACCTGGCCATGAGCGGAGGGCGGACACGGTGATCGCGGCACTGCCCCATGGTGTGGCGGGAATCCACGCGCTGCCCGCCGGTCACCACGACGGTCCGTGGGACGCGGTGATCACCGACCCGCGGATCAAGGAACGGCTGCTCGCGACCGCTGTCCTCGTGCTCCGGCACGGGGCGCGGCTCGCGGGCTCCGCCGTGGCCCCGCACGGCCTCGTGGTGCTCGCGGGACCGCCGGGCACCGGCAAGACGACCCTCGCCCAAGGGCTGGCCCAGGCCGCCGCGCGCACACTCGCGCCGCACGGCGCGACCACGCTGGTCGAGGTCGATCCGCACGCCTTCCCCAGCGAGATGCTGGGCGAGAGCCAGCGTTCGGTCTCCCGGCTCTTCCGCGAGACACTGCCGGAACTGGCCGCCCGCCGTCCGCACACGCTGGTCCTGGTGGACGAGGTGGAGGCACTGGCCGTGCGCAGACAGGCGGCCTCGTTCGACACCAACCCCGTCGATGTCCACCGGGCGACGGACGCCGTGCTCAGCGGTCTGGACGCGCTGCGGGCCGAGCGTCCCGGCACGCTGCTGGTCGTCACGACGAACTTCGCCGAGGCGGTCGACGAGGCGTTTCTCTCCCGTGCCGACCTCGTCGTACGGACCGCCCTGCCGGACGGGTCGGTGATTCCGCTCATCGTGGCCGACTCGCTGCGTGAACTGGCCGCCCAGTGGCCCGCGTTGCGTCCGCTGGCCGAGGACGGCCCGCTGCACCGGCGCATGGCAGGACTGCTCACCGGTCTGGACGGGCGGCGGATACGCAAGACGGTGCACGGCGCGCTCGCCCTGCGGCTGGAGACGGCACGCGATCCGTCGCTGCTCGGTGCCGACGATCTGATCGCGGCGGCGCGGGAGAGCGCGGCGGACGGCCTCCCGACCTGAGCGGGGAGATTCCGGTGGCGGGATGTCGTACGAGCGGAAGAGCAACGGAGGAGGCCGCGTCCCGGGCGGGGACGCGGCCTTGTCCGTTGTGCGGTGTCCGGCGGTCAGCGCTCGGTGTACCCGGGCGCGTCCTCCAGGAAGTGGACGTTGTCGTAACCGAGGTGCTTGAACACACGGTTCTGCGCGGAGAGAAGACGCAGCGGTGTGCCGTCGGCCGCGAAGAGCTGGCAGATGTGGTTCTGCGGCACATAGAGCGTGTCGCCCTGGGTGATCTCGTACCGCGTCGGCTCCAGAGCGACCCGGGCGTAGTACTTCTCGGCGATCTCGGCCTCGACCTCCCACTGAAGGGCGTAGCCGCCGCCTTCGAGGACATAGAGGACCTCGTCGGCCATCTTCCAGTACTTGCCCGAGCGGCCGCCGGCCGCGATGTCGAGTTCGAAGGCGTCGATGGAGAAGATCCGGGCGTCGGCGCGCTCCGGCGAGGACATCACGCGGACCCGGCCGAGCGGGGTGTTCTCCCACTTGGTGTCCGACACACTGATGACCTTCTTGCGGTCCAGAACACCCGGTGTCCACACGGAGGACCACTCCTCGCGCGGCCCGAACTCGGCCTCGCGCTTGACCGGACCGCTGCGGCCCTGCTGCCACAGGCCCATGAACATCCAGGTGCTCTTGGCCTTGACGACCAGCGCGGTCGCCGTCTCGTCGTACGGGTTGAAGTGGCGGTGGACGGAGTCGGTGTGGACGAAGACGAGGTCGTCCTTGGCCCAGTCGTAGCGCTGGTCGTCATGGATCTCGTAACCGCGCCCGCGCAGGATGTAGAAGGCCGCCTCGTTCTGGTGGCCGTGTCCGTGGTTGCTGGACTCCGGCGGCAGTTCCACGAAGTGGACCTGGATCGTCTGGGTGAGGAAGTCCTCGTCGCCGGGGCCGACCCGCCACCAGGTACGGGACTGCTCGCTGTCGCCGGAGTGGCCGACCTTGGCGTCGTCGACGACCACGGAGTCGTCACGTACGCGGTCCACCGCGAGCTGCCGCCGGCGGAAATCGTCCAGACCGTAGGTCTCGGACGTCAGGCCGCGGACGAAGACGCGCCCTTTCTTGCCCATGGGTCCTCCTGTGCTGTGCAGGCATGTGTGTGACGCAGTAGGTCAGATTCGATGGTCTAACCATAATACCTGCGAGGGTCAGTGGTAACCCCTGGGAGGGACCGGCACCAGAACGAACCGAACCTCCCGGAAACAGCACGGCGCCCCACGACGGAGAACCGTCGTGGGGCGCCGTCCGGCCCATCGGCCGGTGGAGTCAGGAACAGCGGGGACAGCGGGTCAGGGGAAAAGCAAGGGGCTGCGCGCGGAGGGGCCGGTGTCACCCGGCGGTGTCACCTTCGGCGTGCTCCTCCTTGACCCGGGACGCCGTCCGCTGGAGATGGGCGTTCATGGTCGCCGTCGCGGCATCGAGGTCGCGCGCGGCGACGGCCTCCACGAAGTCCCGGTGCTCCTTGGAGCCGAGCCGGCCCATCTGCGGTTCGACGGTCTGCGCCTGCCGCAGGCTCATCAGCAGCGGGCCGTGGAAGGACTCCACCAGCATCTTGATCGCCGCGTTGTGCGTACAGGCCGCGACCCGGGTGTGGAAGTCCGCCGACAGCTCCATGGTGTACTCACCGCGCTCCAGCGCCTCGGTGTGCTCGTCGCACATCACCCGCAGCGCGTCCAGGTCCTCCTGGGTGGCCCGCTCGACGATCAGCGGGACGATTCCCAGCTCGACGACGAGCCGCGCCTCGGTGACCTCGGCGGCCGTCAGCGGCGACAGGGAGAGCAGGGTCGCGAGGCCCTCACCCACCTGCCGCGCGTCCGGCGTGGTGACGAACGCACCGCCGCGGGCGCCGACCCGGATCTCCACGAGTCCGCTCGCCTCAAGGATGCGCAGCGCCTCGCGCACGGTCACACGGCTGACACCGAAGTGCACACACAGCTCGCGCTCACTGGGCAGCCGGTCGCCAGGCTTCAGACGCTCCTCCTTCAGCAGAAGCCGGATCTGATCGACGATGACCTGGGAGACACGGCTGGAGGAAACGGTTTTGAAGAGCTCTTCGGGCACGGGAAGTCGCCCGGCAGGCGTCTCGCCACCGGTCTTGACTGCCGGAGGCCGGCTCCTGGGTCGGGTTGGCATGCGCACAGTGTCCCACGGCCGGGCGCTCGATTGACGGCTCTCCAGGCAATGGTTTAAGGTCATACCAAAATACCAGCCCGTCGTTCCGGGAGAGCGCCTGATGACCGACCTCGGGGCGGCCGACCGGCCCCTGCCAGGGGACACGGTCCCGGGTGACCTGACACCGGTCGCATACGAAGCACTGCGTGAGCGGGTCGCCGTCGCGTGCCGTGTGCTGGCCGTCACCGGTCTGGTCGAGCACATCCTTCGGCCGTGTCAGCGCCCGGGTCGGGCCGGGAAGCCTGCTGGTACGGGGACGAGGCCCCCACGAACGAGGGCTGGCCTTCACCGTCGTCGAGGACGTCCAGGAGGTCGACCTCGACGGCCGCAGGACCGGCGCCGAGGGCCGGGGAGACCACGCCGGAAACGCGCGCTCCGACGGCTGGGCGGCGCCCAACGAACTGCCCATCCACACCGGGATCCTGCGCGCCCGGCCCGATGTCACCGCGGTCGTGCACGCGCATCCGCCCGCGGTCGTCGCCGTGTCGGCCGCCGGGCTCCCCTGGCTTCCTCTGGTCGGCTCGTACGACATCCCCGCCGCGCGACTCGCGCACGACGGCATACCCGTCTGGCCGCGCTCGGCGCTGATCCGCCGTCGTGACCTGGCCGAACAGATGGCGGGTGCGCTCGGCGACCGATCCGTGGTGGTGCTCGAGGGACACGGGCTGGTCGCCGTCGGCAGCGGGGATCCCGCCGAGGCCGTCGCCACCGCCGTCACCCGCGCGCCGGCGGTGGACTCGCCGGCGCGGACGACCCTCGCGGTGGCCGGCGCCGGCGCGCCGCTGCGCCCGGTGAGCGACGAGGACCTGGCCGAACTGCCCGATCTGGGGGCCTCGTTCCAGGTCGCGGCGATGTGGCGCCATCTGGAGGCCCGGGCCGCGGCCGAGGGCCCCTCGACGCCGTTGCGCTGAAGCGAGAGAGGCCCGTGGCCGGCGAATCCCGCCGGCCACGGGCCCGTTTCCGTCGCCCCCCGTCCTCACATCCGCCCGTACCCGCACCGGAGGCGTCGCACGGAGACGCCGTGCGGACATCGGGCGGTGACGGGTGCGGTCCGGGTGCGGTTTCTTCCCTCGGCCCAGGGGCGTGCACCCGCGGCGTCCGCGCAGGCGCCATCGGCGGCATGAACGATCAGGCCCTGTCCGGCGGATCTTCGCGGGTCCGCGACGCCCGGCACGGCACCTCGCCGCGTTGTCGGAGTCGCCCGAGTACGGCCGGGCCGTCGACGACGCCGATCCTCCGCCTTGCGATGCTCCCCCGTGGCCTGAACGGCACGGGAGGTACCCCCTCCACCGGACGCCGCGGCCCGATCCACGAAGATCCGCCGGACAGGACCCAGGCGGACCGCGTTCCTCAGCCCTGCGTCGGCCGCGGGCACCGTCAGGCCCAACGGCAGGGCCCCGGAACTCACTTGCGGTCCCAAACCCCACCGGCCCCACCTCATGCGTCCGCCACCGGCCAGCTTTTCACCCGCTCGGCCTATCTTTTGACGGATCATGAGAAAGTTCCGGAGATTTCATCCGAACCTCTGGACAGTCCCCATGCGTCGCCCTAATGTCTCGGCCCAACCAGCCAAGTGTTTCGTCGCGGTAACACCCACACCGCTCAACAGCACCACGACCACCCGGCGCTCACACGAACGCCCCGCAGCACTCCTGTCTTTGTTCGTCTCCCCCCACGGCCGGGCCGCTGCCCGTCCCTAGGCGCTCCGCGTCCGCCGTCGCGACGGC
>NZ_MAUD01000275.1 GCF_001700515.1 Streptomyces lushanensis
GCGGCCGACGCGCCGCCATGTCTCCCCGCTGGAACGGTTCCACCTCTCCCCGCTCGGCGTGGGAATCCCGCTTGTGCTGGGCATCGTCTACGGCGCCTACGCCGCGTACATCGCGCGCGGCGGCGGCCCGGCCTCCTACGGACAGCTCGCCCTGGCCCTGGTATCCGGCGCGCTCCTCGCCCTGCTGATCCTCGGCCTTCTCCGCGTCCAGCACTCCCTGCCGCGCGAACCGCGCGCCGCGGCGTGGGGCGCCCTGGTCGGCTGCGCCATGGGCTTCCTGTACAGCCTCACCGGCCACAGCGTCCTGCTGTCCTCGGGCATCGGCCTCGCGCTGGGCGTCGGCACGGTCATCATCACGTTCTACGCGTTCTACATGCACGAGCCCTGACCGGCCCTGAGCACGTACCAGCCCTGACCGCGCACGAGCCCTGACCGGCGAACACGTAGGAGCCCTGAAGGGCGCGAACGCCGACGACGGGCAGGCCGCTCAGCCCTCGTGCGGACGACGGCCCTTGGCGTCCGCCGGGGGCTTCTTGCCGCGGCCGGCGGTGTGCGCGCGGGCCGCGAGTGCCGCCGCGCGGCTCTGGAGCAGGCGGATCACCGTGAATCCCACCGCGATCAGGCCCAGGATCACCACCACACTGATCCAGTTGCTCATGACGCGCTCGCCTCCTTCCGTCCAACGTACTCCCGCGAAGGTGGTGCGGCGGTTCGGGGAGGCTGAGAGGCTTGGTACCCTCGCAGGCGACGATTAGGTTAGGCTCGCCTAAGTATCGGCCGAATCGGGGGTACTCGGCCGTTCCGACCCTTTGGGGGGACCATGCCGATGACGGACACGGCCTCGGACGTGCCGCCGCTGCTGCCGTTGCCGCTGCTGCCGGTGTCGCCGCCGGAGGAGCGCGCCGCCCGAGCCCGGAACCCGGTCGGAGCGGGCTGACCACCGCTCAGCGGCCCCGCCGCGGCCCTCATTCGTACCCGCCGTCCCGTGCCCGCCGTCTTCCCGTGCCCGCCGGCCGCGTTCCGGCAGGTCGGCCGGTGGCACGGGAAGA
>NZ_MAUD01000276.1 GCF_001700515.1 Streptomyces lushanensis
GTGCGTCAGCAGCTGACGCACTGTGATGTCCTCCTTGCCCGCCCGTCCGAACTCCGGCAGATACGCGGCGACCCGCTCCTCCAGCTCCAGCGCGCCGCGCTCGACCGACTGGACCGCGAGGATCGAGGTGAACAGCTTGGAGACCGAGGCGAGATCGAAGACGGTGTCCTCGGCCATCGGGATCTGCCGCTCGGCCGGGAGCTCGACCCCGGTGCCGGTCCTCTCGTCGTACGCCGCGTACCGCACGGCCTTGCCGATGGGGCGGTGCAGGGCCACCGTCCCGCCCCGGCCGGCGAGCAGCACGGCACCCGCGTACCACGGGTGGACGGGCGACGGGCCCAGAAAGGCCACCGCGTCGGTGACCAGCCGCTCCAGCTCGTCCGGGAGCAGACCGGCCCGCTCGGCCGAGCCGCGCCGCAGCGTCCCGCGCCCGGAGGCGGGCCCGTGGCCCGTACCGCCCGGGGCACCGGCGCCGCCACCCGATCCGGCCGTCGCCGCGCGGGCCACGCCCTCGGCGAACGGGACGGGCGCCGCCGCGAGCGCGCCGCCGAGCGCCAGCACTCCGCCGCTCAGCCCTCGCCTGCTGATTCCGTCGCCCGTACCGTCCTGTGTCATCAGGAAGCCCTCCCCTGAAAGTATCTTTCGGGATCTCGACCGACTCCTGAAACTTTCTTGCGGGACCTGTCCGCTGTCAACCCTTCCCCGTCGCCCTGTGGACAGCGGCCCCGGCGCCACACCGAACCCGCTACCACGCCCGAACTGACACCGCATCACGGGGAGCGGCCCGCGGACGCCGTCCGGCGCAGTCCACCGCGCGTTCCTCCGGTGGCTCTGGCAGCGTGAGGCGCATGACGACGAGCAGCGCCATCAGGTCACTGATGTCCCGGTGGACCGTGGTGGTGCCTCTGCTCGCGGTGGCCGCCCTCGTGCTGAGCTGGGAACGCTCCCTGCCCGGCTTCGCGGTCGCCCTGGTCGCCCTCTGTCTCGCGGGCGCGGTGCTCGCGGCCGTGCACCACGCCGAGGTCGTCGCGTACCGCGTCGGGGAACCGTTCGGCTCGCTCGTACTGGCCGTCGCGGTCACCGTCATCGAAGTGGCGCTCATCGTCACCCTGATGGTCGACGGCGGCGCCAAGTCGGCCACGCTCGCCAGGGACACCGTCTTCGCCGCCGTCATGATCACCTGCAACGGCATCCTGGGACTCTGTCTGCTGGTCGGTGCGCTCCGCAGCAGAATCGCCGTGTTCAACCCCGAGGGCACGGGCGCGGCGCTGGCCACCGTCGCGACCCTGGCCACCCTCACCCTGGTCCTTCCCACCTTCACCACCAGCCGGCCGGGGCGCCAGTTCTCGTCGGCGCAGCTCGGCTTCGCCGCCGTCGCCTCACTGATCCTGTACGGGCTGTTCGTCGCCGTACAGACGGTGCGCCATCGCGACTACTTCCTGCCCGTCACCCAGGAGGGTGAGGTGCGTGAGGAGGAGTCGCGCGCTCCGCTGCCCAGCCGCCGGGGTGCCGGACTCAGTCTGGCGCTGCTCCTCGTGGCGCTGGTCGCCGTCGTCGGTGACGCGAAGGCGGTCTCGCCCACCATCGAGTCGGGAGTGGAGTCGGCCGGGCTGCCCCAGGCGGTGGTCGGTGTCGTGATCGCCCTGCTGGTGCTGCTGCCGGAGACCCTCGCCGCCGTGCGCGCGGCCCGTCGCGAGCGGGTGCAGACGAGTCTCAATCTCGCGCTCGGCTCCGCGATAGCCAGCATCGGGCTGACGATCCCGGCCATCGCGCTCGCCACCGTGTGGCTGAGCGGACCGCTGGTCCTCGGACTGGACGCCACGCACATGGTGCTGCTCGCGCTGACCGTGGTGGTGGGTGCGCTGACCGTCGCGCCGGGACGCGCCACCCTGCTCCAGGGCGGTGTCCATCTGGGCATCTTCACGGCGTTCGTCTTTCTGGCCATCAGCCCATGACGTCCCGGCGTCTCCCCGCGCCGCCGTCGCCACGCGATCCGTGTGCCGTCCGCCGGCCTGAACCACCGTGAACTCCACGCTCACGCGTCCTTCGGCCGTGGCCTGTCGAGGACCGACGGCGGTCGATAGGCTGGCCCGGGACGACGCAGCGGGAGGAGCAGGACGTGGCCGAGAGCATCACCACCCACAAGCCGCTTTCGGGCTGGGACAAGCCGGAGCTCGATCTGAGCAACGCGGACTGGCAGTCGAGCAGCCAAGGCACGGGTGACGTCCAGATCGCCTTCGTCGAGGGCTTCATCGCCATGCGCAACAGCGGGCGGCCCGAGAGCCCGTCGCTGATCTTCAGCCCGGCCGAGTGGCGGGCCTTCGTGATCAACGCGCGTGAGGGGGAGTTCGACCTCACCTGACGCGTGACCCGACCGCGCGCGGGCCGCCGCGCGGTGCGGGACACCCCGGGGAGCCGGCCGGCCTCCGGGGACGGGGAGGGCTTCCCCGTCCCCTCTTCCCGGACTTCCCGCCGTGCGGCGGCGATTGGGCCCAGGCCCTGTCCGGCGCGAGGCAGGGGCGGCACATCGTTCCCGCGCGGCCGGTGCGTCCGCCCATGGCCGACGGCCGGATGTGTGCGGTCCCGCGCGGGGCCCACGGTCGTCACACCCGTACCGTCCGCCTCATCCACCTCACCCGTACCGGCGTCCGGAAGCCCGGGGGACACTTGGCCGCGGCGAATCGGCGGCACACCCCGAGGGAGCTTCCGCATGCCTCCGTGAAAGCGTTCACATGGCTCCTGAGTAGTGGCGCGAACACGTACCATGGTGGGATGTCCTTCCTCCGCCGCCGCAGCGCCGCCACACCCGCGGGCCCGGACTTCGACGTCCTGGCCATGGACCCGGGTGACTGGCCCGGAAACCTGGGCGCCGGTCTGCTGCCCGCTCCCGACGGCAGTTGCCAGGGTGTCTTCCTCCGGTACGACCTCTTCGGCGGCCGTGGCCCCGCGATGATCATCGGAAATCTGCCCGAGGGCTCACCGGCCCGCGAACTGGTGGACGGACAGATCCCGTTCGAGGTGGCACAGCTTCTGCTGGCGCTGGAGAACGAGGAGCCCGTCGAGGTCGTCGGCAGCGAGGACATCCCTGTGATGCAGGGCGACAATCTGCTGATCGTCCGCCGTCTCAAGCTCTCCGAGAGCCGGATCTCCTGTGTGCAGTTCGACCGCAGTGACCATGTCCTGGTCACCATCGCGAGCTGGAACCGGCCGATCACGGACGATCTCTACGCGCTGCTGAAGCCGCTGCCCGCGGAGCTGTTCCAGCAGGGCTGAGCCCCCCGGTGGACACAGGGCGGCACGGACCCCGACCGGGACGTGCCGCCCTGCTCGTGCTGCCCTGTGAACTGAATTTGTCACGCGTATTGCCAAATCTGTCATCGGACCTTTAACGTCCGGGCCATGACGCCTGGGATCAGCCGTAGAACCACGATCAAGTCCGCAATTGGGGTATCCGGCGCCTTGACACTGGGAGCCCCGGCCCTGTCTGCCGTCGCAACCGGCCATGACACCTCCGATGAATTGACATTGTGGTATCGAAAGCCCGCCGCCGACTGGGAGCGTGAATCGCTGCCCATCGGCAGCGGAGCGCTCGGCGCGAGTGTCTTCGGGACGCTCGCCACCGAGCGGCTCACGCTCAACGAGAAGACGCTGTGGACCGGTGGACCCGGAGCCGAGGGCGGCTACGACCACGGCAACTGGACCGAGCCCCGGCCCGGCGCGCTCGCCTCCGTGCAGCAGCGCCTGGACACCGAGGGCAAGCTCACCCCGGAGACGGTCGCCGCCGAACTCGGCCAGCCCAAGCACGGCTTCGGCGCCTATCAGGTCCTCGGTGAACTGGAGCTGGCCGTCCCCGGCGCGCCGACGGCTCCCGACGCCTCGTACCGGCGCTCGCTCGACCTCGGCACCGCCCTCGCGGCCGTCTCGTACGTCCACGAAGGCACCACGTACACAAGGGAGTTCTTCGCCTCCTTCCCGGGCAAGGTGATCGCGGGCCGGTTCTCCGCCGACGGGCCGGGAAAGACCGGCTTCACCCTGCGCTACACCTCCCCCCGCCAGGACTTCACCGCCACCGCGAGCGGTGACCGGCTCACCGTGCGGGGCACGCTCCGGGACAACGGGCTGCGGTTCGAGACCCAGATCCGGGTGCGCACGGACGGCGGGCGGGTCACCGCGGGCACGGACGGCACCCTCACGGTCAGCGGCGCCGACAGCGCCTGGTTCGTGCTCGCCGCCGGCACCGACTACGCGGACACCTATCCGCGCTACCGCGGCGCCGACCCGCACACCGCCGTCACCAGGGCGGTGGACGCCGCCGCCCGCCGCTCCTACGCCGCGCTGCGCACCGACCATGTGAAGGACCACCGCGCGCTCTTCGACCGGGTCTCGCTCGACATCGGCCAGCAGCTCCCGGACGTGCCCACCGACCAGTTGCTGACGGGATACACCGGAGGCGCCAGTGCCGCGGACCGGGCACTCGAAGCGCTCTTCTTCCAGTACGGCCGCTATCTGCTCATCGCCTCCTCGCGCGCCGGGTCGCTGCCCGCGAACCTCCAGGGCGTCTGGAACAACGTCACCAATCCGCCCTGGTCGGCGGACTACCACGTCAATATCAACCTCCAGATGAACTACTGGCTCGCCGAGGTCACCAACCTCGCCGAGACCACCGTTCCCTACGACCGCTACGTCGAGGCGATGCGGGCTCCCGGCCGGGTGAGCGCGCGGGAGATCTTCGGCTCGGACGGCTGGGTCGTACAGAACGAGACCAACCCGTACGGCTTCACCGGGGTCCACAACTGGGCCACCTCCTTCTGGTTCCCGGAGGCCGCCGCCTGGCTGACCCAGCAGCTCTACGACCACTACCGCTTCAACGGCTCCACCGGCTATCTGCGCACCACCGCCTATCCGGTGATGAAGGAGGCTGCGGAGTTCTGGCTGGCCAACCTCCGCACCGACCCGCGGGACGGCACGCTCGTCGTCACCCCCAGCTACTCGCCGGAGCACGGCGATTTCACGGTGGGCGCGGCGATGTCGCAGCAGATCATCTTCGACCTGTTCACCAACACCCTGGAGGCCGCGCGGACGCTGGGCGACTCCCGTGCCTTCCGCACCCGGCTGGAGACCACCCTCGGACAGCTCGACCCGGGGCTGCGCATCGGCTCCTGGGGCCAGCTCCAGGAGTGGAAGACCGACCTCGACAGCCGGACGGACGACCACCGCCATGTCTCGCACCTCTACGCCCTGCACCCGGGCCGGCAGATCGAGGCGGGCAGCGAGTGGGCGGAGGCCGCCAAGGTCTCGCTGACCGCGCGCGGCGACGGCGGCACCGGCTGGAGCAAGGCGTGGAAGATCAACTTCTGGGCGCGGCTGCTGGACGGCGACCACGCCCACAAGATGCTCTCCGAGCAGCTCAAGAGCTCCACCCTGCCCAACCTCTGGGACACGCACCCGCCGTTCCAGATCGACGGCAACTTCGGCGCCACCTCCGGCATCGCCGAGATGCTGGTGCAGAGCCAGCACGGACCGATCGAGGTGCTGCCCGCCCTGCCCGCCTCCTGGCCCGACGGCCGGGTGAAGGGACTGCGGGCGCGCGGCGGCGCCACGCTCGACATCGAGTGGTCCGGCGGCCGGGCCACCCGGGTCACCCTGCGGGCGAGCCGTACGACCGAGCTGACGCTGCGCAGCACCGTGCTCGCGGGCGGCGAACGCACCTTCCGGGCCATCGCCGGCAAGACATACGTCTTCCGCGGAGCCTGACGAGCACCGGGCCCAGGTCCTGTCCGACACCTCGCGCCGTCCGTCCGCAGGCCGGGCGGGACGCACCGACAGGGCCCGGGGGCCGGTGACCGGTGGCTTCCCCCGCCCCCGTGGCGCCTCTGTCCCAGGCGCCACGGGTCCCATGGCCCCGTCCGGCACACCGCCGGACGGGGCCATGCCCTGTACGGGCCATGCCCCGCGCCGGACCGGGCGCGCCCCGCGCCGTCCCGGGCCGCGCGTGGCCCGGAGCCCGGGCCCGCACCTCGCGCGAAACCGGTCGGTATCCCGCACGATGGAGATACGCCAGGGGCCGAGGGCACGTGGCCGTCCGCGCGCTGCCGGACCCTTCATCGAGCGAAGGGGCAGCATGGACGACAACGGCAGGAACGGCAACAACGCGAACAACGGCCTGACGCCGGAGGTCCTGCGCGAGCTGCGCCGCCCGCGCCCGTACCCGGCCGTGTCCCTCACCATGCCCACGGACCGCCGCGATCCCCGCGCCGAGGCGGACGCCGTACGGCTGCGCAATCTCCTCGCCGAGGCGGGACACCGTCTTGAGTCCGACCCGGACGTGGACAAGCGGGCACGCCTCGCTGTCAGGACACAGCTCGACCGGGCGCTCGCCGAGGCCGATCTGAGCCATACCCTCGACGGGCTGCTGCTCCTCGCCGACAGCCAGGAGCACCGGATCTGGTACCTGCCGCGCGAGGTGCCCGAGCGTGTCGTCCTCAGCGACAGCTATCTCACCCGGAATCTGGTGGCCGCCACCGCGCAGTCACGGCCGTACTGGGTGCTCGGGGTCGCGGCCGACCGCGCGACGCTGTGGAGCGGCACCGGCGAGTCGCTGCGCGAGCACCGCGCGGACGGATTCCCCATGGCGGCGCCCGAGGAGAGCTGGGACGTCGAACGCGAGGAGCGGATCGGCGACACACCGAGCACCTTCACCGACGAGGAGACCCGCAAGTTCCTGCGGTCCGTGGACGACACCGTGGGCGCGGTCCTGGCACGCCGCCCGCGACCACTGCACCTGGTCGGCCTCGCGCCCGCGCTCGCCCTGCTGGAGGAGGCGGGCAACGCCACCCGCTCGGCCGTCGGCAGACTGGTCAAGGGCGGCCTGGTGGACGGGCCCGCGCCGGTGCTGCTCAAGGAACTCCGGCCGCTGATCGAGGAGTACGCGCGGCGCGAGAAGGAGGAGGTGCTGACGCGGCTGGACGAGGCCAGGGGGCGGCGCGCCTTCGCCGCGGGACTCGACGAGGTCTGGGAGTCGGTGCGCGAGAAGCGGGCCGAACTGGTCGCGCTCGAAGAGCACCACCGCCGTACGGCCAGGGTCCGCGACGGCCATCTCGTGCCCCTGGACGACGCGCCCGCGTCCGTGGCCGCCGGGCACAACGACATTCGCGACGACATCGTGGACGAGCTGGTGGAGAAGGCGCTGGACGGCGGTGCCGACGTGGTGTTCCTGCCGGACGGCACGCTCGCCGCCCACGACAGGATCGCCGCCGTCCTGCGCTTCTGAGCGCCCGGACGCACGCACGGACGGCGGGTGTCACCGGCCCCTCCGTGGCCGGTGACACCCGCCGTGTTCCGCGTCCCGTACGCCGCGTCCCGCGTCCGTACGCCGGGTGGCGCGAGCCGTGCGCCGTCGGTCAGCGGCGCACGGGCAGCACCTCGACGTCGGACGCCTTCACATAACCGACCCGGTGCCCGTACTGGATCTCGTAGTACTTCTCCTGGCCGCGCACCACCCGGTGCCCCGAGGTGTCGAACGCCGGCGCGTAGTAGTACTCGCCCGGCGCGCTGTCACCCACGACATACCGCTGGCCGGCGAGCACCTTGTACGGCAGCGCGGAGACCGTCTGGACCGGCACCTCCGCCGGATACGCCGAGGCCTCCGGATAGGCCCGCCCGTACACCGGCACCTCGGCGACGCCGGCCCTCGGTGTCAGCAGCAGGGCCTTGGCGCCCACCGCCGTCGGCTGCGTCCGCGGATTGCGGAACCAGGCCCGCTGGCCGAGGTACCAGATCGCCGTCCAGTCGCCCCGGCGCCCGGCGACCGCGAACTGCTGGCCGGTCGAGGCGCGGGCCCCCAGATCATTGACGTCCGTGGTGGTGTCCTCGCCGCCCGGACGCAGCCCGATGTCCTTCACCAGCGGAGCGCCCTCCTCCGGCGCGGTGTGCAGCCGTACGGCACCCGAGCCGTGCGGGGCACAGACCTGGCCCGGCTGCTCGCAGCCCGTGTACACCGGCTTGTTCGACGCGTAGTCGGGCCGGATCGTCACCACGTCGGCGTTCGCGCCGGCGGTCGCCTCGAACGGCTTGCCCAGCAGCCGGAAGTAGTGCGCCCAGTCCCAGTAGGGGCCCGGGTCCGTGTGCATGTCGGGGATCAGCGCGGTGGTCGTGCCCGGCACGGTGTCATGGCCCAGGATGTGCTGCCGGTTCAGCGGGACGTCGAACCTCTCCGCCAGATATCTCACCAGCCGTGCCGAGGTCCGGTACATCGACTCCGTGTACCAGGCGTCCGGCGTGGCGAGAAAGCCCTCGTGCTCCAGGCCCACCGACTTGGCGTTGATGTACCAGTTGCCCGCGTGCCAGGCCACGTCCTTGGTCGCCACATGCTGGGCGATGTGCCCGTCGGACGACCGCAGTGTGTAGTTCCAGGACACATAGTCCGGGTCCTTGATGAGCTTGAGTGTGGTGTCCCAGGAGCCCTCGGTGTCATGGATGACGATGTAGTCGATCGACTGGGACTCGGGCCGGTCGGCCTTGTCGTGGTTGCCGTAGTCCTTGTCGCCGAACTCCGCGTACGCCGCGGGCAGCCACTCGCAGGCGACCGTGCTCGGACACTCCGCCCGGTCCGCCGCGACCGTACGCAGCCCGAGCCGCGCCGTCGGGGAGGTGTCCGGCGAGAGCTTCGGGACCGCGCGCAGCGTCACCCGCTGGCCGCTGTCGGTCGTCCGCCGTTCACCGCCTCTGATCACCGCGTAGACGTCGTTCGCGTAGGCGGTGGCCGTCGCCGAGTCGTCCGCCCCCGAGAAACGGGCGACCGCGCCGTACCAGTCGGCGGGATCGCCGCTCAGCGGCTCGCCCAGCTCCCGCTGGGCGGCGGCCAGCAGCGCCGCGCCGCCGCGGATGTTGGCGGCCGGGCTCTCCCGCAGCTCCTCGGCGGGCAGCCCGGTCAGCGAGGCGGCGCGGTCCAGGGTGCGCAGCCGCGCGGGCAGTTCGGAGGTCTCGGGCGGCGCCGTCGTGGCGGTCGTCCGTACGGTACGCACCGTCCGCGCCGGACGGGAGGCGTCACCGCGCGCGTCCTCCGCACCGTCCGAGTGGTGCTGTGCTCCGGCGAGCGCGGACCTGACGTCGGTCAGATGCATCGGACCGTAGCCGCCGGTGACGCTGGGGGCTCCGCCGTGCGTGTCCCAGCGCGACTGGAGATACGAGACTCCGAGCAGCACGCTCTGCGGTACCCGGTAGTGCGCGGAGGCCGCGGCGAACTCGCGCTGGAGCGCGTCGGCGGCGGGCCGTTCCGCGGTGGCGGAGGGCGCGGCCGAGACCAGGGGCAGCAGCAGGGCGGCGGATGCCACGGCGCCCCCCGCTCTCAGCGCACGCCCGCGACGGGAACTCGGACGTGGGGGGACGGAACCTTGCAACGCAGCCTCCAGTGACGGGTGATACGTGAGGGTCTGCCGGGCGGGGCCGACTACAGAGGTATCGGCTCCCGGACGATCCGTCAATCATCCGCCACAGGGGCGATTTCCCACGTCAGCGCGGGTTTCCTGGAGTTTCGCGGCGGTGGTGTCCCGGCCTGCGGCGCGTCAGTGGAGTGAACCAATGAAAGAACAAGGCCCGCCGTCCGGGGCCCGGTTCACGGCCCGGACGCGGGGCGCGTCGGGCGCACCGGAGCGGCGCCGTCCCGTGGAGAGCCGTATCGACGCGCCACGCACCCCGTGTGTCGGCACGGGGCACGCGACGCGGTTCTCTTCCTCCGGTCGGTGGAACGGATCAGCGGGTGCCGACCGCGGCGCGCACCGCCCGGCGCGCCATCGCGCAGTCGTCGTGCAGCCGGCGCAGCAGCAGCCGCTGCTCCTCACCGGTGGCCGGGCCGGCCTGCCCGGGTACGGAGGCTCCCGGAGCGGATGACGGGGAGTGGGACGACGAGCCCGCGCCGGCCTCCGGCGTCTCGTGCATCGCGCGCTGCACCGCCGTCTCGTACATCCGGATCTCCCGGGTCAGGACGAGCATCAGATTGACCAGGAAGGCGTCCCGCTCGGCGGGCCCCTTGACCTGGGCGAGCTGGCTGATCTGGCGCCGTGCCGCCGGAGCGTCCCCGAGCACCGCCCACAGCGTCGCCAGATCGTATCCGGGCAGGTACCAGCCCGCGTGCTCCCAGTCGACCAGCACCGGGCCCGCCGGTGACAGCAGGATGTTGGAGAGCAGGGCGTCGCCGTGGCAGAACTGGCCCATGCCCTGCCGGCCGGCCGCCAGACCGTGCAGCAGCTTCTGGAGGTCCCCCAGATCGCGGTCCGTGAACAGGCCCAGTTCGTGGTACCGGGCGATCCGTGACGCGTAGTCGAGAGGCGCGTCGAAGAGTTTGGCCGGTGGCCGCCACGTGTTGAGCCGGGCGATGGCGCCGAGCGCGGCCCGTACATCGGCCCTCGGGGGCGCCTCCACCGGATGGCGGGTCAGCGCCGCGGCCCGGCCGGGCATCCGCTCGATCACCAGCGCGCAGTTCTCGGGGTCCGCGGCGACGAGCCGGGGCACCCGCACCGGCGGCCGGTGCCGTACGAAGGAACGGTAGGCAGCTATTTCATGCCTGAACCGTTCGGTCCACACCGGCGAGTGGTCCAGCAGGACCTTGGCGACCGCGGTGGTACGCCCGGTGGTTCCGACGAGCAGTACGGACCGGCCGCTGCGGCGCAGCACCTGTACCGGTTTGAACTCCGGACAGATCCGGTGCACCGACGCGATGGCCATC
This sequence comes from Streptomyces lushanensis, assembly GCF_001700515.1. Taxonomy (GTDB): domain Bacteria; phylum Actinomycetota; class Actinomycetes; order Streptomycetales; family Streptomycetaceae; genus Streptomyces; species Streptomyces lushanensis. The sequence continues at coordinate 10,724 of NZ_MAUD01000276.1, forward strand.
CGCAGCTGTGCGCCCTGAGGGCCGGACAAGTCGAGTCTCCCGCTGAGCGGTTGGGTGACGGCCCCCGTCCTGATCCGAGTCCGCCCGACGTGGGTGGGGTCGAGATACGGTCCGCTCCCGGGCACGACCGTACGCTGCGACCGGGGCGGGGCGGACACGGAGGACGATGCTGTGTACATGGGCGATACAGATCCCTTCGTGTGCCGACGAATTGCGTGCGCCGTCCCGCCCCGGCGGCCCTTCGGCACCCTGGGGAGTACGTCCTGCCGCCGGGGCGGGGTGGCGCTTTCCTACCCGACACCCGAGTGCGGGTGGCACACCATCTGGCGCACCCTGGCGAAGCCTGGCGAATAGTCGCCACGCATCTGCCGGAGGGCTACTGTCAAGTCAGCCGAGAACCTGGGGGCTTGACGTGAGCGGAGAATCCAACACCCGTCTGTCGGATCTGTTCGGCCTGGCCGGCTGGTCCAAGGGCGAACTCGCGCGGATGGTGAACCGGCAGGCGGCGGCCATGGGCCACCCCCAACTGGCCACCGACACCTCGCGGGTGAGGCGCTGGATCGACATGGGGGAGACCCCGCGCGATCCCGTGCCGAGAGTGCTGGCGGCCCTGTTCACCGAGCGGCTCGGTCGTGTCGTGACCATTGAGGACCTCGGGTTCGCACGGAACGGGCGCGCGGGGAAACGACGGAACGCCGGGAACGCCGGGAAACCCGACAATCCCGACGGTCTGCCGTGGGCGCCCGACCGGACGGCAGCGGTCCTCACCGAATTCACGGGAATGGACCTCATGCTCAACCGTCGAGGCTTGGTGAGCGCGGGTGCCGCGCTCACCGCAGGTTCCGCACTCACCAGCGCCATGCACGACTGGCTGCACTCCGACCCCGCGCTCGCGTCGGACGCGCCCCGGCTCGACGATCCCCTGCACGCCGACCCCGCCGGGTTCGACCGCTACGAGGCCGCCCCGATCGGGTCGCAGGAGATCGACGCGCTGGAGCACTCCGTCGAGGTGTTCCGCGCCTGGGACGCCGCCCGTGGCGGCGGCCTCCAGCGCAAGGCGGTGGTGGGCCAGCTCAACGAGGTGGGCGGCATGCTCGCCTACCGCCACCCCGACCATCTCCAGCGGCGCCTGTGGGGCGTCGCCGCCAATCTCGCCGTACTCGCCGGGTGGATGTCCCACGACATCGGCCTCGAACCGACGGCCCAGAAGTACTTCGTCATCGCCACCCACGCGGCCCGCGAGGGCGGCGACCGGCCGCGTGCCGGCGAGGCCCTGTCCAGAGCCGCCCGGCAGATGATCCATCTCGGCCGGCCCGACGAGGCGCTCGACCTGATGAAGCTCGCCAAGTCCGGCTCCGGCGGGGAGACCCTGCCCCGTACGCGCGCCATGCTGCGCACCATCGAGGCCTGGGCACAGGCGTCCATGGGCCGCGGCCAGGCCATGCGGCGGACCTTGGGCGAGGCGGAGGAACTCTTCGTCTCGGACAAGGGCGATGTACCGCCGCCCTGCTGGATGCAGATGTTCGACGAGGCCGATCTGCACGGGATGGAGGCGCTGGCCTTCCGTACCCTCGCTGACCATGAACCGGCGGCGGCGACCGTGGCGCAGAGCCATGCCAAGAAGGCGCTGGAGCTACGGGGCGGCGGCCGGCAGCGGTCCAAGATCTTCGACTACATCTCGCTGGCGTCCGCCTGCTTCATCGCGGACGACCCGGAGCAGGCGGACCGGTACGCGCGTCTCGCGCTGGTGTCCATGGGGGAGACCTCCTCGCACCGCACCTGGGACCGGCTGAGGGAGATGTACCGGCTCACCGGCCAGTACACGGGGCACGGGAAGATCGAGGATCTGCGTCAGGAGATCCAGTTGGCCCTGCCCAGGAATCCCGCCAGGAAGGCGGGAAGCGCCGGCATCTGACGGCAGCCCCCGCCCCCGGTCCCGTTCGGTCCGGCGGCCTGCGCGGCGGTGGACCTCCGTACCGGGCCCAGGACCCGGACGCGCCCACCTCAGCCTTCGGACACCTCGGTCGTCCCGTCCCGGCCGCCGACCCTGACGGCCATCACACAGGCGTCGTCGGCGCGTTCGGCCTCGCCGAACTCCTCGGCGACCGTCCTGGCGCACTCCCGCGCGGTACGGGTCCCGGCGAGCCGGGGCGCCAGCGCCAGGAGCCGGTCCCGGTCCCTGCCGGTGGTGTCACCGTCGCGCGACAGCCCGTCGGTGTACAGCACCAGCAGGTCGCCGGGCCGGAGCCGGATGTCGGCCTGCTCGTACGCGGCTCCCGAGGTCGCCCCGAGCAGTACGCCTTCCGGCGGAGTCAGCACACGCCCCGTCCCGTCGCGGAACAGCAGCGGGGCGGGGTGTCCTGCCTGTGCCCACGCGAACGTCCGGGTCCCCGGGGTGTAGCGGGAGCAGAGCACACTGCCCAGCGCGGGCTGCTCGGAGGTGTCGAGGAGCTGGTTGAGATGGCCCAGCAGGGCGCCGGGCTCGATGCCCGCCACGGCCATGCCGCGCAGCGCGCCCAGCGCCATCGCCATCGAGGACGCGGCGGCCATGTCCTGGCCGGTCAGCTCGCCGACGGTCAGCAGGGTGTCGCCGTCGGGCAGTTCGAAGGCGTCGTACCAGTCCCGGCCGGCGGGCGGGCCGGCCACGGACGGGAGCCGGCGTACGGCCACGTCGAGCTCAGCGGCGTCCGGCGCGGCGGACCCGTTCCGGGTGAGCCGTGACGAGCCGCGCCAGGACGGCAGAACGGCCTCCTGCAACTCGACCACGAGCCGTCGCTCGGTCTGCGCGATGTGCTGTTCGCGCCGGAGCGAGTCCCGTGAGTCGCGCACCGCCCGTTCGCTGCGGCGCAGTTCGCTGATGTCACGCAGGACCGCCCACATGGAGGCGGTGCAGCCGTCGGCGTCGACGACCGGCTCACCCGTCATGTGCAGCGTACGCACCCGGCCGTCGGGCCTGACGATACGGAACTCGCCGTCCATGGGCTTTCCGTCGATCAGGCAGCCCGTCACCATCGTGGTGAGCAGCGCGTGGTCGTCAGCGAACACCAGGGAGGGCAGCTCGTCCAGCGACAGCGGTCCGCTCTCCCGCGACCGGCCGAAGATCTCGAACAGTTCGTCCGACCAGCTCACCTCGTCGGTGAGCAGGTCCCACTCCGCGCTGCCGACGCGGCCCGACGACGGGCCGGCGCCGCTGTGGGCCCCCCGACGGTGGCGCGGAACGCGGTGCTGCTCCAGCGCCGGTTCCGCCGAGCCGGAGCCCTCCGGCCGTCCGGCCTTCAGCTCCTCCAGGTGCGAGCCCAGATCATCCAGTTGATGGACCGCCAGGTCGCAGAGCGCCCGCTGCCAGCGCCACAGCGCGTCGTCGTCGTCCGACTCGGTGTCGCGGCGCACGGCGTCCACCTCTCCGCGTAATTGACGGGCCTGGCTGATGAGCGCTTCCACCGTCCCGCGCTCGGGAGGCTGCGGGGCAGGACGGTCCGCGAACAGAGGGGACGTCATCTCGTACTCCGATACGGCGCGGCACTGTCTGGTCCAACTGATGGACTGTCATGAACTCTGGCACAGGCGCCGCGGGCCCGTAAGGCGTTTGGCAACACTCGATGCGGCGATGCTTCTGGCATATGCCGATGGCTGCCGGGAGCGTGACCGCGGCCGTTCGCCTCTCAGTCCACGGGAAGCCGGTGGAGCGCCACCAGCAGCCCCCAGACGCGGGTCGCGATGCCTTCCGGGGAGTCCTCGATCAGACCGTGCAGCCAGTCCGCCAGCACCCCGGTGAAGGCCGCGGCCACCGCGGAGGCGATCAGCTCCGGAGCGGGCGCGCCGGCCAGTTCCCGCTCGGCGCGGCTGCGCTCGCGCAGCTCACGATGGAGCAGCCCGCCCAGCGGTCCGCCGCCTCCCGGGCGCAGCAGGGTCCGGTGGAGCGCGGCGTGCGGGGTCAGGTCGGCGAAGAACGTGACGAGGGGCGGCGGCGGAACGCGCGGGTCCGGAGTGCCCCGCCAGGCGTGCAGGGCGTCCACCGCGTCCCGTACCACCTCCGCGCAGGCGTCCACGGCCAGTGCCTGGAGATCCGGATAGTGCAGATAGAACGTGGCCCGGCCCATCCCGGCCCGGCGCACCAGGGCGGCGACCCCGACCTCTTCGAGCGGCCGTCGCGCGCACTCGTCGAGCAGTGCCTGCCGCAGTCTGGCCCGGGTCCTGGCCGTACGGGGATCGCGCGCGGGCCCGCCGGGAGCCGATGAGGGCGGTGGCGGTGGCAGCGGTGGGGGCGCGCCGGGCGGTGTTCCGGTCATCCCGCCGCCAGGACCGCGGCCAGGGCGAGCGCGCCGGGCAGTGCCTGGACGGACAGGATGCGCCGGTTCGCGGTGATCCCGCCGTACACCCCGGCGACGACCACACAGATCAGGAAGAATATCCGCACCCGGTGGCCGGTCGGGTCGTCGGCGATCAGGCCCCAGAACAGCCCGGCGGCCAGAAAGCCGTTGTAGAGGCCCTGGTTGGCGGCGAGCGGCGCGGTCCTGCGGGCCAGCTCGGCGTCGAATCCGGAGAGCGCGCGGCCTTGCCGGCGCTCCCACAGGAACATCTCCAGGACCATGACATAGACATGGAAGGCGGCCACCAGGCCGACCAGGATGTGCGCGACCGTCCGCATGGCACGGGCCCCCGTACTCGTCACAGAGAATGGACATGTGTCCGGGAAGTATAGACACCTGTCCAGAAGGGGTCCGGCGGAGGGGTACGGGAGCCGGGAGCGGCAGGGCCCGCGGTCCGGGCAAGCCGAAGCCCCCGGGACAAGTGCGTCCCGGGGGCTCGGGCCAGCATTCCCCATGGGGGCGCTTGGAGTTAACGCGGCACAGTCTGGCACCGGCGGTGATCAGGTACGCGCGTGCCGCGCCGCGCTCACCAGATGGCCTCGACCCATTCGGGGTGGTCGATGAACGGGTTCCGGTTCTTCTGGTACTGGCTGTATATGACCTCGTTGCGACGCTTCTCGAAGGTGTCCGGCGGGTCCTGGAGGCTCCACGCCTTCAGGACGGACAGCTTCCCCATCGCGGGCGTGGAGCCGTTGTTGACGCGCTCGTTGGGTTCGAGGTCGGGCCAGGAGTCGCCGCCCTCGTACCGAACGGCCATGTAGAGGATCATCCGGGCGACATCGCCCTTGACCGCGTTGCGCGGTTCGTAGGAGTCGGAGTCCGTGTAGTTGCCCGGCGCGCCGGAGACCGCGCTGCCGCCCCGGTCGAAGTCCTTGTTGCCGCGCACGGAGTTGACGCCGACGTCCTCCGGGCGCAGGTGGTGCAGGTCGGTCCCGGGTCCGGTGGCGGTGCCGAAGTTGCCGTGGGACTGCGCCCAGACGTGCTCGCGGTTCCACTGGCCCGAGTTGCCGCCGTTGCTCGACTTCGACTGGGACCGGCCGCTGTACAGCAGGATCACGTTCGAGCTGTTGGCGGGATCCTGGTCGGTGTTCTTGAGCGCCTCCCAGACCTGTGCGTATGTGATCTTCGTCTGGTTCCTGATGATCGTGTGCAGGGCCGACTTCAGCGCGGGCCCGGTCTTGCCGAGCGCGCCCTGGTAGTACGTGTCGTCGAGCGCGGCGACGGCGGCCGAGCCCGCGGCCGGGGCGGCGGAGGTCACGGTCGTGGACGGCGTGGCGGCCGGTGCGGCGGCGGCGGTGGTGGCGAGCACCGCGGTGGCGGCACCGAGGGCCAGCAGCAGGCGTCCGGTGGGACGTTGGCGACGGGACATGGGGGAAGCTGTCCTCTCCGGCGGGGACCGTCACGGCGCACGGCCACAGGGTGGGGGCGGGCGCCGCAGTGGTCGTGACGTCATGGTCGAGCGGGAGCCTTCCACAGGGCCCTGCGGCCTCGTGTGAACACACAGTGTCGGTCATGTGCAGGTCAAGTCAATCGACGGGCCGGGCCTGTGCCGCCCGGTTGTGGAGGGTCTGGGTTCATATGTATGTGCGGCGGCCATGAATCTGGTCAACTTTGGTCCATACCAGCTTCTTGACGGCCCCTCGTGGCCTGCCTTAAATCAAGTACTGAAATAAGCGCCCGAGGCGCTCACGCGCGACCTCCCCCCTCGGCTGCAATGTCATGCGCATGACCCCCCACTGAAGCGATGTGATGACCTGTGCGAATCCCTCTGGGACGCCGAATGGCGCTCTCCGCGCTCGCCCTGCTCTGCTGTACCGGTCTGCTGACCGCGACGCCCGCCGGTGCGGCCCCCGCGCCCGAGGCGCGCGCCGATGCCTCGATCGCCGCGGTCACCTTCTCCGAGGACTTCAACGGTCCCGCGGGATCGGCCGTCGACGGCGGCAGGTGGCAGATCGAGACCGGCGACAACGTCAACAACCACGAGCGGCAGTACTACACCGCCGGCAACAACAACGCCGCCCTCGACGGCCAGGGCAACCTGGTCATCACCGCGCGCAAGGACAACCCGGGCAACTACCAGTGCTGGTACGGCCGGTGCGAGTACACCTCGGCCCGGCTCAACACCTCCGGCAAGTTCACCGCGCAGTACGGCCGTGTCGAGTCCAGGATGAAGGTCCCGCGCGGCCAGGGCATGTGGCCCGCCTTCTGGATGCTCGGCAACGACATCGGCAACGTCGGCTGGCCCAACAGCGGCGAGATCGACATCATGGAGAACGTCGGCTTCGAGCCCGGCACCGTCCACGGCACCCTGCACGGCCCCGGCTACTCCGGCTCGGGCGGCATCGGCGCCGGCTACACCCTGCCCGGCGGCCAGGCGTTCGCCGACGCCTTCCACACCTTCGCCATCGACTGGTCCCCGAACTCCATCACCTGGAGCGTCGACGGCAATGTCTACCAGCGGCGGACACCCGCCGATCTCGGTGGCCGTGCCTGGGCGTTCAACAAGCCGTTCTTCATCATCCTGAACCTGGCGGTCGGCGGCTACTGGCCCGGCGACCCCAACGGCAGCACTCCGTTCCCCTCCCAGCTCGTCGTCGACTATGTGCGGGTCACCACCAATGACGGCGGCTCGGGCGGAGGCGGCGGTGCGATCACCGGCCTCGGCGGCAAGTGCGTGGACGTGGCCGGCGCCAACCCGGCCAACGGCACCCCCGTACAGCTCTACGACTGCAACGGCTCCGCCGCGCAGCAGTGGACCGTCGGCACCGACGGTTCGCTCCGCGCGCTCGGCAAGTGCCTGGACGTGACGGGCAACAGCACGGCGGACGGCGCTCAGCTCCAGATCTGGGACTGCGCCGGTACTCCCAATCAGCGCTGGGCCCTGCCCGCCGCCCGTGATGTCGTCAACATCGGGGCCAACAAGTGCCTGGACGTCACCGGCAGCAGCTCCGCCAACGGCACCCGGCTCCAGATCTGGACCTGCACGGGCGCGGCCAATCAGAAGTGGACGGTGAACCGCTGATGGCCGCCGCAGGTCTGCGTGCGACGTCGCTGAGAACGCTCGTTCTGCTGCTCGCGCTCCCGCTGGCGCTCGCCGCGTCCCTCGTCGCCACGCCCGCCCCGGCCACCGCCGCCGTCGCGGCGGTCGGCTCGATCACGGGTCTGGGCGGCAAGTGTGTCGACGTGGCCGGAGCCAACCCGGCCAACGGCACGGCCGTACAGCTCTACGACTGCAACGGCTCCGCCGCGCAGCAGTGGGACGTCGCCTCCGACGGCTCCATCCGCGCGCTCGGCAAGTGCCTGGACGTCAAGGGCAACAGCACGGCCAACGGCGCACAGCTCCAGATCTGGGACTGCGCCGGTACCCCGAACCAGAAGTGGAGCGTCTCGGCCGCCCGCGACATCGTCAACACCCAGGCCGACAAGTGCCTGGACGTGACGGGCAACACGTCCGCCAACGGCACCCGGCTCCAGATCTGGACCTGCACCGGGGCCGCGAACCAGAAGTGGACCGCGCCCTCGGGCGGCGGCAACCCGCCCGCGCCCAGCGGACCCATGGCGGTCGCACCGTACATCTACAACGGCTGGGGCAGCCCGCCGAACCCGACCACGGTCATGAACGCGACCGGTGTGAAGTGGTTCACCCTGGCGTTCGTGCTCAGCAACGGCTACTGCAATCCGCAGTGGGACGGCGGACGCCCGCTGACCGGCGGCGTGGACCAGCAGACCATCAACACCGTGCGCGGCGCGGGCGGCGACATCATCCCATCCTTCGGCGGATGGAGCGGCAACAAGCTGGAGAGCTCCTGCTCCAGCGCGGGTGAGCTGGCCGCCGCGTACCAGAAGGTCATCAACGCGTACGGTCTCAAGGCCATCGACATCGACATCGAGGCCGCGGCCTACGACAGCCCCACCGTCCAGCAGCGCACCGTGGACGCGCTCAAGACCATCAAGGCCAACAACCCCGGCATCAAGGTGTACATCACCTTCGGCACCGGCCAGAACGGCCCCGACACCAGCCTGATCAACCGCGCCGCCGCCGCGGGGCTGACGGTGGACAGCTGGACGATCATGCCGTTCAACTTCGGAGGCGCGGGCCAGAACATGGGCACGCTCACCACCCGTGCCGCCGAGGGCCTGAAGAACGCGGTCAAGAACGCGTACGGATACAGCGACGACCAGACGTACCGCAGCATCGGCATCTCGTCGATGAACGGCATCACCGACAACAGCGAGACGGTGACCGTCGCGGACTTCCGCACCATCCTCGCCTACGCACAGCAGCACCATCTCGCACGGCTGACCTTCTGGTCGGTCAACCGCGACCGGCCCTGCACCGGCGGCGGAGCCGACACCTGCTCCGGTGTCAGCCAGCAGGCGTGGGACTTCACCCGCGTCTTCGCTCAGTACACCGGCTGAGGCCGGGCGAGGAGAACGAAGAGATGAACACGCTCTCGTACGGTGGCGGCGCCACGCCGGGCCGCCACCCGTACCGACGGCTGTCCCCGCTCACCCTGCTGCTGACCGTGGCAGCACTCTGCATGTCGCTGGTCGCCCTGCCCCAGCAGGACGCCGCGGCGGGGACCGCCGTGGAGGGCGGTGTCACGGTGGGCGGTGCCGCTGCGGCGGCACCGCCCACCGGGTGGACCACCGTCGTCAACAAGACGAGCGGCAAGTGCGTCGACGCACGCGCCGCCGCCACGGGCAACGGCACCGCCGTACAGCAGTACACCTGCAACGGCAGCCTCGCCCAGCACTGGAGCCTCACCGCCACCAGCGGCGGTCATGTCAGGGCGGGCAACCGCAACGCCGGCAGTCAGGTCTGGGACGTGACCGACGTATCGGCCGCCGACGGCGCGGCGATCCAGCTCTGGACCTACAGCGACGGCGCCAATCAGCAGTGGCTGCCCGTGGAGGAGGCCGACGGCGCGTACCACTTCGTCAACCGCGCCAGCGGGAAGTGCCTCGACGTGCCGAGCGCCTCGACCGCCGACAGCGTCCAGCTCCAGCAGTACACCTGCAACGGATCGGGCGCGCAGTCCTTCCGGGTGGAGGCCGCGGACCCGCCGGTGCCTCCGGGCACCCCGGACCTCGGCCCCAATGTGACCGTCTTCGACCCGTCGATGTCGGCCGCCACCATCCAGAGCCGGGTGGACGCCACCTTCCGGCAGCAGGAGACCAATCAGTTCGGCACCCAGCGGGCCGCCTTCCTGTTCAAGCCGGGCACCTACAGCGCCGATGTGAACGTCGGCTTCTACACCCAGGTCGCCGGCCTCGGTCTGTCGCCGGACGACGTCAACATCCGCGGCGCCGTCCATGTGGAGGCCGACTGGTTCCCGCCGCAGAACGCCACCCAGAACTTCTGGCGCAGCGCCGAGAACCTGTCCGTCACACCCACGACGGGCACCGACCGCTGGGCGGTCTCCCAGGCCGCTCCCTACCGCCGTATGCATGTCCGGGGCAATCTGGCGCTGGACGACGGCGGCTGGTCCAGCGGTGGCTTCATGGCCGACTCCAAGGTCGACGGCCAGGTCAGGTCCGGATCCCAGCAGCAGTGGCTCTCCCGTAACACCGAGTGGGGGAGCTGGACGGGATCCAACTGGAACATGGTGTTCGTCGGCGCGCGCAACGCGCCCGCGAACAGCTTCCCCAACCCGCCCTACACCACGGTCGACCAGACCCCGCAGGTGCGTGAGAAGCCGTTCCTGTACATCGACCAGGCGGGCGCCTACAAGGTGTTCGTCCCGGCGCTGCGTGACAACTCCAGCGGTACGACCTGGTCGGCCGGCGCTCCGGCGGGTACGTCGATCCCGCTGGACCAGTTCTACGTCGCCAAGCCGGGAGCGACGGCCGCGGAGATGAACGCCGCGCTGGCGCAGGGCAAGAACCTCCTGGTCACGCCAGGTGTCTACCATCTCAACCAGACCCTGAGGATCACCCGTCCCGACACCGTCGTCCTCGGGCTCGGTCTGGCGACGTTCATCCCGGACAACGGCATCACCGCGGTCTCGGTGGCCGATGTGGACGGCGTGAAGGTGGCCGGTCTGCTCATCGACGCCGGGCCCGTCAACTCCCAGCGGCTGATGGAGGTCGGCGCCGACGGCTCCAGCGCGAGCCACGCGGCCAACCCGACCTCGCTGCACGATGTGTTCTTCCGCATCGGCGGCGCGGGAGTCGGCAAGGCGACCACCAGCCTTGTCGTCAACAGCCGCAATGTGATCGGTGACCACATGTGGATCTGGCGCGCCGACCACGGCAGCGGTGTGGGCTGGAACACCAACACGGCGGACACCGGTCTGGTCGTGAACGGTGCCGATGTCACGATGTACGGCCTGTTCGTCGAGCACTACCAGAAGCATCAGACGATCTGGAACGGCAACGGCGGGAAGACGTACTTCTACCAGAACGAGATGCCCTACGACCCGCCCAACCAGGCGGCCTGGATGAACGGCACGACCCAGGGCTACGCCGCCTACAAGGTGGCGCCGTCCGTGACCAGCCATCAGGCGTACGGGCTCGGCAGCTACTGCTTCTTCAACGTCAACAACAGTGTGACGGCGGAGCACGCGTACGAGGTGCCCAACAACGCCAATGTGCGCTTCCGCAACATGGTGACGGTCTCGCTCGGCGGCACCGGGACCATCCGGCATGTCATCAACGACCGGGGAGGGCCGTCGAACTCGTCCACGAACGTGGCGAATCTCGTCGCCTACCCCTGACGGGGCCGGGCCGAGCCCTCGGAGGGCACGACAGGCCGCGACGCGCGGCAGCAGGCGGCCCCCGGACGGATGTTCCGTCCGGGGGCCGCCCGTGTGCCGCTCCGCCGGACTCCTGGAGGCGTGGACCCGCCGGCGGGGGCCCGGGGCCCCCGGGTTCCGTACCGGTGGCTCAGGGAGCCTGCCCGGCCATCGGCTCGGCCTCCAGAAAACGGCGGCGGCGCGGGCCCCGGTAGACCAGCGCCTCCCAGCCCAGCCGTTCCAGTACGGCCGCGCACTCGGCCAGCGCGCGCTCCTCCTCCTGCGCCGCTCCACCGCCGGGCGGCCCGGCCCACTCCACCCGTACGGCCGACGGCCGCTCACCGGCCAGGACACGGAACCCGGTGACGGTCCGCCGCCCGGTCCCGTCCACCGCCGACGGCGCCAGCCCGGCCGCCTCCAGCGCGAGCGCGACGGCCCGCACCGGGCGCTGCCGCTCCCACGGCGCCGGAGCGGCCCCCGGATCGCCCGGGCCCGTGTGCGTCAGCCGCCGGATCTGGAGCAGCCCTTCGAAGGCGACCCGGACCTCGGCCGCCCGCGCCCGCGGATCCGGGCCCGGCACCGGCCCGTCGCCGGTGGCCGCCTCGAAGCCGCCCCGCCCCGCGCGGTCGTCCCTCGCCGTCTTCTCCCCCGCTGCCATGTCCCGAGCCTCTCAGACGGCTCGGACAGTCCGGGGGGCACGGTGAGGGCCGGAGAACGTGTGCCGGGAGAACGAGAGGCCCCGACCGGACGGGGGGCGCCGGTCGGGGCCGTAACGGGAAGGGTGCGGATGGCGGTCGCCTCGCGGCGCTGTCTCCACAGGGCTTCAGCCGAACGATCTTCCCTGTGGAGGATTCTCCTGTGGGGCCCGGGGACTCGGTTCCATCCACACCCTCACACTCCACAACGGCGGGCCGTCCCGGAATGTTCCCCGCTCAGTCGGACAGGGTCAGGACGGCAGAACCCAGATCGGGTTCGAGTAGAACCAGAGGTCCTGCCACGGGTCGGCGGAACCGACGACATCGATCGCCGGACCGAACGGGTCGACCGCGGCACCGTGGACGCCCACCGCGCTGCGCTTGCCGTCGGTGCCGCGCAGCCGGAGGTACAGCGGCGTGGAAACCCTGTCGAGCTTGTACGTGAGGGTCACGGTGCCCGTCGACTTGTTGATCTCGAAGGACTTGACGACCTTCGCGGTCGGCGCCGTGAAGGTGTCCTTGTCGCGGACCGGTCCCGTGACATCGCCCTGGATGATGTCGACACGGGCCAGCTTCGGCACGAACTGCGCCCAGTTGGCACCGTTGGCGAGGGCGATCTCGACGGTCAGCTCGACCTTGTCACCGCGCTTGATGTGCAGCGCGCCACCGAGCGTGGTCCACTGGCTGCTGCCCTTGATACGGACGTCGAGGCCGCTGATCAGACCGCCGTGGTCCACCCAGATCCGGCCCGCGCGCATGCCGTCCATGACCGCCGCGTACGAGAAGCGGTCCGCGCCGACGTGCGTACGGCTGTAGTGGCCCGGCCAGTAGTCACCCTGCGTGAGGCTGAGACCGTCACCGTAGACCGGGTCGGAGTGCCGGCCGTTGACCGCGAAGTTGTCGTCGGGGCCGATCACCGAGGGCTCGGCGTAGATCTGGTGCGAGTCGGAGTTGGCCGTGACCCACCACGGCTTGCCCTCGGCCAGCAGGCTGTCCCAGAGACCGCCGACGGTGGAGGTCATCCAGTCGAAGCCGCCCCAGGTGCGGTAGCTGTCCGCCGGGTAGCCCGGGAAGGAGTTGGCGCTGGGCGAGTTGCCGTAGAAGCCACGGGCCTGGGCGCCGCCCTTGGGGGCCGGCAGACCGGCGGCCTGGTGGCCGGGAGCGCCCTCCATGCCGATGGCGATGGGGTGCTCGGTCGAGGTGGCGTCGCGCCAGCCGCGGATCTCGTGCGGTGAGTCGATGCCGTTGCGGGCCGGGTGGTTGGCCAGCATCAGCGCGTCGTCGACCTTGCGACGGCGCACCTGGTCGGCGAGGAACTGGAGGCCGGAGATGGCCAGGGCCTCGTTGACGTCGTTGGAGGAGCTGGGGTGCAGGCTGCCGTCGTAGTCGTTCTCGAACTGCTTGAGCACCTCCACCTCGTTGCTGCCGGGGTGGACGAAGACCGTGGCGTGCTCGGCGCCCGGGATGTTCCACTCCAGGCCCTGGAAGACGAGCTGGTCCTTGAAGACCTTCCGCGCTTCCTGGATGTCCGGGTTGACCTTGTCCACACCGATCCGGGCGTGCGTCTCGCTGCCGTGGTCGGTGATGACCATCCAGTCCAGGCCGTGGGCGGTGCCCTGACGGACCTGGTCGATCACGCGGTACTTGCCGTCGCTGCTGTACTGCGTGTGGATGTGGTGGTCACCCGCCAGCCACAGGAAGCCGTTGCTCTTGGAGCGGCTGCCCAGAGGGGAGCCGCTCGAGTCGGCGGCGGCGGTCGTGGCGCCGCCGAGGACGCCCGCTCCGGCCAGACCGGCGCCCAGCAGGCCCGCGCGGCGCAGCATCGAGCGGCGGGAGAGCTGGCTCGGTGACAGCTCACTGTCCGGCACGCCGGCGTCGAGCGCCGCCGGCAGCGGGCCGTTGCCGGCCGGAGTGTCGTGCGCGTGGTCGTGCGCGTGGTCGTGCGGGTGGTGGTGATGGCCGTGGCCCATTGCAGCTCCTCGCCGGTACCTGTACTGCTCAGCGAATGAGATGCTCGATCGGCGGAATGAAGGGCTGGTGACGGCAGCGAGTACGCCAAATGTTGAAAGTCGTACGGAACCCTCGCACGCTGTTTCCCGGGCGCAGGTCAGGGGCAGTCTCGCGGGTCGGCCCGTGGGAAGGATCTTGCGGGAAAGCTCGTCGTTCACCGCGTGTACATGCCGTGTGCGCGTGCTCGGCGTGTCATGTCCCCGGCTCTGCTGGCGGGTGCGGGAGACCGGTCGTACCGTGAAGGTGCGACTGACTCGAAGGGACCTGTGGGTCGGACGGGCGGCGGCGTCATGGAGAACGAGGAACAGCGGATCGGCGGGATGATCTGCAGTCATCTCGCGGATGTGGAACCGGTGGACCCGGACAGCACCGACAGCTGCCCGGAGTGTGTCGCGCTCGGTGACAGCTGGGTGCATCTGCGTGAGTGCCAGAGCTGCGGACACATCGGCTGCTGCGACTCCTCCAAGAACAAGCACGCGACGGCGCACCACGAGGCGACCGGTCACCCGCTCATCCGTTCCTACGAGCCCGGCGAGGGCTGGTGGTGGTGCTACGAGGACGAGGTCGTCTTCGAGGTGGAGGGCGTCCCTCCCGTACGACCGGTCTGATCCCGACGCGGCACGACCACCGGCCCCCGCCGGCACGACCCGGGCGTCTCGGGGCGGGGCGGCTGCCCCCGGGGCGCCCGGCCCGCCGGTGCCGGTCGGAGCCGCCCGGTGTCAGTCCGAGGTCACGGTGAACAGGGCGCCGTCCGGGTCGCGCAGCGTCGCCTCCCGCAGCTCCGGCGAGGGATCCGGCGGCGAGAGCAGCGCGCCCCCGCTCTTGAGCGCGGCGTCGACCGAACCCGGCACCTCGGGCACCCGGAAATAGACATGCCAGCGCGGTCTGATCCGTGGATCCGGCACGGCCTGTACGGCGCCGCCGCGGATCCTGGCGACCACGTGCTCGTCCTGTCGCAGCACCGCGTCCGCGTCCTCACGCACCAGGGTGAGTCCGCCCTCGGTCTCCGGCGCCCAGCCGAGGACCTGCCCGTAGAACCGGGCCGCGTCGGCGGTGTCGCGGGTACGCAGCTCCAGCCAGGCCGGCGCGCTGCCGCGCCCCACCGTCCAGTCGGTGCGTACGGCGCCCTCCCAGATCCCGAACGCCGCGCCGTCGGGATCCATGGCCAGCGCGGCCCGGCCCGAGTGGAAGGCCAGCGGGCCCACCGCCACGGTCGCGCCGCGCTCCCTGATCCTGGCCGCCGCCTCGTCCACATCGGCCACCGCGAAGTACGGCGTCCAGGAGACGGGGACCTGGAGGGAGGAGGCCAGCGCGCCGATGCCCGCGACGGGCATCCCGTCGGAGAGGGCGACACAGAAGTCGTCCCCGAGCCCGGCCGGCCGGTAGGACCAGCCGAGGACATCGCCGTAGAAGGCTTGGGCGGCGGGCAGTTCATGTGACAGGAGAGTCACCCAGCATGGAGCTCCCGCAACCGTTTGTGACTCCGTCTTGTCCCGCTCCACACCGCTCACTCCACCCTCGCCCGTCACATGTCACCGCGCTTCACTCGCCTTGCTGCCACTACGTGTTACCGCTTTTTCCCTGTCTACTCTGCCAGGCCGCACACGACTTCCTCACCGGTGCCGGGCCGTACCGGGGTCCTCGGGACGTCGTCGGGACGTCACGGGGACCCCGGCGAGGTGTCGGCGCGCGGCGTCAGCGCGTCGCGGCGGCGAGGGCCGCGTCCGCCTTGGCGCGGGTGGGCTGCCACAGGGTGGTGACCGGCTCCCAGACCCGGATGCCCCGGGGTGATCCCAGGGACGCGGCGCTGAACCGCTCGCCGTAGTGCGACGGGTCGCCCGCCACCGTCAGGGAGGTGACCGTACGGCTCTCCTGGGCGGCCGGGTCGAGGGTGCGGACGGCGGCGTGGGCGGTGCCCCCGGCGGCGAGCCGGTAGGGGGCGCTCTGCGACGGCGGTACGGGCTGGGCCGCGCCGTCCAGATCCCCGAAGGTGACGGTGGGGATGCGGTCGACGACGCAGGCGCGCCCGCTCTTGTTGGTGACGCTGATACGGACGACATGGGCCGTGGCACCCCGGGCGGCGGCCACCGCGACCGAGCCCTCCCGGCAGGTGGCGAGGGCCGCGGGCGCGGCGACGGCGGCCGACACGCCGGTACCGGCGAGAAGAAGGGCGAGAGCCGCTGCCGCCGGCGCGGCGAGGGCGGGACGGATACGCATGGAGGTTCCCCGTTTCGCGGTCGATCGGTGAAGGGCGGCACAGCGCCGGACGCGTCCACGGCCGGTATGGGTCGTGCTGTGCCACTCGTCTGGAATGACACACGAAAGGGCCCGGTGGTTGTGCCCGGGGGCCGTGTTCGATCAGACGGTTCTCCCCCGTCACCCGTACGGCGGACCGCCGGGTGACGGGGGATCAGTCATCGGCGGGGCTTCCGGAACGGATCCGAACGGGACAGCCCTCAGTCACGCGCGTACTTCTTGAGGACCTTGCCCGATCGGTCGGCGGCCAGGTACGCGCCGCCGTAGTTGTCCGACAGATAGACGAGCAGGACGGGCTGATCGTCGGCGAAGGTCCATGACGGTTCGACGACGATGTAGCGGTTGGTCGGTTTGTCGACACCGAGCTCTTCCTCGGCCTGGCCGAACAGAGCGGGAAGGGTGTCCCAGTCGAAGGACGTGAGGTCGACGGCCCCCTCGCCGTCGGGCAGCGTGCCTCCCATGTCCCGCTTGGTGACCTGGCCGTCCCGGTAGTCGAACGAGTCGTACAGTTCCTTGCTCCCGGCGACGAGCGCGTCGGCCGAGGCGTGGTCGCCGTAGAGGGTGAAGCCGGTGACCTCCGTGCCGCCCATGACGGGTTCGAACTTCTCGATGACGGCTCTGGCGCCCGACGGTGTCAACAGGGAGCCCGCGTCGGAGCCTTGGGGCGAGGCGGCCGGATCGGAGGACTCCGACGACCCCGTGGTCCGGGCCGACGGATCGGCGGGCGCGCTGATGCCCGAGCGGTCCGAGCCGGGGGTGGTGCCGTCGCCGCCGTTGTCGCCCTGCGACGGGAGCAGCGCCCAGATCAGCACCCCGGTCAGTCCGACGCCGGCGACGGCCGCGGCGACCGGGACGATCGCGGGCCTGCGGGCGCCGCCCGCCCGGGGGGCCGGAACGCCGGCCCCGGACCCGCCCGCGGACACGGACCCGCGCGGAGCGGGCGACGCGGGGGCCCTGAAGGGACCGCCCGGGGAGGGAGCGCCGGAATACGGCGACGGCGCGGGCGGCTGCGCGTACCGCGTCGGAGGTGTCAGCACCTGGGTGGCCGGAGTGGGAGGCGGCTGGTGATCGGCCACGGCGTCGGCCTCTCCCGGAGTCCTGGCGTCGGCCTCGTCCCTGGCGGGGCCGGCCCCCTCCTCCACCGAGGCCAGCAGCCGGTCCAGTCCGGCCGCGTCCGGCCGCGCGTCCGGATCCCGGTCCAGCAGGGCCATCAGCACGGGAGCGAGCGCTCCGGCCCGGACCGGCGCGGGTATCTCCTCGTCGAGCACGGCGGCCAGGGTGGCGAGGGAGGTGGCCCGGCGCAGCGGATGCCGGCCCTCGACCGACACGTACATCAGCATGCCCAGCGACCACAGATCGGAGGCGGTACGGCTCTCGTCGCTGCGTATTCGCTCCGGCGCGATGTAGTCGGGAGAACCGATGAGTTCACCGGTGGCCGTCAGACCGGTGGCCTCGCGGAGCGCCGCGATGCCGAAGTCGGTGAGCACCGGCCGTCCGTCCGGCCGCAGCAGGACATTGGCGGGTTTCACGTCCCGGTGGTGGATGTCGGCCGCGTGCGCCGCGCGCAGCGCCGCCAGCACTCCGCGCCCGATCGCCGCGGCCTCGACGGGCGTCAGCGTGCCCTCGGCGAGCCGCTCCTGGAGCGACCGGCCCGCCACCAGCTCCATGACGATCCAGGGATGGACCATCTCCGGCGAGTCCACGATGTGATGGATCCTCACCACGCCCGGATGGTCGATCCTGGCCAGTGCCCTGGCCTCCCTCAGTACCCGTTCGCGCAGCAGCCTGGCCGCCGCCGGGTCCGCCGCGAGCAGCGCGGGATCGGGCGGGCGTACCTCCTTGAGCGCCACCTCACGGTGGAGCGCCAGATCAAGGGCGCGCCACACCATCCCCATACCGCCCGCGCCGAGCCGGCCCAGCAACTCGAACCGGCCGTCGATCACGCGTCTTTCCTGGCCCCCTGCGTTCATGGCGCTCAGGGTAGGGGCAGTGTGCCCGGCCGGTCACACCGCTCCCGCGTCCCGGCCGCGTCCGGTGCCCTCCGGCGGTAGCGCGGCGCGCGCGGAGGGACGTTCCCGGCCGCCGGGACGACGGCGGTGCCGGATCGGGAACACGGCCGTGGACACCAGTGCCCAGCCCGCCAGCACGGCGAAGGGGAACGCGTGCTGCGCGTCGCCGAAGTAGACCGCGGTGTGCTGGGCGTTGATCGAGGCGCCCGGCGGCAGCCAGCGGCCGATGTGGCCGAGCAGTGACGGCAGCAGTGGCCAGGAGACGGCACCGCCGGAGGACGGATTGCCCAGCAGCACCATCAGACCCCAGGTCGGGATCAGCGCCCAGCGCCCCATCAGGGTGCTGAACATGGTGAAGACCATTCCGCTGGTGAACATCGTGAACGCCAGGATCAGCCAGGACTCGGCGAACGGGAAGCGGATCGCGCCCAGCCACCAGTCCACCGCCGCGGCGATCGAGAAGCCGCCCAGCAGGGAGTAGACCGCGATGCAGCCGATGCGTTCGGCAGGCTTGAGCGTGCTCGCGTGGACGGAGAGCTGGGTCGCGCCGACGAAACCGACGACCACGGCCGCGATCGAGATGTAGAAGAGCGCGAGACCCCGGGGATCGCCCTTCTGGAGCGGCTTGACGTCGCTGATCCGCAGCGGGACACCGGCCGACCCGGCCGCCGCAGGAGCGGCTTCCGTGAGCACCTGTGCCACGGAGGCACCGGCCGCGCTCGCCACGGCGAGATCGACCCGGCCGGGAAGCACGGTCAGGATCGCGAACACCTCCTGTTCCTCGACCCCGTGGCGCGCGGCGGCGCCCGTGGCGAAAGGACGGAGTTCGAGCGAGGTGTCGAGCCGCTTCTCCATCCCCTCCACGAAGGCGGTGGCGGCCTTGGTGTGCAGAGGACCCACCACGGCGGTGGGGATGCGGTGCGGTGTCGGGTTGGCCATGTTGTACGTGTACGAACCGGCGAAGAGCCCGGCCGCGACCGCGGCGACGACCGTCACGACGGTGGCGGGAAGGAAGGGCGAGGTCCTGAAGGCGGCCCACCTCGCGGCCATGGTCCGGTGTCCGCCGTGCGCATCGCCGGAGCGGGCGTGACCTTCATGATCCTTACGCATGAAAGCACCGTAAGGCACTCGAATCGCGATCCCCGGGTGAATCCGGGCGGGGGAGGAGCGGTCGCTGAGCGGACCGGTGGGCGCCGGGCGGAGCGCTGACCGCTCAGCGCAGCAGCAACTGCAGTCCGCCGAGCACGGTCGCCGCGATCACCAGGCGCTCGAAGAGGCGCTGGTCGATCCGGTTCACCCAGACCTTGCCGATGTAGGCGCCGGGCAGCACGAAGAGCACCAGTGCGGCGTCCAGCAGGAGCGAACGGGCGTCGATCAGACCGAGTCCCACACTGAACGGCACCTTCGAGGTGTTGACGATCAGGAAGAACCACGCCGAGGTGCCCAGGAAGCCGAGCTTCCGGAAGCCCGCCGAGAGCAGATACATCGACATGACCGGGCCGCCCGCGTTGGCGACCATCGTGGTGAACCCGCCGAGCACTCCGTACGAACGGGCCGTGAGGCGACCGCTCGACGGCCCCGGGCGATCCGCGCCGCCCGGGGCCCGGCCGGTGTCCGCCGTCTCCTTCGGGGCGTCCGTCCCGGCGCGCCGCCGCCACACCGTGACGCCGGCCATCAGCAGCAGGATGGCCCCGATCGACGTGCGGACGGCGGCGTCGTCGGCCCCCAGCAGAAAGACCGTGCCCAGCACGACACCCGCGGCGACCGCGGGGAACAGCCGCCACAGGGTCGGCCAGTGGGCGTGCCGCCGGTAGGTCAGTACGGCGAGCACATCGCCGACGATCAGCAGGGGGAGCAGCACCCCGGTCGAATCACGGGCGGGCAGCACAGCGGCGAACACGGCCAGAGAGACCGTGTTCGCGCCGCTCACCGCGGTCTTGGAGAAGCCGACGAGCGCCGCCGCCAGGGCGAGCGCGGCGAATCCCCACCAAGTGATGTCCATGCCAACGACTGATGCTATGCCCGCCCGGTCCGCGTGGTTCCGGGCGGGCATAGCATCAGTCGT
>NZ_MAUD01000277.1 GCF_001700515.1 Streptomyces lushanensis
CAGCCGTTCCCCACCGCGCCGGTGGCGCCCAGACCCCAGCCCACCCGGTACGAGACCTGTCCCGCGGACGCGTAGCCGACGATCAGTTCCGGACGGCCGTCACGGTCCAGGTCGGCGACGGCGATGTCACAGGCCGTGACGTCCGGCATCGGATCGGGCAGGGCGAAGGTCTCGGACCAGCCGCCGGTGACCGTGCCGTCCGGAGCGACGTCCCGGCCGATCCGGTAGACCCCGGTCGGGCCCGTCTCCCCGGGCTGCACCGTGAACGCGATGAGGTCGGGACGGCCGTTGCCCGTCAGATCGGCCAGGGCGACGCCCAGTCCGCGGGCCTCGGGACGGAACGGCGGGCTCTGCTTCGACGGGTCGCGCGGGGTCCAGCCCGCCCGGGGCGCGGCGTCGAATCCGAGGTCGCGCCCGACCCTGAGCCGTACCGCGCTCGCGGGTCCCGGCTGGTCCAGTGTCGCCACCAGCATCGAGGCGTACAGGCCGATACGCGGGGCGAAGCGCCATCGGTCGGCGGGAGCCGCGTCGCCGGCGCCACCCTGGCCGCCGAGGTCCTTGGGCTGCCCGTAGTCGATCCACCCGGCACCGGGGCCGCTCAGCGCCAGTCCCCTGGCCTTGCTGACCACGAAGACATGGTTCTGGCTCCGGGGGTCCTCGGTCGCCCAGGGGAAGGCACGGGCCGCCGGATTCTCACCGCGAACGGTCCAGGTCCGTTGCGGGCCGGTGAGGCCGCTCGCCACGGCGACACGTCCGTCGTCGAGGACGGCGTACTGGTAGGCGCGGTTCTGCGGTACGGCGAGAGCCGTTATCGAGCCTTCCGCCGGCCGCCCGAGGGAGCGCCATCGCTGGTTCGGCCGGTCGTACTCCCAGACGTCGAGCGCCCGGGGGCCGGCGAGTTCGTGCACTCCTTCGACGAGCCGTACGGTGTCGGAGGCGTATCGGACCGGCACCAGGGTGTCGGGGAGGAACAGGGCCGTCTCCGTCCCCCCGGGCCGGTAGCGGTCGTACCAGCGCCAGACCCGGTCCGGGTCCAGACGGCGCTCGCACAGGTGGCCCAGGCCCCAAAAGGCCAGGATCACGAAGACCGAGGTGCCGTCGGCCATCGGCGCGGGACGGCCCAGACCTCCCCAGGTCGCGACCGGCGGTCTGCCGTGGGCGATCCACTCACCGGTGTCCAGCCGCATCTGCCACAGGTCGTCGCCGATCGTGACCCACAGCGAGCTCCCCGCCACGGCGGGAGCGGTGCACCGGACACCGGGGTCCGCGGTGCGATGGGTGATCCAGCGCCACCGGTCGCCCTCACGGCGGCGTTCCACCACGAGCTTGGGGCCCTGGGCGAAGGTGATGAACAGCCGCTCTCCCCCGTCGGCCATCGCGAGGCCGGCCACGCCGGCGGACTCGTACGCGTCGGCGACCTCGCCGTGATCACGCCAGCGGCGCTCGCCGGGGAGCACGAAGGTCAGCTCGTAGAGGCGACGGTTCGTGGCGAGGACGAAGGCCCGCCCGTCGTCGGTCACCACCGGGGGGAAGGCCGCCTCGGCGGGAAATTCGAAGTCCCCCCAGTTGGGCGGTACCGGTCCTGGCGGCTTCCACCACGGATCCGCTGTCGCGACCAGCGCGGGGTCGAAGAACTCCAGACTGAAGGGTGAGCCGGACGGATCGCGCAGCATCCCCTCCGGCACTCCTCCCGCCGGGAGCCGCGCAGGTGGCGCGGGGGTGATCTCGTTGGCCGCCAGGGCGTTGACAGCCGTGTCGGTGTCCGCTCCCGGGCGGCTGCCCGTCGACGCCGGGGTCCTGGCCGCCTTGCGGAAGGCGAGTGTGGCCGCGGCGGCGACGGCGGGATTGGCGGCCAGGACCTGGGAGACGGCCGGGGCACCCGTCAGGCCCTGCGCGGCCGGGATCGAACCGTGGACGGCGGAGGTGAGTCCCAGGACCGAGGCGTCCGACAGGGCCCCTGTGCTCCTGGCCGGTGCGCCATCGGGCAGCGCGCGATCGGCCCGTGCGCCGTCAGCCCGTGCGTCGTCCGTCCGTGGTCCGTCCGCTGTCGGGGCGCCGGTCCGCTCCCCCCGGACGGCCGCTTCCCCGCCCCCGATCCGCTTCTCGTGGAGCGCGGTGCCGGCGTCGCGGGCGAGCTGTGCCTGCCGCAGGACGCGGTTGGCCTCGTGGAGCTGAGCCACCTGCTCCCAGACCGCCGCCACCAGGTGCTCCTGGTTCTCGGCGACGATCCGCGCGCCGACACCGGCGACGGC
>NZ_MAUD01000278.1 GCF_001700515.1 Streptomyces lushanensis
GCCGGCGCGTACCAGGTGTCGATGGCGTCGGGCTACAACATGACGGGCCGTCCGCCGGTGGTGGCGGTCCGCGAGGGAGGATCGCGGCTTCTGGTGCGCCGGGAGAGCTTCGAGGACCTGTACGCCCGGGACGTCGGCCTCTGAGCGGGGCTCCGGCCGCGCGGGATCCGGCGGCGGGCCACGGCACGGGCGCGCTCTCGTCGCCGCCGCGCCGGCACCGTCCGGCCCGTCAGTCCGCCCGCTGCTCCCTGCCCTCCGTGAAGCTCCCGAACCGTATGTCGTACGAGGTGGCTCCCGACAGGACGGTGAGCAGCCGCTCCGCCTCCCGCGCCACCTCCGTACGCTGCTCGCGCGTCAGCGCTCCGAAGGCCTGGACGGTCAGTGTCGCGCTGCCGCCGTCCTCCGTGAGCTGCCAGATCCCGGCCAGGAAACCGTCCACGAGGAGTGTCCGGTACGCCTGGTTGACGTGCGAGGTGCGGCCCCGGTACCCGGGCGGGACCACCCGGCTCCGGTCGGCGTGCGAGAGCAGGAGGTTGTCGAACTCGGGCAGCAGGCGCGGCGGCGCGGGCACGTTCTCGTCGGGCCGTGGCGCGTCCGGCAGATCGAACAGCTCGACACCGTTCTCGTCCTGGAAGGTGAGCAGCCCCGGCCGCAGCCGCTCGAAGACGTCCCGCAGCCGGGTGAGCCCGGACCACATCTGCATGTCCTTGACGGAGGCCGGGCCGAAGGCGCCGAGGTAGCGCAGTACGGTCCCGTCCGGCGCGGGCGCGGGCTCGGCGGGCCGGCCGAACCAGTGCTCGGCGGTGGTCACCGTGACCTGTCCGCTCCGGCCCCACAGCCCGCGCGGAGTGGTCTGCACGAGCGGCAGCAGACAGCGCGCGGCGACGGTCAGCGCGACCGGGTCGGCGTCCGGCCACCGCGCGAGCAGCGCCTCGCGCAACTCCTTGAGCGGCCTGGGCCGCTCCTCCACCAGCGCTCGGCTGACGGCGGCGAGCCCGTCCAGGTCCACTCCGGTCAGCCGGTCGCGGAACACCCGCAGCTCCCGGTCCCGCGCGGCCTGGACGAGCGGCCGGAGGGTGAGGCAGTCGTCGGCGGTGTGCGTGTGGATGGTGGAGCGCATCGTGACCAGCCGGGCGACCTCCCGCGAGGCCATCAGTCCGGACAGCTCCTCCGGTACGAAGCCGTCCAGCCGGGCGGCGAGCTGGAAGTACGGCGGCTTGACGTTCTGGGCCTGGAGCCCGAGGAGATGGGAAACGGCGTCCTTGGCGGACATCCCACTGCGGCGCAGCAGGAGCTGGCGCTCCAGCGTGGCCCGGTTGAGGGCGCGGGTGGAGAGCACGGGATGTGTGCCGGAGTTCATCGTCTTCAGGGCCATGGCGAGCACGGTAGCGAGCCGTGCGGACAGCGTCTGTCCGCGTGCTTCGTTCGCGTGTTCTGCCCGCGTGCTTCGGCCGCGTGCTTTGGCCGCGTGTGTGAGGCGGCGGCGGGACGAGGGGCGGCCGGAACGGTGGAAGCCGGTGGAAAATGCCGCGACACGCGGCCGGGACGCTTGTTAGCTTGCCCCGCATGAAGCCGCTCACCGAGAACGAGATCCGTGGCTCGTTCGTCAACTGCTCCAAGGGCGAGGCCCGCAGAATCAGCCTCCCGCGCGATCTGGACGGCCTTCCCTGGGCCGATCTGGACTTTCTGGGCTGGCGCGATCCCGGCGCGCCCGACCGCGGCTTTCTCGTCACGGAGCGTGAGGGCGCGTGGATCGGTATCACGCTGCGGGGACCGTCGTCCGGGCGGAAGAGCGTCTTCAAGTCCAGCATCTGCTCGATCTGCGTCACACCGCACACCGCGTCCGGTGTCGATCTCATGAGCGCGCCCAAGACGGGCCCGGCGGGCCGTCAGGGCAACACCGTCGGGATCTACATGTGCGCGGACCTCGCGTGCCCGCTCTATGTCCGGGGCAAGAGAAAGACCCTGCTCGGCCGTCGGCTGGAGGAGTCGCTCACGGTGGCCGAGCAGATCGCCAGAACCCGCGCGAACCTGGACCGGTTCCTGGACAAGCTGTACGAGCAGTCCACCGACGCGGCATAACCGTACGCCGGTCTCCCGGGAAGTCCTCGGACTCCCCGTTCGCCGCACTCCCCCTACGCCGGAGTCCGCGCGCCGCGTCCCGCCACGCGCGCCGGAGCGCGGGTGACGGGACGCGGGTGACGGGACGGCGGGCACGAATCCGGGCATCCGTTCCAGGGCCCGGGTCCGGCCCCGCGGTCAGGCGCCGTACGCGCCGGTCGTCGGGCGGCGCGACGGGCGCGCCAGGGTGTACCCCGCGATGCCCGCGAGCGCGCCCAGCACACCTCCGGCCACGGTCCAGATCCAGCGGTCCGTCCACCAGCCCGAGGCCCAGCCGTCCTCCGGCTCGGACGCGAGCACCGTCCCGTCCTCGCCGTCGTCCGTACCGTTCGCGCCGCTGTCTCCGTCGCCGCCGCCGGTCTCCGTGGACGCGTCGGCGACGCCCGGGACCAGCGGAGCGGCCAGCTTGCCGCCGACCGCGTACGCACCGCCCCTGTCCGGGGTCGACGCCTCGATCTCCGTGCGTACCGGCAGCCCGAGATCCTCCTCCCGCGCGTCCACGACGGTCAGCCGTACGTAGTAGCTGCCCGGCAGCGGATCGTTGGCCCAGGGCTCGGCCCACGCCCGTACCGTACGGAGCGTGCAGCGCAGCGCGACCGTGTCCGCGTCGGCCGCGACCGCTCTGGTCTGGGCACCGTTCACACAGGGCTGGCGGCGGCGCAGCCCGTCGTAGACATCCACCCGCCAGGTGGCCGCGCCCTTCCTCCCCGCGGCGGACTCGGGCAGCGTGACCGTGGCGGTCACGGTCGGGCGCTGTCCCGCGTCGGCCGGGAAGACCCAGTAGAGATAGTCACCGGTGGAGGCCTCGGCCGTGGCCCGCTGTCCCGGCTTGAAGGCGGCGGCCGTACGGAAGGACGTGCCCGCCTCGGTCGGCCCGGCGGCGCTCTCCGAGCCGTCGGCGGCGGGCGAGGGGGTCTCGT
>NZ_MAUD01000028.1:0-391 GCF_001700515.1 Streptomyces lushanensis
TCGTGCAGGCCCGTGCCCCGGAGGACGCCGTGCTGGTCGTCGCGCCCGATCCGCACCGGCTCGTCCCGCAGATCGTCGACGCCGCCCGCGCGGTCTCCGCGTCCCGTGAGCGCGATGTCGTCCACGCCCTCAGAGTGGCGGGGATCTCGGGCGCCTGACCGGCCGGTCAAGAGCCTGGTCAGACCCGGATCGCCCGATGTCGACCGCTCGGGTGTGAAACGTGATCGACTCTGCGGGTTAACGACGATGGTCTTGCCCCAGTGTGGGACGGGGCTTACGTTCTCCTCCTACGCATCCCATCTACGGGCGTAGAGCTATCGCCGCCCCGCCGAAGGAGCAGCTCGTGGCCAGAGTCGTACGCGCCGCACTCGTCCAGGCGACCTGGACCGGC
>NZ_MAUD01000028.1:411-619 GCF_001700515.1 Streptomyces lushanensis
CGGCCGGATCGGTGTCTACATCTGCTACGACCGCCACTTCCCCGAGGGCTGGCGCCAGCTCGGGCTGAACGGCGCGCAGCTCGTCTACAACCCGTCCGCCACCTCCCGCGGTCTGTCCGCCTATCTCTGGCAGCTGGAGCAGCCCGCCGCGGCCGTCGCCAACGAGTACTTCATCGCGGCGATCAACCGCGTCGGCCAGGAGGAGTAC
>NZ_MAUD01000028.1:643-879 GCF_001700515.1 Streptomyces lushanensis
CCGACGCGTACGAAGGACTGGTACAGCCATGACGCAGCCGTTCACGAACGATCTGTACGACCGCCACCGCGCGGTACTCCCCGACTGGCTGGCGCTCTACTACGACCGGCCCATCGAGATCACCCATGGCGAGGGCCGCCATGTCTGGGACTCCGAGGGCAATCGCTATCTCGACTTCTTCGGCGGCATTCTCACCACCATGACCGCCCACGCGCTGCCCGAGGTCACCAAGGCGG
>NZ_MAUD01000279.1 GCF_001700515.1 Streptomyces lushanensis
TCGTCGGCGAGCGGTCCGGCGAAGACATGGACGTCCTGGGTGATCAGGGCGACGGTCCGGTGGAGCGTGGCCCGATCGAGCGAGTCCAGTTCCGCGCCGCCGATCCGGACCGTGCCCTCGGACGGCCGGTGGACACCGGCGGTGATCTTCGCCAGTGTGGTCTTGCCCGCGCCGCTCGCGCCGACCAGCGCGACCCGCTCCCGGGGCTCGATGGTCAGATCCACTCCGTGCAGGACGGGATGGCCCGTCTGGTACGCGTGGCCGATCCCGCCGAGGGCGACGGACGCGTCACGCGGTACGGCCGGCCGCTCCACCCGTGCGGCGGGCGGCAGATCGGCCACTCCGACGAGCCGGGCCAGGCCCGCCGTGGCCGACTGGGCGTCGTCGATCAGCATCAGCGCCGAGTTGACCGGCGTGAAGAGGCTGTGGAAGTAGAGCGCGGCGGCCGTCGCCGTACCGATCGACACGGCGCCGGCGCGCACCAGCAGGAAGCCCGCCACCAGCACGGCGGCGAGGCCGGTGAACTCGGCCAGATGCAGCCGGCTGTAGAAACGCAGTACCAGGTGGACACCGCGCATCGTCAGCGCCACCACCGAACGGGAGCGCTCGGTGACCCGCTCGGTGTGCTCCTTCTCCAGCCGGAAGGCGCGTACGGTCGGCGCTCCGCCGATGCTGTCCAGAAGCTGCTGCTGCTGGGCCCCGTACGCGATGCGCTGCTCGGCGTAGAGCGGTGCGGCGTTGCGTGTGTACCAGCGCGCGGTGTGCGCCTGTACGGGGACGGCGAGCAGCGCGGCGAGGAGGAAACGCCAGTCGAGCAGGGCCAGCGCGCCCAGGGTGAGGACGATCGCCAGCACCGAACGGGTCAGCTCCGGCAGGGCGTTGCGGACCGCGTCGGCGATCAGCGACACATCGCCGGTGACACGCGCCGTCAGATCGCCCGAGCCCGCCCCCTCCACCTGCTCCAGCGGGAGGTGCAGGGCGCGGTCCACGAACCGCTCGCGCAGCCGGGCGAGTACGGTCTCGCCGAGCCGGGAGACCAGCGAGAGCCCGAGGCCGGTGGCGGCGCCCTGGACGACGGCCACCGCGGCCAGCAGCGTCACGGGCACGGTGATCGCACCGACCGGACGGGCCTCGGTGACCACGTCCACGATATGGCCGAGCACCGGCTGGACCACCAGTCCGACGGCCGTCGCGCCGAGTGTGGTGAGCAGGGCGGCGAGACCCAGCAGCCGGTGGGGGCGCAGGAGTTCGCGCACAGCGGCGCGGGTGCGACGGGCGGAGGCGGTGGGCAGCAGCGTCCGTTCGTCGTCCGCGGTGGTGCGGTCGTGCTCCGCCGTGGTGCGGTCGTGCTCCGTTGTGCCGTGGTCGGGCTTCACGCGAAGACCGCCGTCCGGTAGCTCCCGTGGCGCCGTACGAGTTCGGCGTGCGGTGCCGTGTCGGTGACGCGTCCGCCCTGTACGAGCACCACCCGGTCGGTCACCGCGAGCAGCGCCGGGCTCGTGGTGACCAGGATCGTCGTACGTCCGTGCCGGAACTTTCCGACCGCGTCGGCCATCCGGGCCTCGGTGACGGTGTCGACCGCTGTCGTCGGGTCGTGCAGGACCAGCACCGGGGCGTCGGCGGCCAGCGCGCGGGCCAGGGCCACGCGCTGGCGCTGGCCGCCGGACAGGGACCGTCCGCGCTCGGTCACGGTCGTGCCGGCGCCGTGCGGAAGGGCTCCGGCGACCTCGTCCGCGCCCGCCGCGGCCATCGCCGCCGCCACGATGCCGCCGCTCCGCCCGGCCGCGGCCGACACATTGGCGGTCAGTGTGCCCTCGAACAGGTCGGCGTCATGACCGGCGACCAGCACGGCCTTCCGGATCTCCGCCGGGTCCAGTGCGGTCAGGGCCAGGCCGTCCAGCTCGACGGTCCCGGCGTCCGGATCGGCCACGCGCCCCAGACAGCCGAGCAGCGCCAGCGCGTCGGCCGGATCGGTGGCCACCACTCCGAGCAGCTCGCCGGGCGCCGCGTCCAGATCGATGTCGCGCAGTGCCGCGTACGAGACACCGCGCAGCCGGACATGGCCGCGTACCGCCACCGGCAGCACACCCGGGCCCGGTTCCACCGCCGGGGGGGCGGCGAGCACCTTCGCGATACGCGCGGCGGAGGAACGGCCCTGGGCGAACTCCGAGCTCACCCAGCCGACGACTTCGAGCGGCCCGATCAGGAACAGCGCCAGCCCGACCGCCGAGACCAGTCCGCCCAGACTGATGTCACCCGCGGTGGCCAGCCGGCCGCCCAGCAGGGCGACCAGGGCGATGAACACACCCGTCAGCGCGAGCGTCATCCCCTTCTGCCAGGACTGTGCCCGCGTCGCGCGCAGTGTGGCGACCAGCGAGGCACGGCTGGCCGAGCGGTAGCGGGCGACGGCCGCCGGCTCGGCGCCGATGCCCTTGAGCACCCGCAGACCGGCCACGAGATCCGCGGCGACGCCCGACGCCTGCCCGGCGCGCTCCTGTTCTGCCTCGCTGCGCCGCTCCAGCGGCTTGCTCAGCAGATGGCCCAGCCACAGCAGCAGCGGCGTGCCCAGCAGGACGACAAGGCCGAGCGGTACGGAGATCCGGACCAGGGCCACGGCACTGACGCCCAGCGCGGCCAGCGCGGCCACCGCCTCCATCACCGCGACGTTCACGGCGCCGACGCGTTTGGCGTCCTCGGTGGCGGTGTTCACCAGGGCTCCGGGAAGCCCCAACGTCTCGGTGCCGCCCGCCGGATGCAGTACGCGCCCGACGAGCGCGGTCCGCAGCTCGTGCGCCGCGGCCACCGCGGCCCGCTCCGACAGCCGTGCGCCACGACGGAAACTGAAGGAGAGGCCGACGTAGACCACGGCCAGCACGCCCGTCCACAGCCAGAGCGCACCACCGTCGCCCTCGGCGACGGCTCGGTCGATCACCAGACCGATGAGCACCGGAACAAGCGCCTCTCCCGCCTGGTGCCCGGCCGCGAGAAGTGACGCGGGGACGACATCGCGCCGCTGTCCCGCCACCGCCCGCCTCAGGACATCCCGCCCCACCGGGCCTTGCGCCCCCACCGCGTTCCTCCGGTTCCCGAGATCATCGCCCGTTGATCGGGCCGAAAACTTAGGTAAGGCTATACTAAGTAATCGCCTGATGGCCACCCCCGCGAACGGCCGCGAACGGACCGGCCCCGCTTCGTAGTTGCCGGGAAGCGGGGCTCGGCGGCCGGTTGTCCGCTTCGGACTACACTGGAATATCAGGAGGTCGTATGACACACGGTGAGCGCCCGATGCCGCGTGGTGCGCCGTCCGATCCACTCGGAGACGAACTGCGGGCGGATCTGTCGCGAGCGATGGAGCTGAATGGAATCGGCGGGTTCGTGTGGGACGTCGAATCCGCGCGAGTCCTGCTCGATCCGAGCGCGGTCGCGATATTCGACCTGGAGCCCGGCGCGTTCGACGGGCGGATATCCACGCTCTATCGGCGGATCGCGCCCGAGGAGCGAAGCGGTATCAGGATGCGGGTGGCCCAGGTTTTCTCTGATCCCCGTCGCTCGACCAGCTGCGGAAATTATTTCCGTGTCAGGCGGGCGGATGGAACCACTCGGTGGGCGCATTCTCAGGCCGTCGTCGTGCGTGACGAGTCCGGACGGCCCGTCCGGGTGGTCGGTGTCCTCCGCGCCGAACCGCACTACGCCGAGGAGCAGTCCACCCTGGAGTCCGAACGCCGGCACCAGGCGGGTGTCGTCCAGGCGACCACGACGGCCCTGTCCCAGGCACTCGGTGTCGAGGACGTGCTGACGGCTCTGACCGGGCACGAGATCCTGGGCCCGGTGGGCGCCGTGGGCATATCGCTGACCGTTCTTGAGCAGAACAGGCTCCGCCGGCTTGCCACCGTCGGAATGCCTGCCGCGTATGTGCGTGATATGGAGTACGGCCGGCTCGATGACGACCGGCCGATCGCCGAGGTTTTCCGGACGCAGAATCCGCTGTTCGTCACGCGGAAGGACATCCGGACCGATTACTCGATGCTCTGGCCCTACATCAAGGGGACGGGATTCACCGCGTCCGCCGTTCTGCCGCTCATGGCGCAGGCCCGGCTCACCGGTGTGCTCGCCATTCTCTACGAGGGAAAGAAGGGCTTCTCGCCCGAGGAGAGGAATCTGCTGACGGCCTTGTCGGCCACCGTCGCCCAGTCGTTCCAGCGGGCGCTGCTGTACGACGAGGAACACGCCATGGCGGTGGGTCTTCAGCAGGCCATGCTCCCCGCCAAGATCGAGACGGTGCCGGGAATGAGCGTCGCCGCCCGCTACCGGCCCGCACGGGCCGGTCACCAGATAGGCGGCGACTGGTACGACGTCATGCCGCTGCCCGAAGGACGCGTCGGCCTGGTCGTGGGAGATGTGCAGGGGCATGACATCCAGGCCGCCGCGGTCATGGGACAGCTGCGGACGGCGCTTCGCGCGTATGCCACCGAGGGACACTCACCCGCGGAGCTCATGTCCAGGGCCTCGGCGTTTCTGCGCGACCTGGACACCGAACGTCTCGCCACCTGCGTCTATGTGAGCCTCGGCCCCGCCACCGGCCAGGCGGAGATCGTCCGCGCCGGACATCCCAGCCCGCATATCCGCACCGCCCATGGAAGTGCCCAACTGGCCGTTGAAGGCGGTCCGCCGCTCGGCCTCCCGCCGGATCTCCCTCTCAGCCGGCCGGATCCCGGGGACGTTCCCTATCCCGTTCACCACTTCTGCCTCGGCCCGCGCGAGACACTCCTGCTGTGCACCGACGGGCTGCTGGAATTCCATGACACCGACATGGCCGCCGGTGAGCGCCAGATACAGGTGCTCCTCGACAGCGGTCCCGGTCCCGGCCGGCTCGACCAGCTGGCCGAGCACATCGTCGCCAGCATCGAGAACCGGCAGGGCCAGGAGGACGACGTGGCCCTCCTCCTGGCGTCCCGGACGCCCCCGCACCCGTCACTGGCGACCTCCTAGAGGTCCTGTCCGGCCGAGGCCGTGTCCGGTCGTACCCGGTCACGGCGGTGCCAGTGGTTCCAGGGCGGGGGCGGCCGAGGGGACCGTGGGCAGGCCGAGGGCCATGCTGCCCACATGGATCAACCGGTCCCGGTGCGGTGCCAGGAACGGGGCCGTCAACGGTGTCTCCATCGCACCGGTCAGACACGACGCCAGGCCCAGATCGGTCGCGGTGAGACACATGGTCTGCATCAGGCACCCGGTGTCGCGATAGACGAGGCTCAGCGACATCCCCTCGTACTTCCAGGTGGTGCGGCCGGCGCAGGACGCCAGATAGATCCCGGCGGGCGGCGCCTCCCTCATGGCGGCGGCGTCGATGACGGTCCGTCGTTGCAGGGCGGCGAGTTCATCCGTCCACGCGGAGAGCCGGTGCAGTGTGTGGGCGAAGGGATCGTAGTGGTACGCCCCGCCCGCCAGCCCGTCCACCTCGCGCGCCAGCAGATAGACCTCCAGGCTGTGGCGACCGCCCCCGGACGGTGCGGAGCGCTGCGTCTGCTCGTACGCACGGGGCGGGAGATAGCCGCGCACCCGTGCGGTCCGGTCGAGGAACGCGCCGATGAGCGCCAGTGGTACCGGGGACGGAGCGAAGGCGCGGACGCTGCGGCGTTCGGCCAGCACCTCGGCCAGCGGACGGCTCGGGGTGGCGCGGCCGTCGGGCAGGGTGATGACCTCGGTGGCCTCGGGATGGACGAGGCGGGCCGGCGGCGGTGCGCCGCGCCGGGCGTGCGGGACGGGGCCTCTCCCGGCCTGTGCGTGGACGGCGAGTTCATAGGGCGTCCAGCCGTCCCCGCCGCAAGCAGCGCCCGATCCGGCGCCGTCGGCCGTTCCTCCGACATCGGCCGAGGCGCACCGCTGGATGATCCCGGCCGAGGCGAGCCGGTCCAGGAGCTGGCGCGCCTCCTCGGCATGGCCGGATTCCTGCCAGCGGTCGTGGACTTCCTCCGCCGTCAGCGGACGGTCGAGCTGGTGGAGCAGGCCGACGAGCACAGGCTTGACGGAGAATTTCCGCCATTGACGGCAGTCGACCAGAACCGGACCCGAGTCCTCCCCCCACTCCAGCAGAATGTCGGGATTGCGTCGGTAGTGATACCGGCTGTCCACGCGTCCACCCCCTTCTTCCGTCGCACGGACGTCTCTCGTCGATCAGGCCGCTCATGGGGCGCCGTCACAGGAAGGGCAGCGGGAACGGATTCAGTTCGTCCTCGGAGAGGCTCCTCTCGCGTACGCCCATGGCGACCGGTGCCGTGAAGACACGCGGCCCGCCACGCCGGTGGAAGTCGCTGCGCAAGGTGAGCGGGCACAGGCCGGGCACCACCGTTCTGACCACCGACACACCGCATTCGGCCACATCGACCGGAGTGATGTCGACGGTGATGGTCTCGTGGCCCCGGGCGGCCAGCCGGCGGACCGCCTCGTCCACATCGGCCTGGAGTCCGGCGGCGGGCCTGGCGGGCGGGACCGGGTGCAGCGGGCCCTCGTCCCAGAAGGCCAGATGGCGCAGGCGCTCGGGGGAGCAGTAGTAGAGGGAGAACTCGCTGAGGCTGCTCAAGACGTCGTCGGGGCCGGGGATTTCCTCCTCCGCGAGCCAGATGCCGGCGCCGGTCCGGCACAGGCACGCCTCTTCCAGCGCTCCGAGAAGCGCCGCGTGCGGGTCGAGGTCGGCGCGCGCGGTATGGACGACCACGGGCCGGTCGGGCGTGCCCTCGGCGAAACGGACGGCCACCGCCGGGATTCCCAGGTCCGTGGTGAGGTCCTTGCAGATGACCGTGGCGCCGTCCGCGGTGACCCGGTCGATGATCCGCCGGGCCGGGCCGTCGGGGAGCCGTGTGAGATCCAGGCTGGGCAGGATCAGCCGGTTCTCCCAGAAGACGATGGCCGAGTCGCGCTCGACGATCTCCAACAGGCCGCCGAGCACGGCGTGCTGATATGTCCCTCCGGCGGCCAGGCCGGTGGAGATGGGATCGAACCAGGGCTTGTGGCCCCGGGGGAAGCGGTACGGCAGATACACCGCGCAGGCCGGCACATAGCGCGTCCTGCCGGTGGTCAGGGAGTGGCCCCGGACCCAGTCGATCTCCATGTCCGGTTCGAAGGGCCCGTACCGTGGCCGCTCGGCGTACTCCTTGGCCGAGCCGAGAGGGAGGGTGCGCGGGTCGACGGCCTCGTCACCGAGCGCGGCGTAGGCGGCGCGGACGAGCTGATCCGGATCGTAGACGCCCGCGGCATAGCGCTCCATGGTCTCGCCGACCGCGCAGACCCGGGCGCCGATCGGGTCGCTCTTCACGGCGCCGCCGCGCGCCTCCGCCCTGACCGGGGAGAACCAGGTCGTGGTGGTCACCCCGGCGGTGCGCGCATAGGTGGTGCTGCCCGGGCGGCCGTCGCCCTCGTCCACGCGCAGCTCGGGCACGAGCCCGGTCAGCGGGTCGACCGCGCCGCGCATCAGCTCCCAACTGGCCCGCGTGTCGACGGCGTTCGCCTCACCGCGCTTCGGCGGGACGACGGCCTCGGCACAGGCGGGGCAGTTCGGCGTGTGGAACAGCGCGTGGCGCGTGCGGTCCAGCGAATCGTGGTCGACAACCGTCAGGACCGTGGGCCCGGTGCGCGGCTCGGTGGTGAGGGCCCTGAGCACCTCATGGGCGAGGATCCCGGCGGCGACGGCGGTGGTGGGCCATGCCTCGCTCGCCGCCGCGCCCATCAGCACGTCGAAGGGCAGATCGGCGACCGGCTGCCAGGTGTGATTGGCGCGGACGCGCCGCACGAGACAGACAGGGCAGGCGGTACGGGGCGGAGTGAGGGTGGCCAGGAGCAGACGTGTCGGTGTGCTCAGACAGGTCACCAGCGGTGTGCCGGCGGCGAGGGAGAACCGGGTCCAGCGCCGGAGGTCGGACTCCGCCAGGCCGAGCGGCAGAACCACCGCGTCGGCGTTCAGGCGCGCGGCGTGGGCGTCCGCGCTCCGCTCCGCGACGACCACCCGGACCCCGGCCCGGATCAGGAGCGCGGCGGTCTCGGCCGTCAGCAGCCCGTCGGCGGCCAGGGCGACCGTGAGATCCCCTCGCTCCTCCTCCCGTCCGTAGAGAGGGTGGGCGCGATGCCCGTCGCCGGGGTGCACGAGGCCGCGGGCGCGCATCGCCCCGACCACGCGGTCCGGTACGGCGTCGAGCGTGAGGAGGCCGTGCTCTCCGCCGTCCGGGGCGGGCACTGCGGCGGGGACGCGGAACGTCCCCGTACTTGCGCAGATGTACAGGTGGTCGTCGCGCGTGACGAGCCGTACATCGCGCCGTGGCGTGAGCGCGGAGGAAGCGGAGCGAGGGGTGCCCGACGGGTCCGGGGTCGATTCCAATTCTGTCCGCCTTCGGAAGAGTGACGCGTACGACGACGCCGGGAGTACGAAGGTGCCTCCCTGCCCATGGCAAGACAGGAAGACACCTGCCGCGCTACTCCGTCGGCTCGGCTTCCCGCACCGTCACATCCGACACGGCACTGAAGCAGCTGTGCCCGGCGAAAGCCGCCTCCGTCTCCGGGATCGACATTTCTTCGAAGAGTTCCTCGTTTTCGGGCATGACGGTTTCCTTTCTCGGAACGGCACTCCTGAAATGTGCTGCCGTAATGGCTCGACAGAGCCTCCATGGCGCCTTTTTCATTGCATGACACGTTCGAATGAACCGTCAAGGAAAATCCGGGGAATTGCCAGGAATCGCCAGCGTGTAATTGTATTACGTATAAGGGCAGGGCTGTTCCTCGTCCTTCGGGCGGTCCCCGGTCAGGGCCCGGGGGACGGCCGGGGTGGCGGTGACGCGGTGGACGACGAGGGCCGCGAGGTCGTCGTCGCGGACGCCCGAGACGTAGGCGAGCATGTCCTGTCGGAGGAGGTCCAGGAGCTTGCGGGGCGGGGCGAGGGCCCACGGCCGGACCCGCTGGGCGAGGGGGTAGAAGGTCCCGGCGCGGTCGCGGGTCTCGCTGACACCGTCGGTGTAGAGCAGCAGACTGTCACCGGCGGCGAACGGGATCGTGTCCACCCGATAGTGGTCGCCGAGCAGGGAGGCCAGGTTCATCGGCGCCGACGGCACACTGGGTTCCACCTCGCGCACATCGCCGTCGTGCAGCAGCATCGGCGCCGGGTGCCCGCAGTTGACCAGGCGGGCGACCGGCTCGTCGGCGGGAATCTCGACGAGCACGATGGTGACGAAACGCTCCAGCACGTCGTCGCTGGGGACCGCTTCGCAGTATCCGTTGATGCTGCTCTCCAGTCGGCCGGCCAGGGTGGGCAGGTCCGGGGTCTCCTGGACGAACACCCGGAACGAGCTGAGGACGACCGAGGCGGCCTCGACGGCGGGCAGTCCCTTGCCGCGTACGTCACCGATGATCAGCCGTACCCCGTCCCGGGTCTGCACCGCCTCGTAGAAGTCGCCGCCGATGCGTGCGTACGCGGCGGCGGCCTGGTAGAGCACCTCGATGTCGACCTGCCCCAGATGATTCGGCAGCGGGCGCAGCAGCACCCGCTGCGCCGTCTCCGCGACGGCGCAGACCTGGGCCAGCGTGCGCTCCCGGTTCTGCCGTACGCGGCTGGCGTACGCGCCGGCCAGGGTGATGGCCGTGATCGCGAGCAGGGTGAAGTAGCCGGGTGTCCGGTTCAGATCGTGTTCGACGGCCAGTCCCAGGGCGGTGTCGGCCGCCAGGGCCAGCGCCCCGATGCTCAGGGTGCCGGCCACCGGGAACATGGCGGCGGCCAGCGCCGGGGCCACTCCGAGCAGCCGGTTGAACTGCAGATGGGGCGTGAGGACCGCCACCACCGAGACCGCGACGATCACCAGGAAGGGGGTGAGGAGCGCCGTCTCGAAGGGGCGGCCCTGGTCCCGCATCCGCTGGGAGAGCCGCTTCGGGGCGGTCACGGCCGCCTGGCTGAGTGTGCCGATCGTAGAAATTACGCATTCCTCCCATCTCGGTGTAGTAGCCACTTTTCGTTCACGGAGTCGAATAGTCAAGGGGCGCAGGTCGGCCGCCCTGCGCCTCCGTGCGCCGCAGCCCTCCGGACCTGCGGTTTTGTCGGGCCGGACCGGATCCGGAACGGCCGGCCCGCCGGCGCCCGGGACGTCACGGCCGCGGCGGCGGCGCCGTACCTCGCCGGCCACCGGAGCGCCCTCCGGTCGCCGGTCACCGGAAACATCTTCGAAACTCAGAATTGAACGATGTCGACGTTTAGGCGACGCGGTCGGCCCGCAGTGCGCCGGATAAATGACGGCCATTAACTTCCCGGGGCCGACTGGCTACTGTCGTGGCATGACCCGAAACCACTCTCGGATAAAGAAAGCCGTCATCCCCGCCGCCGGCCTGGGGACCCGCTTTCTGCCCGCGACCAAAGCGACCCCCAAAGAAATGTTACCGGTGGTGGACAAGCCCGCGATCCAATATGTGGTCGAGGAAGCCGTCGCCGCCGGACTCACCGACGTCCTGATGATTACAGGGCGCAACAAGCGGCCTCTGGAGGACCACTTCGACCGCAACTTCGAGTTGGAGGACGCCCTTCTTCGGAAGGGCGACTCCGACCGGCTCGCACTTGTCTGCGAATCCACCGCCCTGGCCGATATCCACTATGTGCGGCAGGGCGATCCCCGGGGCCTCGGCCACGCGGTTCTCTGCGCCGCTCCGCATGTGGGCGACGAGCCTTTCGCCGTACTTCTCGGGGACGATCTGATCGACGCCCGCGATCCCGTGCTGCCGCTCATGGCGGCGGCCCGGGAGCGTCACGGCGGCAGTGTGGTGGCCCTCATGGAGGTGCCCCGGGACAAGATGCATCTCTACGGGTGCGCGGCCGTCGAACCGGCCGGCGCCGACGGGCTCGTACGCGTCACCGATCTGGTGGAGAAGCCCGAGCCCGGCACGGCCCCGAGTTCGTATGCCGTCATCGGCCGCTACGTACTGGATCCCGCGGTCTTCGAGGTCCTGGCACGCACCCGGCCCGGCCGCGGCGGTGAGACGCAGCTCACCGACGCTCTGCGGGAGCTCGCCGCCGCCGGCGCGGTCCACGGCGTCGTCTTCTCCGGGCGGCGCTACGACACCGGTGACCGGGCCGAGTATCTGCGTACCACCGTGAGGCTGGCCTGCGAGCGGGAGGATCTGGGCGAGGACTTCCGCGACTGGCTGCGTGGCTTTGTCGATACGGAGTTACGGCAGCCCGAGCCCGCGGCCTGACGTCATGGACACGGTCCCGGCGCGTCCCGGACCGCCTCGTTCCGCCCGGAGGTGTGCGACTGGTGGGATTGAGCAGTTGCACACCTCCGGGTCCAAAAAAGACCGCCCGTACGAATTTCCCGATCCTTGATTGCATTTGACACGACTGAAACATTCCTGATGGGCGCGGTATCCGTTACCCGGTCCGGGACGCCGATACAGTCTTTACAAAACGAACGGAAGGTTTGTAGTGTCCTTTTCGTTCATTTGACTTGTCGGTCCCGGCGGCTGGGGGAGGCTGCGTGATCATGAATTCATTGGATGGTACGAAGGGGTGGGAGGAAGTGCTCGGGCCCGTTCGAAGAGTTGCGACGGCTACGCTGTTACCTTCGGACTCACCGAGAAGAGCCGGCGAGGACCCGGATCACATAGAGGTCCTCTCAGGTTTCGAGGAAACGCTTCCGCCTATCACTGTCCACTACCCGTCGATGCGCGTGATCGACGGCATGCACCGCCTGCGTGCGGCCTTACTGCGTGGTGATACGGAAATTGACGCCAGATTCTTCGAAGGTCCTTCCGACGATGCCTTCATACTCGCTGTACGGGCCAATATCGGTCATGGCCTGCCTCTGTCGGCCGGGGATCGCCGGGCCGCCGCCATACGTATACTGGCCAGCCATCCCCAGTGGTCGGACCGGGCCATCGCCTCGGTCGCCGGACTGGCGCCCAAGACCGTCAGCGTGCTGCGCCACGACAGGACCGAGGCGGGTCCGGTGGCCGCCGGACCGGACAGCCGGATCGGACGTGACGGACGGGTGCGCCCGGTCGACAGCTCCGAGGGGCGCAGGGTCGCGGGCCGGCTCATCGCGGACAATCCGGAGGCGTCGCTGCGGGAGATCGCGGGCAAGTCCGGGATCTCCCCGGGGACGGTCCGGGACGTACGGGCGCGTATACGCCGGGGCGAGGACCCCGTACCCCCGAAGCGCTCGGCCAGGCCGCGAAAGCCCTCGTCCGGCGGCGAGGACAATGTCAGGTCCCTGACCGCGGACGATCCCGCGGCCGTCTTCCGGATGCTCTACCGCGATCCCTCGCTGCGGCTCACCGAGAACGGCAGGCTGCTGCTGCGCCTGCTGGAGGTGCACACCCTCGGTGGTGAACAGTGGGAAAAGATCATCATCTCGCTCCCGCCGCACTGCATCGGATCCGTCTCGGCCGCCGCCGTCGCCTGCGCGGAGGCCTGGCAGGACTTCGCGACGAGGATCGAGAGACACGAATGCGCCTAGAGCCAATCCGTGTCCCGCCAGTCCCGCCAGTCCCGCCAGTCCCGCCAGTCCCGCCAGTCCCGCCAGTCCTGTCCGGCCCGCGACGCCCGGGGTCCTTGGCACAGGGCCTCCCGCCACAAGGCTCAAGCCGGGTCCTTGACGGAGCCGGCGCCCCGGCCGGAGCGCCCCGGTACGCCGTCGACGGAAGCGGAAGCGGGGACGGAGGCCGAGGCAGGGGCGGAGGCGGTGAGCGTACGCAGCAGGCTCAGACCGGCCTCGGCCGGGGAACCGTGCTGGGCGCTGTACATCAGCGTCCACTGGCCGGACTCGTCCGGCATGTGCAGCGTCTCGAAGGAAAGCTCCATCGGTCCCACCAGCGGATGGTGGAAGGACTTCACGCCGGACACACAGTTCCGTACCGGATGGCGCTGCCAGAGCGCGGCGAACTCCGGGCTCTTCATGAGCAGTTCGCCGACCAGCTCGGCCAGCCGGCGGTCGTCGGGAAAGCGCCCGGCCATCAGCCGCAGCGAGGACACGGCGCGCTTGGACTCCTCGTCCCACAGCGGATACAGCTCGCGGGTGTGCGGATCGAGGAAGAGCAGCCGCTGGAGATTGGGACGCCCGGTGTGCCGGTCGGGAGCGGCGAAGTCGAGATGGTCCGCGACCAGGGCGTGGCCCAGAGGATTCCAGGCGAGGACATCGCTGCGCCGGTCCAGAACGACCGCGGGCACGCCGTCCATGGCGTCGATGAGCTGCTTGGTGCCGGGCCGGACACAGACCACGCGGTCCGGCGCACGGCGCTTGGCGCGGCCGGGACGGGCGAGATTGCGCAGATGGGCGTGTTCGTCGTCGGTCAGCCGGAGCGCGCCCGCGAGCGCGTCGAGCACCGCTTCGGAGGCGTTGTGGCTCTGGCCCTGCTCCAGCCGCGCGTAGTACGCCGCGCTCACCCCGGCGAGCTGTGCGAGCTCCTCGCGCCGCAGGCCCGGCACCCGCCGCTGGGCACCGTACGAGACCAGCCCGACGTCCTCGGGCTTCAGCCGTGCACGCCGTGTGCGCAGGAATTCAC
The DNA here is from genome assembly GCF_001700515.1 of Streptomyces lushanensis. Classification (GTDB taxonomy): domain Bacteria; phylum Actinomycetota; class Actinomycetes; order Streptomycetales; family Streptomycetaceae; genus Streptomyces; species Streptomyces lushanensis. The sequence continues at coordinate 13,522 of NZ_MAUD01000279.1, forward strand.
CAAGCTCCGCGGGAGTGTCCATGACGACCAGTATGGCCGCGCTCCTCCGGCCGGACCGGGGACGTCCCACACCCTGCCAGTGATAGGACCAGCGGTCACACGCATGCCGTGCGTACGCATGGCCGGTGACTGGCTGCCCGGAAAAGGCAACCACAGACTCTCGGTCGGCGTGACGGTCGTGCCTGTTCGAGGACGAGAGGGATCCCGGCGATGTCGACACTCGACGACGTGTCAGAACAACAGCCTTCAGCACCGCCCGCGCGGCTCACCGGCCGGCTGAGGCTCGTCCTGGTGGTACTGCTGGTCGCGCAGTTCATGCTCGCGGTGGACTTCTCGATCCTGAATGTCGCGCTCCCCGTCATGGGCAGGGGACTGGGCTTCTCGCTGGGAAACCTCCAGTGGATCGCCACCTCGTTCGCCCTCGCCGCCGCCGGATTCACCCTGCTCTTCGGCCGGATCGCCGATCTCGTCGGCAGGCGCCGGCTCTTTCTGGCCGGCCTCGCGGTCCTGGGCGCCGCCTCGCTGCTCGGCGGGCTCGCCGTCAACCCCGAGATGCTGCTGATCGCCCGCGTCGCACAGGGCCTGGCGACGGCCGCGGTGACACCGGCCGGTCTCTCGCTGCTGACCTCCTCCTTCCCCGAGGGCCCGCTGCGGTCCCGGGCGCTCGGCCTCAACGGCGCGCTGATGTCCGCCGGGTTCACCACCGGCGCGGTCCTCGGCGGTGTACTCACCGATCTGCTGAGCTGGCGCTGGTCGTTCCTGGTCAATGTGCCCGTCGCGCTGGCCGTGCTGATCGTCGCGCCGACCGTGATCGCCGAGAGCCGCGGCGACCGCCGGGCACGGCTCGATCTGCCGGGCGCGCTGGCCGTGACCGTCGGGCTGCTCTCCCTGGTGTACGGACTGACCAGGGCGGGCGAGCACGGATTCGGCGACCCGAAGGCCCTCCTCTGGCTGATCCTGGGCGTGGTGCTGCTCGTGGTCTTCTACTTCGTGGAGAAGGGCGTGCCCGAGCCGCTCGTCCCGGTACGGATCCTGCGGCGGCGTACGGTGATCTTCGGGAACCTGGCCGGTCTGCTCGCCTTCGTCACCGAGACGTCCCTCGTCTTCCTGATGACCCTCTATCTTCAGAAGGTGCTCGGGTTCTCACCGCTCGCGGCCGGTCTGTCCTTCGGCGTGCTCGGGCTGGGCACCGTCGTCGGCGGAGTCACCGCGGCCCGGGTGATCGGCCGGATCGGCACCACCCCGGCGCTGGTGACGGGCGGTCTGGTGCAGGCGGTGGCCACGGTGGCACTCGTCGGCCTCGGCGACAGCCGGAGCTCGATGTGGCTGCTGCTGACCGCGACCTTCGTCGGCGGGGTCGGGAACATGCTCGTCATCGTCGGATTCATGGTGACCGCCACCTCGGGTCTGCCCGACGCGGAACAGGGCATGGCGACCGGTATGGCCACCATGAGCCAGCAGGTCGGTATCACCATGGGCACACCGATCATGAGCGCCGTCGTCACGGCGCATGCCGGCGGGTCCGCGGACGCCGAGGTGATTCTCGACGGTGTGAGTGTCGCCGTGCTGGTCAACGCGCTCATCGTGGTCGCCGGTGTGATCATGGCCGCGCTGTTTCTGCGTACCGGGAAAGAGCCGAAGCGCCTCCAGCGGGTCTGAGCCCCCGGCGCGGGCCCGAGCCCGTGCCTCGATCTCCTTTTGTCACCGCAACGAACAGAAAGTGTTTCTCATGGATCTGGAACTCAAGGACAGGGTCTTCCTCGTCACCGGGGCCTCCGCCGGGATCGGCGCGGAGACCCTCCGATTCCTGGCAGCCGAAGGGGCGACGGCCGTCGGTGTGGCCCGCCGGGCCGGACTTGTCGACGACCTCGGTCCCGGCATCACGGGTATCGCCGCCGATGTCACCGAGCCCGGCGGTGAACTGCGGGTGGTGGAGACCGTACTGGAGCGGTTCGGGCGTCTGGACGGCCTGGTCAACAACGTCGGCGGGCTCAACTCCCGCGCCAGCTTCCTGGATGTCACGGACGAGCAGTGGAAGGCCACCTTCGAACTGAACTTCTTCTCGGCGACCCGCTTCACCCGCGCGGTCCTGCCGGCGCTGCTGGAGCGCGGTGAGGGCAGTCTGGTGCATGTGGCGAGCGAGGCGGCCCGCTTCCCCGACTACCCACTGGTCGACTACGCGGCCACCAAGACCGCGATGCTCTCGCTCTCCAAGTCGCTGACAGCCGAGTTCGGCCCCCGGGGCATCCGCTCCAACGTCGTCTCGCCAGGACCGACCCGGACCGCGCTGTGGGACGCGCCGGGCGGCTTCACCGAGCAGCTCGCGGCCCGGTTCGGGCTCTCCGAGGAGGCGGCGGTGGAGCGGTTCGTCAAGGAGGAACGCCGGCTGCCCAGCGGTCGTATCGGCACCCCCCAGGACGTGGCCCGGATCATCGGCTATCTGCTCTCGCCGCTGGCGGGCCAGGTGACGGGCGCCGAATGGTCGGTCGACGGCGGCGCGCTGCGCCAGATCTAGACAGCGCCGGGGGCCTGTCCGTGTATCAGGCCGCTCAGCGAGATCCACGGGACACGCCCCGGGTCCTGTCCGGCGGGACAGGACCCGGGGCATGGAAGTCTCCCGGCGCGGTCGTGCCCGCGCCTGGCCCGGCACGACCACCGCACGACCACCGCCCGACCGGGCCGGCACGGCACGCGCCGTCGCCGCCCCGGAGGCCGCGGTGCTCTCGCGCGGGACTGCTCGACCTCAGGACCGCTCGACCGGACAGCGCGGCCCGCGGTGTCCGGCTCAGGAACGGCACTCACGAGGAAGACCGAGGTACGACGATGACCGGTGTCAACCGACGTACGGTACTGACCGGTTCGGCCGCGGCGCTCGGCGGGACCGCGCTCGCGGGCACACTGCCCCGACCCGCCGGGGCCGCTCCCGCCCCCGCAGCCGCCACCGTGGCGGACATCGCGACCGTGGCCGACGCCGCCACCGGCGCGACCGTGTTCCCCGACGATCCGCGCTATCCGCTGCTCACCACCGGGAACAACCAGCGGTTCGTCTCCCGCCCCGACTACATACGCATGATCAGATCCACCGCCGACGCGGAGCGTGCCCTCAAGGAGGCCGTGAGACGGGACAAGCGGGTATCGCTGCGCAGCGGCGGTCACTGCTTCGCCGACTTCGTCTGCCACGGCGACGTCGAAGTCGTCCTGGACTTCTCCGAGATGACGGACGTGTCGTACGACCCGCGCATGCGGGCCTTCGCCGTCGAGCCGGGCGCCCGCCTGATGAATGTCTACGAGGCCCTCTACAAGGGCTGGGGCGTCACCATACCCGGCGGCATCTGCTACAGCGTGGGCGCCGGCGGCCATATAGCGGGCGGCGGTTACGGGTTGCTGTCCCGCGCGCACGGACTGGTCGTCGACCATCTCTACGCGGTCGAGGTGGTGACGGTCTCGGCCTCGGGCAACGTCCGTACGGTGGTGGCCAGCAGGGAGCCCGACGATCCCAACCGCGATCTGTGGTGGGCGCATTCCGGCGGTGGCGGCGGCAACTTCGGCCTGGTCACCCGCTACTGGTTCCGCTCCCCGGGCGCGCGGGGCGACAATCCGGCCGAACTGCTCGTCCAGCCGCCCTCCACGGTACTGGTCAGCGCCATCTCCTTCCCCTGGGAGGGCCTGAGCGAGCGGCAGTTCTCCCGGCTGCTGAAGAACTTCGGAGCCTGGCACGAGGCCAACAGCGCCCCGGACTCCCCGTACACCGCGCTCAGCAGCCTCTTCAACGTCTGTCACACCTCCCACGGCACGCTCGACATGTTCACCCAGGTCGACGCGACCGTGCCGGACGCGGAGCGGCTGCTGGCCGACTACGTGTCGGCGATCACCGCGGGCACCGGGCTGAGCGGTCGGGCCATGACCAGGCCGTCCGGCGAACTGACCGCCATGCCGCAGCTCGCGGCTCCCCGCCTCATGCCCTGGCTCCAGGCCACCCGGCTGGTCGGCGCCAACAATCCGACCATCACCGACCCGACCTCACGCGGTGCCCACAAGTCGGCGTACATGCGCAAGAACTTCTCCGACCACCAGGTCTCCGTCATGTACCGGCACATGAGCGACGAAAACTATCCCAACCCGGACACCATGATCGTCCTGTTCTCCTTCGGAGGCCAGGTGAACGCCGTGCCCGAGGACGCCACGGCCAACGCCCAGCGCTCGTCCGTCTTCAAGATGTGCTTCCAGACCTTCTGGCCCGACGAGTCCGGTGACGCGGCGGCACTCGGCTGGGCACGTGGAATTTACGAGGATTTCTTCTCCGCCACCGGTGGGGTCCCCGTGCCGAACGAGAACCAGGACGGCTGCTACATCAATTATCCGGACACGGACGTCGCCGATTCGCGACGCAATCTGTCGGGCGTTCCCTGGACCACGCTCTACTACAAGAACAACTACGCGAAGCTCCAGCAGGTGAAGCGCCGTTGGGACCCGAGCGACTTCTTCCACCACTCGCTCTCCATCCGTCCGGCCCGGTGATCCGGACGTAATCCGTAACCTGTTCGTAAATCCGCCGCAGCTTCCGGCTGCGGCGGATTTTTTTGTGCAAAATCAATTCGTTGACAGTTTTCAGGTCCGGAGGAGAAGCTCGTTCCGACACGAGCACATGAATAACCCGGCCGCATAATTGAAAGGGATGACAAAGCATGCGATCCATCGCGGTAGTTCTCGGCACCCGGCCCGAGGCCATCAAGCTCGCACCGGTCATCAGGGAACTCAGGAACGACCCCCGGTTCGCACCCGTCGTCATTTCCACCGGCCAGCACCGGCAGATGCTGGACGAGACGCTCGCCGCCTTCGGTCTCGGCACCGACATCGATCTCGGCATCATGACTCCCAAGCAGACGCTGGCCCAGGTCACCTACCGTTCCCTGCGCGGGCTTTCGGAGCACTTGGCGCCGCGGGGGACCGAGGCGGTCATGGTGCACGGCGACACGGCCACCACGCTGGCGGGCGCCCTCGCCGGCTTCCACCACCGGCTGCCGGTGATCCATGTCGAGGCGGGGCTGCGCAGCGGCAATCTCCACTCGCCGTTCCCGGAGGAGGCCAACCGCCGCCTCGTGGCCCAGATCTCCTCGCTCCATCTCGCGCCCACGCCGGGCAACGCGGGCCATCTGATCCGCGAGGGCATCGCCCCCGGCCGGATCGTGGTCACCGGCAACACCGTCATCGACGCCCTGCGCTGGGCCAGTGAGCAGAGCGACGGCTACGGCCGGCCCGAACTGGCCGATCTCGACACCGACCCGCGCCGGGTGATCCTGGCCTCGGCGCACCGGCGCGAGTCCTGGGACCATCTGCCGGAGATCGGCCGGGCCCTGGCCACCGTGGCCGACGACCCGGCGGTACGGGTCGTCGTACCCCTCCACCGCAATCCCGTCGTACGGGACGGGCTGCTGCCGTTCATCGGCGCCCATCCCGGCATCACGGTGGTCGACCCGCTGCCGTATCTGAACTTCTGCCGTCTGATGCAGCGGGCCGACATCATCCTCTCCGACAGCAGCGGCGCGGAGGAGGAAGGCCCGGCGCTGGGCAAGCCGACGCTGGTGCTCCGCGACATCACCGAGCGCCCGGAAGCGGTGATCGCCGGTACGGCACGGCTGGTGGGCCGGGCCACCGACGGCATCGTCGGCGAGGTCACCGAGCTCCTGCGGGACGCCGGGCACTACCGGCGGATGGCCACCGCCGCCTCGCCGTACGGCGACGGCCGCGCCACGGACCGTACGGTCGGCGCGATCGCGCACTTCTTCGACGCCGGGCCCGCGGTACTGCCCTTCGTCCCCGGCAGCGCCATCGACCAGCTCTCGGTCGAGCTGGCGGGCGCCGCCCCGGCCGCCTACGCGCGGAGCTGAGGGAGGGAAGGGACGGAGCCGGGAGGACGCGCGACATGACCGACAACGGGATCAGGACCCTGAATTTCTCGGGGCAGCGGATCGAGGCGCGAGCGGTGACGGGCGCCAAGGAGTTCCGGATCGAGGGAACGGCGATCGTCGTCAATATCGGGATGACGCCCGCACCGGTGGGCGAGTTACCGCGGAAGGACATACCTCCGCTGTCCTCGGTGATTCTGCGCGACACCTCCGTCGAGCGGGCCGACTCACTGATCGTCCTCAGTGCCCCGGAAGGGTACGGGGACGGTTCCGGGGACATCTCCGGAATCGTCGGGGAGCCGGGCTGGAAGCCGCTCTCGGACCTCCTGGACGGATTTCCGGAGGACACCCCGCTCTGGAAGAGTCCGCAGGACGACGCCGGACAGGTGTCGTTCGTGCCGGAGGAGGTCCTGGGCCGGCCGGAACCCGGAGGAACGGTACGGGACTTCCAGGTGAAGGTGAATCTCTGGTTCGCTCCCGCCGGCACCGACTGCCGTATCCACAATCTGCATGAATTCCTTGAGGTGCACACCCAGGTCAGCGGCCTCGGCCGTATGCAGAAGTTCCGGGAGCAGGATCACGGCACGCTGTTCGAGGACGTGCCCATGGGCGTGGGCTCCACACATTCCGCGTTCTGTGTGACCGGTCCCGGCAGCGCCTTCACCTACCCCTGGCACCAGTACCGGGCCGACACGGACTGTGTCTGGCTCGCCGTCGAATACCACGAGATCCGCGCGGAAGAGGAGAGGGAACAGTCATGACGCACATCCCCAGATTCACCCCCGAGCTGGTCGCGGACCAGTTGCGCGACGGCTACTGGCTGGAGGCGCCGGACATCGACAACGATTCCCGTCCCGACCTCTTCGGCTACGGATTACGGCTCGGCGAGATCTACTGGTACCAGAACGACGAGAAGTGGACGCGCCGGCTCGTCGCGGACAAGATCCGGATGCCGGTCGGCGCCGACTACGCCGACATCAGCGGCAACGGCCACCCGGACATCATCGTCTGCCATGAGCTGTACGGGCCGATCGGCACCATCCACGACCCCGACACCGCCGGCGGCAAGATCGACTGGCTGGAGAACCCCGGCCACCCGGACAAGGACGAGTCCCGCTGGCAGCGGCGCTACATCGGCCGTGCCACCGGAATGCACCGGCTGCGCGCCGGTCACTTCACGCAGACCGAGCGCCTTGAGATCATCGGTCTGCCGATCGTGGCCAAGGAGGACGTGCACGCGGTGCTGCCCGTGGTGCTCTTCACCCAGCCCGACGATGTGCGCTCCGCCGAGGAGTGGCCGATGACGGTCATCGACGACAGCCACTTCCGGATGATCCACGGTGCGGAGAAGAAGGCCGGGCTCGTCCCGGGCTCCGAGCTGGACTCCCTGCTGCTCGCCTCCGACGAGGGCGCCACCTGGCTGTACTACGACGAGAACACCCGGACGTGGGTGCGGAAACTGATCGGCACGGGCGAGCTGACCCAGTTCGAACAGACCGGCTTCCGTGGCAGCGGCGACCTCAACTCGGGCCGGATCGGCGACGATCCGATGGCGTACGTGGCCGCCGTCGAGCCCTTCCACGGCAACACCGTGGCCGTCTACGCCAAGACCGAACCGGGGGTCCCGGCGGACCAGGCGGTCTGGCGCCGATTTCTGCTGGATGTCTACGGCGATCCCAACGAGAACGGCGAGGGCCCGGGACACCAGATCGTCTGCGCCGACTTCGACAACGACGGCGAGGAGGAGTTCCTGGTGGCCCTGCGCGGCCCCTGGCCCTGGCAGGGCGTCATGTACTACAAGGCGATCGATCTCGCCAACGGCGTGTTCGCCAAGTGGCGGGTGTCCGACGAGTCCGTGGCACGTATCGCCACCGCCGACTTCAACGGTGACGGGCGGCTGGACTTCGCGACGATCGCGTACTCCGTGCAGAACTACTACGTGGCCGAGGACGCCAAGATCGTGGTCTTCCGGAACGAGACCGACATCTCCTGAGGCGCCGCCGCCCCGTCGCGTTCTCCGCCCTCGCCGGCCCGGCTCCTGCCGGCAGTCCGGTGCGGTGCCCCCGGCCCCTCCCCGGGGGCACCGCACCGGACT
>NZ_MAUD01000280.1 GCF_001700515.1 Streptomyces lushanensis
AGGAGAGGGGAAGTCGGCGGCTCCGTCTTTACGTTGGTCTTACGGACCCCCCTGTTCCGCCTCCCTGTGACGTGTGGCACGATGCTGTCTTCCTCCCCCCTTGGTCACTCGTCTGGTCACTCGCCGGCACCCCCCTCACAGGAGACACTCCGCGTGCAGATCTCCGACGTACCGGACCTCGCGCACACCCGGCCCCACCCGATGCACTGGCTCGCGACGGCCACCGCGATGGCCGGTGTGGTGGCTCTGGCGGGTCTGCTGCAACCCGGCGCCGCCACCGCGTCCCAGACGGGCTCCGAGCCCGCGCGGACGGCGGCGGGCGAGGCGCCGCTGCCCGCCCCTGATCCCGCCGCGGTGGACTACCCGCTGGAGTGCGGCGGAGCGGGCACGGTGGTCGTACGGCGGGCCTCCGGCGATCTCGACGGTGACCGGAATCCCGAGACCGTGGCCGCGGTGCGCTGCGAGGCGGGCTCGGGCACCCCGCCCCAGGGCGTTTATGTGCTGACCAGAGCCGCGGAGGCCGAGCCGAGGATCGTGGCGACTCTGGTCGACCCCAAGGACAAGCGGAGCGTCGGACCCGACTTCGAGATCCGGGACGGGGTGATTCTCGCCACCCTGCTCGGCTACTCGGGGCCCGAGGTGCCGAGCTGCTGTCCCGACGAGGAGGAGCGGGTCTCCTGGCAGTGGGAGAACGGCGCGTTCGTCCGCGCGGAGAGGCCCGAAGCGCGGAGTGTGTGACCGCTCACGGCGGGTCGCCCCGGGCTCTCGGCGGGTTTCGTCCTATTCCGCGTCGGGTCCGTAAACCTCTACCCTGTCCGAAACGCGACGCACATGAATACAGTCGCCCGGACACTCCTTGGCCGAATCCACGACATCACCCAACAGTGGCAGTGGTACCCGGGTCGTGGCGCCGGGGGTCTGGAGCAGTTCGTCCTCGGGGCTCTTCACATACGCGAGCCCGTCGATGTCCAGCTCGAAGACCTCGGGAGCATACTGGGCACAGATCCCGTCCCCGGTGCAGAGGTCCTGGTCGATCCAGACCTCGAGCGGCTCACCTGTCCCGGTGACGCCTTCGGTGGGAGCCTGCTGCTGCACGGTCATCTCTCCTGCCGTTTGCCCCGCCGGACGGTGCGCTGTTAAGTAAGTCGCGCAAGCCCTGACGGGTGTTGAACACTTCGACGATACAACCGACAGCTTTCCGATGTTCCTGGGTGGGTATTCCCCTGGCGTGAGGGAAGAGCGCAAGGGTGAAGATCGGACACACCCCACAGTCTTTGTGATCTAGGGGTTTCAATCATCACCCACCCAGGTAGGGTCAGGAAGCGTCCAGCTCCCCTTGGAGGAGGTGAGGACCGTGGCAGCCCACGACGACGACATCAACCGCGGCATCCGGCCGGGGCGGGGGTCTGAAGACCCAGCCGGCCAGGTTGCCTATCTCGAGCAGGAAATCGCCGTCCTGCGACGAAAGCTCGCCGACTCTCCGCGTCACACGAGGATTCTCGAAGAGCGGATCGTCGAGTTGCAGACGAACCTGGCCGGTGTGTCCGCGCAGAATGAGCGGCTCGCCAATACGCTCCGTGAGGCCCGCGACCAGATCGTGGCCCTCAAGGAGGAGGTCGACCGGCTCGCACAGCCGCCGGCCGGCTTCGGTGTGTTTCTGCAGGCCAATGAGGACGGCACGGCCGACATCTTCACCGGAGGCCGCAAGCTCCGGGTGAACGTGAGCCCCAGCGTCGAACTCGACGAGCTCAGGCGCGGCCAGGAAGTCATGCTCAACGAGGCGCTCAACGTGGTCGAGGCCATGGCGTACGAGCGTGCCGGGGACATCGTCACCCTCAAGGAGATCCTTGAGGACGGCGAGCGCGCCCTGGTGATCGGGCACACCGACGAGGAGCGGGTGGTGCGGCTCGCGGAGCCGCTGCTGGACATCACCATCCGTCCCGGCGACGCCCTGCTGCTCGAACCCCGCTCGGGCTATGTGTACGAAGTGGTCCCCAAGAGCGAGGTCGAGGAACTGGTCCTCGAAGAGGTCCCGGACGTCGACTACGACAAGATCGGCGGTCTCGGCGGCCAGATCGAGATGATCCGCGACGCGGTGGAGCTTCCGTATCTCCACCCGGATCTCTTCAAGGAGCACGAACTGCGCCCGCCGAAGGGCATCCTGCTCTACGGCCCGCCCGGCTGCGGCAAGACCCTGATCGCCAAGGCCGTGGCCAACTCCCTTGCCAAGAAGGTCGCCGAGGTGACCGGCCGGCCCGCGGGGAAGAGCTACTTCCTCAACATCAAGGGTCCGGAGCTGCTGAACAAGTACGTCGGTGAGACCGAGCGCCATATCCGCCTGGTCTTCCAGCGTGCCCGGGAGAAGGCGAGCGAGGGCACTCCCGTCATCGTCTTCTTCGACGAGATGGAATCCCTCTTCCGCACCCGCGGATCCGGTGTGAGCTCGGACGTGGAGAACACCATCGTCCCCCAGCTCCTCGCCGAGATCGACGGTGTGGAGGGCCTGGAGAACGTCATCGTCATCGGCGCCTCCAACCGCGAGGACATGATCGACCCCGCTATCCTGCGGCCCGGCCGGCTCGATGTGAAGATCAAGATCGAGCGTCCGGACGCGGAGGCGGCGAAGGACATCTTCGCGAAGTATCTGACGGCCTCGCTGCCGCTGCACGCGGACGACATCTCGGAGCACAACGGCTCCAAGGAGGCCGCGGCCCACGGAATGATCCAGTCCGTGGTCGAGCAGATGTACGCGGAGTCCGAGGAGAACCGCTTCCTCGAGGTGACCTACGCCAACGGCGACAAGGAAGTCCTCTATTTCAAGGACTTCAACTCCGGCGCGATGATCCAGAACATTGTCGACCGGGCCAAGAAGATGGCCATCAAGGCCTTCCTCGACCACAACCAGAAGGGCCTCCGGGTCTCCCATCTCCTCCAGGCTTGCGTGGACGAGTTCAAGGAGAACGAGGACCTGCCGAACACCACCAACCCCGACGACTGGGCCCGTATCTCCGGCAAGAAGGGCGAGCGGATCGTGTTCATCCGTACCCTGGTCACCGGAAAGCAGGGCGCGGACACCGGACGCTCCATCGACACGGTGGCCAACACCGGTCAGTACCTGTAAAGCGCAGACGCAGACCGGCTGCGGATGTCCGGAAGGGCATCCGCAGCCGGTTGCTTTCCACGCTCCTTCCACCACACCAGGCCAATGACGGAAATGATCTCCCCACCGGCGCGGAGGCGTTCTAGGCTCTTTCGTACCGCCGCGTGGCGGCGCCCGGAGCCGGGCACCGCACACGTGGCGGGGGAAGAGCGGTACTTGAGCGCCGCTTCCGGAGGGGAGCGCCGCCGGGCAAGGAGGGCCGCATGACCGTACGGCGAGTAATGGGCATCGAGACGGAGTACGGGATCTCCGTCCCGGGACACCCGAACGCCAATGCCATGCTCACCTCGTCCCAGATCGTGAACGCCTACGCGGCGGCGATGCACCGCGCGCGGCGGGCCCGCTGGGACTTCGAGGAGGAGAACCCGCTGCGGGACGCCCGCGGCTTCGACCTCGCCCGCGAGACGGCCGATTCCAGCCAGCTCACCGACGAGGACATCGGGCTGGCCAATGTGATCCTCACGAACGGCGCACGGCTCTACGTCGACCACGCCCACCCGGAGTACAGCTCTCCCGAGATCACCAATCCGCGGGACGCCGTCCTGTGGGACAAGGCCGGCGAGCGGATCATGGCCGAGGCCGCCGAGCGCGCGGCCCAGCTTCCCGGCGCGCAGCCGATCCATCTGTACAAGAACAACACCGACAACAAGGGCGCGTCCTACGGCACGCACGAGAACTACCTGATGAAGCGGGAGACCCCGTTCTCGGACATCGTGCGCCATCTGACGCCGTTCTTCGTCTCACGGCAGGTCGTCACCGGCGCGGGCCGGGTCGGTATCGGCCAGGACGGCCATGAGCACGGTTTCCAGATCAGCCAGCGCGCGGACTACTTCGAGGTCGAGGTCGGGCTGGAGACGACCCTCAAACGCCCGATCATCAACACCCGCGACGAGCCGCACTCGGACGCGGAGAAGTACCGCAGACTCCATGTGATCATCGGCGACGCTAATCTGTCGGAGATCTCCACCTACCTCAAGCTCGGCACCACCGCGCTCGTCCTGTCCATGATCGAGGACGGCTTCATCAACGTCGACCTCGCCGTGGACCAGCCGGTCCGTACGCTGCACCAGGTCTCGCACGACCCGGCGCTCGGCCGGCTGGTCACGCTCCGCAGCGGCCGGACACTCACCGCGGTCCAGCTCCAGATGGAGTACTACGAGCTGGCCAGGAAGTATGTCGAGGAGCGGTACGGCGCCGACGCGGACGAGCAGACCAGGGACGTGCTCGGACGCTGGGAGGACACGCTCAACCGGCTGGAGAACGATCCGATGAGCCTCTCCGGCGAGCTGGACTGGATCACCAAGCGGGAGATCCTGGAGGGCTACCGCCGGCGGGACGGCCTGGAGTGGGACGCGGCCCGGCTGCACCTGGTGGACCTCCAGTACGCCGACGTACGCCCCGAGAAGGGCCTGTACAACCGTCTGGCGGCCCGTGGCAGGATCAGCCGCCTGCTGGACGAGCAGGACGTCGAACGAGCCAGGACGAAGCCTCCTGAGGACACCAGGGCGTACTTCCGCGGGCGCTGCCTGGAGCAGTACGCGGACGATGTGGCGGCGGCCTCCTGGGACTCCGTCATCTTCGACCTGCCCGGCCGTGACTCGCTGCAACGGGTGCCCACCCTGGAGCCGCTGCGCGGTACACGCAACCACGTCAAGGAGCTGCTCGACCGGTGCCGCACGGCCGAGGAGCTGGTCCGGGTGCTGTCCGGCGGCTGAAACGGCGGCGGTCCGGGAATGATCGGGGTGGTACCCGGACGTTGTAGCAACTGCGGGGCCGATGTCGGACCCTCCTTGTAGGGTCTGATCTTGAAGGTCACATCGAGCGGGGCGAAACCGAGCGGGGTGAGGGATATGGCGACCAAGGACACCGGCGGCGGCCAGCAGAAGGCGACGCGTTCCACGGAGGAGACCGAGGAGCAGGCCCAGGAGGCGCAGGCTTCCGAGGACCTCAAGGAGCGCCAGGAGAAGCTGTCCGACGATGTGGACTCCGTCCTGGACGAGATCGACGACGTGCTCGAGGAGAACGCCGAGGACTTCGTGCGGTCCTTCGTGCAAAAGGGCGGCCAGTAAAGGCCGTTGTCCGTCCCGGGCCGTCGGCGAAAGCCGGTAGCACCGGGACGGATGACCGGCGACGGCGCGGGTAAGGTCCGTGCACAGATTCAAAGATCGGCCCGGCCCGAGCGGCGGGCCGCCGCCCATCCGGAAGGAAACGTGTGGAAGCCAACCCTCGTAGCACCGGGCGTCTGCCGGCAGCCTTCCTGACGCCCGGCTCGTCCTCGTTCATGGACTTCCTGTCCCACCACTCGCCGGACATGCTGCCCGGCAAGCGGTCGCTGCCGCCGTTGCAGGGCGCCATCGAGGCGCCGCACGGTACGACGATCGTCGCGACGACCTTTCCCGGTGGAGTGGTGCTCGCCGGTGACCGGCGGGCGACCATGGGGAACATGATCGCGCAGCGCGACATCGAGAAGGTCTTCCCCGCCGACGAGTACTCGGCCGTGGGTATCGCCGGCACCGCGGGTCTCGCCGTGGAGATGGTCAAGCTCTTCCAGCTCGAACTGGAGCACTTCGAGAAGGTCGAAGGCGCCCAGCTCTCCCTGGAGGGCAAGGCCAACCGGCTCTCCACGATGATCCGCAGCAATCTCGCCATGGCCATGCAGGGCCTGGCCGTCGTCCCGCTCTTCGCGGGCTGGGACGTGGACCGCGGCAAGGGCCGCATCTTCTCGTACGACGTGACGGGCGGCCGGTCCGAGGAGTCGGGCTTCGCGTCCACCGGCTCCGGCTCGATCTTCGCCCGTGGAGCGATGAAGAAGCTCTACCGCGAGGACCTGACGGAACAGCAGGCCATCACCCTGGTCGTCCAGGCGCTGTACGACGCGGCGGACGACGACTCGGCGACGGGCGGCCCCGATGTGGCGCGCCGGATCTATCCGATCGTCACGATCATCACGGACGAGGGCTTCCGGAGGCTGACGGACGAGGAATCCTCGGAGACCGCCCGCTCGATCCTCGAGCGCCGGCTGGAGCAGCCCGACGGCCCGCGCGCCGCGCTGCTCTGACGCCGCCCTCTTCTGAACACACACGTCACTGACAGAAAGGGACGGACAGCCGGTGTCGACGCCGTTCTATGTCTCACCCCAGCAGGCCATGGCCGACCGGGCGGAGTACGCGCGCAAGGGCATCGCCCGCGGTCGCAGCCTGGTCGTGCTCCAGTACGCCGACGGCATCGTCTTCGTCGGCGAGAACCCGTCCCGCGCGCTGCACAAGTTCAGCGAGATCTACGACCGGATCGGATTCGCGGCGGCCGGCAAGTACAACGAGTACGAGAACCTCCGGATCGGCGGTGTCCGCTACGCCGATCTGCGCGGATACACCTACGACCGCGACGACGTCACCGCCCGTGGTCTCGCCAATGTCTACGCGCAGACGCTCGGCACGATCTTCTCCAGCGCCGGTGAGAAGCCCTACGAGGTGGAGCTGGTCGTCGCCGAGGTGGGCGCGACACCGGACGGCGACCAGATCTACCGGCTGCCGCACGACGGGTCGATCGTGGACGAGCACGGCTCGGTCGCGGTGGGCGGCAGCTCGGAGCAGATCAGCACGTATCTCGACCAGCGCCACCGCGAGGGCATGTCGCTCGCGGAGGCGCTGAAGCTGGCCGTCCAGGCGCTGTCGCGGGACACCAACGGCGGCGAGCGGGAGATCCCCGCGGAGCGGCTGGAGGTGGCGGTCCTGGACCGTACGCGACCGCAGCAGCGCAAGTTCAAGCGGATCGTCGGCCGCCAGCTCTCCCGGCTGCTGGACGCGGACGGCGCGGCCTCCACCCCGACGGACGCGCCCTCGGACACGGAGGAGCCCGACGGCGCCGCCTCCCCGTCGGCGGACACGTCGCAGGACAACGGCAAGCAGGACACCGGGAAGCCGGACAGCACCGAGTAGGTCCGGTCCGGACGGACCCGGTCCGGTCTCGATCCGGAGTCGGCCTGTCCGTGCCCCGGACCGCCCGCGCGGTCCGGGGCACGGGCGTGTCAGGCGCCGGGAGGCGGGGGAGCGGTGGAGGCCCGGACGACCAGCGAGACCGGCAGATGGACCGGTTCCGGGCGCCGCCCGTCCAGGACGGTCAGCAGGGCTGTCATGCCCTGCTCGCCGACCCGCTCGGCGGGGAGGCCGACCGTGGTCAGTTCCGGCTCGATCGCCGTCGCGAGCGCCAGATCGTCGAAGCCGGTGACCGAGATGTCCTCCGGCACCCGCAGACCGAGGCGCCGCAGCGCCTTGTAGGCCCCCGTGGCCAGGATGTCGCCGTCGCAGATCAGCGCCGTGGGCCGAGGGCCCGGAGCGGTGAGGGCGTGCTCGACGGCCTCCCGCGCGGCGCCGACCTCCAGCCGCGCCGACACCGTCCGTACGACCGCGTCCGGTACCTCCCGTACCACGCCCGCCAGGGCCTCGGCCCGTACCTCGAAGGTCCATGAGGCGACCGAGGAGGCGAGATGGAGCAGGCGCCGGTGACCGAGACCGAGCAGATGCCCGGTCACCTGCCGGATGCCGTCGGCGATGTCGAGATTCACCCGTGCGGCGGCACCGGGGGCCTCCGGATCGCTGTCGAGCATCACCAGCGGCAGATCCGCGCCCCGGATCGCGTCCAGGGCCTCCGTCGCCATCGAGGAGGCGATCACCCCGTCCAGCGCGGCCCGCGCCGAGGCGAAGGGATCCCGGGCGGGCCCCACGCCGGCGGGCGACGGGTAGAGGACCACTCCGAAGCCGTGCTCGGCGGCGACCTCGGCCGCGCCGGTGTAGACCCGGGCGAAGAACTCGTTGGTGAGCGCGGGCACCACCAGGAGCGCGGTCCTGGTCGTACCGAGACGGAGATTGCGGGCCGCGAGATTGGGCCGGTAGCCGAGCGCGTGCGCCGCGTCCCGTACGAGCCCGGCGGTCCGCTCCGAGACCCTGCCCCGCCACTTGTCCCCGAGGACCAGCGAGACCGTGGCCTGGGAGACACCCGCGGTCCGCGCCACATCCCGGCTGGTGGGCCTGGCGGGCTGCTCTGTCATGGCTACCGTTCTCCGTCGTGCTCGTCCGGCGGGCTCTGTCCGCCTCGGCGCCGGCAGTGGACCCGCGGGCTGGCCACATGGTACGTATGACGGCGACGTTATACGTAAAACCCCGGCATGGGCCGGGCGGACGAGGAAAGGGCGGCACATGGCCACCGGCTACGTGGACATCCTCAAGGCGCCGCACGCCGCGCGGCTGCTCGCCGGCACACTCGTGGGCCGGCTGCCCAACGCCACGGGCCCCATCGCCGTCGTCCTGCTCGTCCGGGGCGGCGGGGGCAGCTACAGCCTCGCCGGCGCCCTCGCCGCGGTGTACGGCGTCGCCAACGCCGTCGGACAGCCGCTGCTCGGCCGGGCCGTGGATCTCCACGGCCAGCCCCGGGTGCAGTTCCCCGCCGCCGTCGTCTCCGCCCTCGGCGCGGTGCTGCTCGTCGTCGCCGGGACCGGCTCCCCGCTGCTCGCCTACGGCGCGGTGGCGGTCGCGGGACTCTTCACGCCGCCGCTGGAGGGCGGGCTGCGGGCGCTGTGGCCGAACGTCCTCGGCAGTGAGGAGCGGGTGCACCGGGCGTACGCCATGGACGCCGTGGCGCAGGAGATCATGTTCACCGTCGGCCCGCTGCTCGTCACCCTGCTCGTCGCGCTCTGGTCGCCGGCCACCGCGCTGCTGGTCATCAACGCGATCGGCGTGCTCGGCGCGCTCTCCGTCGTCCTCTCCGCGCCGTCCCGCGCCTGGCGCTCCGCGCCGCGGGAGGCGCACTGGCTCGGCGCCCTGCGCTCACCGGGCCTGCTGGCCCTGCTGGGCGCCTTCCTCTTCGTCGGGATAGCCCTGGGCTCGATCACCGTCGCCGGCGTCGCCTACGCCGACGACCAGGGCCGGGAGTCCGTCTACGGCTGGCTGATGGCCGCGCTCGGCCTCGGCGCCCTGGTGGGCGGCTCGGTGTACGGGGCCAGGGAGTGGACCGGCGCCCCGGAGCGGCGGCTGCGCACCGTCGTGGCCCTGCTCGCTCTCTGCTATCTGCCGCTGACACTCACACCCGGTGTGCTCGCGATGACAGGACTGGCCGCCGTCGCCGGGATCTTCCTCGCGCCCGCGATCGCCTGCGCCTTCATCGTCGTCGACCGGCACGCGCCGCGCGGCACCGTCACCGAGGCGTTCTCCTGGCTCGTCACCACGATCGGTGTGGGCTCCGCGCTCGGTACGGCCGCGGCAGGGCCCGCCGTGGAGCTGGGCGGCACCTCCGCGAGCTTCGCGGTCGCCGGGGGCGCGGGTGTCGCCGCGCTGCTGGTACTGCTGGCCACACAGCGCGTCCTCGCGGCTTCCGGGCGAGGTGCCGATGCCACCATCCGGACGGAAACAGATCAAGGCGGAGCGGCCGAACCCGGTTTCAGCTCTGGTCATCAGGCGTAATGTTCAGACATGGACCGCCGCATTTTCGGGCTGGAGAACGAGTACGGCGTCACGTGCACGTTCAGGGGACAGCGCCGACTGTCACCTGACGAAGTGGCGCGCTACCTCTTCCGCCGTGTTGTCTCATGGGGCCGCAGCAGCAATGTCTTCCTGCGGAACGGCGCCCGTCTCTACCTCGACGTGGGTTCGCATCCGGAATACGCAACTCCCGAATGCGACAACGTGACCGAACTGGTCACCCACGACAAGGCGGGCGAGCGCATTCTCGAAGGCCTGCTCGTCGACGCCGAACGCCGCCTGCACGAGGAGGGAATCGCGGGCGACGTCTATCTCTTCAAGAACAACACCGACTCGGCGGGAAACTCCTACGGCTGCCACGAGAACTATCTCGTCGCCCGCCACGGAGAGTTCTCCCGGCTCGCGGACATCCTCATCCCCTTCCTCGTCACCAGGCAGCTGCTCTGCGGCGCGGGCAAGGTGCTCCAGACGCCTCGGGGCGCGGTCTACTGCGTCAGCCAGCGCGCCGAGCACATCTGGGAGGGCGTCAGCTCCGCCACCACCCGCTCCCGTCCGATCATCAACACCCGCGACGAACCGCACGCGGACGCGGAGCGCTACCGCAGGCTCCATGTCATCGTCGGCGACTCGAACATGTCCGAGACGACCATGCTGCTCAAGGTCGGTGCCACCGATCTCGTGCTGCGCATGATCGAGGCGGGCACGGTGATGCGCGATCTCACCCTGGAGAACCCGATCCGGGCGATCCGTGAGGTCAGCCATGACCTCACGGGCCAGCGCAAGGTGCGACTGGCCAGCGGCCGGGAGGCCTCCGCGCTGGAGGTCCAGCGGGAGTACTACGAGAAGGCCGTGGACTTCGTGGACCGCCGGGGCATCCGCACCGGCACGGTCGAGCAGGTGCTCGAACTGTGGGGCCGCACGCTCGACGCGATCGAGGAGGAGGACCTCGACCGCATCGCCACCGAGATCGACTGGGTGATGAAGTACCAGCTGATCGAGCGGTACCGGGCCAAGCACAACATGACGATGTCGCATCCGCGGGTCGCCCAGATAGATCTCGCCTACCACGACATCCACCGCCGCCGGGGCCTCTACTACCTGCTGGAGAAGCGGGGCCAGGCAGCCCGGATCTGCAACGACCTGAAGATCTTCGAGGGCAAGTCCGTGCCCCCGCAGACCACCAGGGCACGGCTGCGCGGCGACTTCATCCGCCGGGCGCAGGAGCAGCGCCGGGACTTCACTGTCGACTGGGTGCATCTCAAGCTGAACGACCAGGCGCAGCGCACCGTGCTCTGCAAGGACCCGTTCCGTTCCGTGGACGACCGTGTGGAGAAGCTGATCGCCGGTATGTAGCCGGCGGGCGACACTTCGCCGCAATATCCCGGGCCCTGTACGTACGCGTACAGGGCCCGGGTCTTGTCCGGCCCGAGCCGCGGGACACCCCCTAGAGTGTCGTGCAACTACCGTGCCGTCTGAGATCTGAGGAACACGTGCGCCGACTTGCCGGCCTGATCGTCGTCCCCTTGCTGCTGTTGTCGACAGCGGCGTGCGGCGATGACGGAGGCTCCGACTCCGCCCCGTCCAAGAACGGACTTCCCGCGATCACCGCGGGCACCAAGTTCGGCGAGAAGCCGACGCTAGCCAAGGGCGAGGGAACTCCGCCCAAGGAGCTCAAGGTCGACGTCATCAGCAAGGGTGACGGTCCCACGGTCAAGAAGGGCGACGCGATCCAGGTCAATTACCTGGGCCAGAGCTGGGACTCCGACAAGCCCTTCGACAACAGCTTCGACCGCAAGCAGCCCTTCGATCTGACACTGGGCGCCGGAATGGTCATCAAGGGCTGGGACCAGGGCCTGGAGGGCCAGAAGGTCGGCAGCCGCGTCGAGCTGGGCATTCCGCCGGAGCTCGGTTACGGGGCGCAGGGCCAGGGCGAGATCAAGCCCAATTCCACACTGGTCTTCGTCGTGGACATTCTGAAGGCGACCCAGGTCCCGGTCTCGGCCAAGGGCACCGCGGTGGCACAGGACAACATCGATCTGCCGAAGGTCGGGACGAACGACGACGGCAAGGAGCCGACGGTCACGGTCCCGAAGACCGATCCGCCCAAGGAACTCGTCTCCAACTATGTGCTGGAGGGCGACGGCCCGGTCGTCAAGGACTCGGACACCGTCGTGCTGAACTACGCGGCGTACCTCTGGAAGAACGGCAAGCAGTTCGACAGCACGTACAAGACGGGCCGGACCACGACCTTCCCGCTGCCCCAACTGACGCTCAAGGGGCTCAAGTCGGGGATCGTCGGCAAGAAGGTCGGCAGCCGGGTCCTGATCGTGATCCCGCCGGACCAGGCCTTCGGCGACCAGGAGCAGCAGAACATCCCGAAGAACTCCACACTGGTGTTCGCGGTGGACATCCTGGCGAAGGTGTAAGACTGTCCCGGTTGCCCCGTTCATCATTTAGAGGAGCAGTTCAGTGAGCATCGAGAAGCCCGAGATCGACTTCCCGGGTGGCGAGCCGCCGGCCGATCTGGAGATCAAGGACATCACGGAGGGCGACGGCCCGGTGGCCAAGGCGGGCGACACCGTCTCCGTCCACTATGTGGGTGTGGCCTTCTCCACCGGCGAGGAGTTCGACGCGTCCTGGAACCGCGGCACGCCGCTCCAGTTCCAGCTCGGCGCCGGCCAGGTCATCAAGGGCTGGGACCAGGGCGTCCAGGGCATGAAGGTCGGCGGCCGGCGTCAGCTCACCATCCCCGCGCACCTCGCCTACGGCGACCGCGGCGCCGGTGGTGGCACCATCGCCCCGGGTGAGACGCTGATCTTCGTCTGCGATCTGGTCTCCGTCTGATCCCGCCAGGACGAAGACCCGAGGGCCCGTGCCTCCGCACGGGCCCTCGGCTTTTGTCCCGACACCCCGGGGCGGTACGGTCGACGAGCGGAGGCCGCAACGATCAAAAGGGGTGCAAGGCGTCGATGGCCATTGCCAAGGCCGAGCGACTGATGAATCTGGCGCTGTGTCTGCTCGGGACCCGGCGTCCGCTCAGCAAGCGCGAGCTGCGGGGCTCCATCGAGGCCTACCTGGAGGCGGGCACCGACGATTCCTTCAACCGGATGTTCGAGCGCGACAAGGAAGACCTGCGCGAACTCGGCCTGGTCATCGAGACGGTGGACAATCTCGACGCCGAGACCGGCTATCTCGCCCGGCGCGACAGCAATCGGCTGCCGCCGATCACGCTCGACGCCGAGGAGGCCGCGGCCCTCGGACTCGCGGCCAAGGTCTGGCAGCAGGCCCGGCTCGCGGGCGCGGCGAGCGGCGCCCTCCAGAAGCTGCGTGCCGCCGGAATGCCGGAGGCCGAGGACGCGTACGAGGCACATCACAGCGCTCTCGAACCGCGGATCCCGGTCCATGAGGCCGCCTTCGAACCGCTGATGCTCGCCTGCCGCGACCGGCGGCCCGTCGTCTTCGACTACCGCAAGGCCAACGCGGCCCGCCCCGAACAGCGCCAGGTCGAGCCCTGGACGCTGGAGTGCTGGCGCGGCCACTGGTATCTGGCCGGCTGGGACCGCGACCGGGGCGCCGAGCGGGTCTTCCGGCTCTCCCGGATCACCGGCAAGGTCCGCTCCCGCAGTGGTGTGTTCAGCGCGCCGGTGCCCGATGTCGTGACCGTACGGGAGACCGTGGAGACCTGGGCGGGAGAGACCGCGACCCGCTCCGCGCTGATCAGGCTGCGCTCGGGCTGCGGCTATCCGCTGCGCTCCCGGGCGGTGTCGTCCCGGGAGCTGGGGGACGGCTGGGACGAGTTGGAGATCCCGTACGGACACGGCCTGGACGCCTGGCTGGTGGAGTTCGGCCCGGACGTGGTCGTGCTGGAACCCGCCGATCTGCGGGCCGATGTGATCGAGCGGCTGCGCGCCGTGGCCAAGGGCTGAGAGGGACTCGGACAACCATGGCAGCCAACGCCATCGACCAGACCCGGCGGATGCTCTCGCTGGTGACCTATCTGCGGGAGCGCCCCGGCGCCCATGTCAGCGACGTGGCCCGCGCGTTCGGGATCAGCGAGGACGAGCTGATCTCCGATCTCGATGTCCTCCCGATGTGCGGCACCAGCTTCCGCGGCGGCGATCTGCTCGACATCGACACCGACGGCGACCGGATCTGGTGGCACAACCCGGACGATGTCGCCGAGCCGC
>NZ_MAUD01000281.1 GCF_001700515.1 Streptomyces lushanensis
CACGGAGGGTGCCGCCGAGATCGTTGGCACCGGAGCGGAGCATCTCGGCGGCACCCTCCGTGCCCAGCTTCACCCAGCTCGTCTGGATGTTGGTGATGTGCGGGTGGAGCAGGAGCCGGGCCATCGCCATCACCGCGCGGTTGTCACGGTCCGTCGGTCCCGGCCGGGCGATGCCGGCCAGATAGACGGGTGCGTTGGTGTGGATGAAGGGAAGGGTGACGAACTCGGTGAAGCCGCCCGTCTCCTGCTGGATGCGGGCCAGCGTACGGAAGTGGCCCAGCCAGTGGCGCGGCTGGTCCACATGGCCGTACATCATCGTGGAACTGGAGCGGATGCCCAGTTCATGGGCCGTCCTGACGACCTCGATCCAGGTCGCCGTCGGGAGCTTGCCCTTGGTGAGGATCCAGCGGACCTCGTCGTCCAGGATCTCCGCCGCCGTGCCGGGAATCGAGTCGAGTCCGGCCTCCTTGGCGGCAGTCAGCCATTCGCGGATCGACAGACCCGTGCGCGAGGCGCCGTTGACGACCTCCATCGGCGAGAAGGCGTGGATGTGCATGCCCGGGACGCGCTTCTTCACGGCGCGGGCGATGTCGAAGTACGCCGTGCCCGGCAGATCCGGATGGATACCGCCCTGCATGCAGACCTCGACCGCGCCCAGCTCCCACGCCTGCTCGGCCCGGTCGGCGACCTGGTCGAGGGAGAGCGTGTACGCGTCGGCGTCCGTACGGCGCTGCGCGAAGGCGCAGAAACGGCAGCCCGTGTAGCAGACATTGGTGAAGTTGATGTTGCGCGTGACGATGTACGTGACGTCGTCGCCGACCACGTCGCGGCGCAGCTCGTCGGCGATCCGCGTCAGCGCGTCCAGCGCGGGACCGTCGGCGTGGAGCAGGGCGAGTGCCTCGTCGTCGGTGAGTTTCGTCGGGTCGTCGGCGGCCCGCGCGAGGGCCGTCCGTACGTCGGTGTCGATACGGGAGGGCACCATGCCGGGCGCCGCCGCCTCGCGCAGGGCCTCCCAGTCGCCGTACACCTCGTCGAAGTCGTCACGGCGGTCGGCGGTGCGGCCCTCGGTGTCGATGGTGCGGTGCAGATCGGTCCGGCCGCTCGCCGTGAAGCCCTCGTCGGGCTCCTGCCAGGGCAGCCCGGAGGGATTCACCTGGCGGGCGAGGCCGGTCTCCGGGTCCGCGAGCGCCCGTACGTGCGGCAGCAGCCGCGGGTCGAGCCAGGGCTCGCCGCGCCGGACGAACTCGGGGTAGATGGTGAGGCGTTCGCGCAGCTCGAAACCGGACTCGGCGGTCCTCGCGGCCAGTTCGTCGATGTGCGGCCAGGGGCGCTCGGGGTTGACATGGTCCGGCGTCAGCGGTGAGACACCGCCCCAGTCGTCGATGCCCGCGCCGATCAGCAGGGCGTACTCGGCGTCGACAAGGTTGGGCGGCGCCTGGATGCGCGCGGACGGACCGAGGATGTGCCGGGCCACGGCGATGGCCGCCGCCAGTTCCTCCAGCTCCGCGTCGGGCATACCGCGCATCGCCGTGTCGGGCTTGGCGCGGAAGTTCTGGACGATGACTTCCTGGATGCCGTGGTAGGCCCGCTGGACGCGCCGGAGTTCGAAGAGGGAGTCGGCGCGCTCCTCGTACGACTCGCCGATCCCGATCAGCACGCCGCTGGTGAACGGGACGTTGGAGCGGCCCGCGTCCTCCAGCACCCGCAGCCGTACGGCGGGCTCCTTGTCCGGCGAACCGTGGTGCGGGCCGCCGGGCTCGGACCAGAGCCGGGTCGCGGTGGTCTCCAGCATCATGCCCATGCTCGGCGCGACGGGCTTGAGCCGCTGGAAGTCGGTCCAGGACAGGACGCCGGGGTTGAGATGCGGCAGCAGGCCGGTCTCCTCCAGCACGCGGATCGCCATGGCCCGGACATAGGCCAGGGTGTCGTCGTAGCCCTCGGCCTCCAGCCACTCGCGCGCCTCGGGCCAGCGGTCCTCGGGCTTGTCCCCGAGGGTGAACAGGGCTTCCTTGCAGCCCAGTTCGGCACCCCTGCGGGCGATCTCCAGGACCTCGTCGGGCGACAGGAACATGCCGTGGCCCGCCCGGCGCAGCTTGCCGGGCACGGTGACGAAGGTGCAGTAGTGGCACTTGTCGCGGCACAGCCGGGTCAGCGGGATGAAGACCTTGCGGGAGTACGTGATGATCCCGGGCCGCCCGGCCGCCGCGAGGCCCGCGTCCCGTACGCGCGCGGCGGAGGCGGCGAGGTCGGTGAGGTCGTCGCCCCGGGCCTGGAGCAGCACGGCCGCCTCGCCGACATCGAGAGCGACCCCGTCCCGCGCCCGCTTCAGCGCCCGGCGCATGGAATTGGCGGTGGGCGGGCCCGCGGGCTCTTCGGCGGGGTGTCCCGCGGGGCGTTCGGCGGCCCCGGCAGGGCGCTGCTGGGCTTCGGCGGACGGCTCGGCGGGCCGTTCGGCCGACCGTTCAACGGGTCGCCCGGTCGGCCGTTCGGCGGATCGTCCGGTCCCGGGCTCCTGCGGCACGCGCGTCGTCATCCTCTGAGGATACGTTCGAGCCCCCGGCTCACGAGGGCACGGTCCAGCCCGGAGACACAGCTCACCCCCCACACCCGCCCCACCCCGCCCGGGGCCGCCGGAACCTCACTCCAGAAGATCAGCTGCATTGTGCATGCATCGCTGCTACATTGCATGCATGACCGCTCTCACCATCCGGGACGTTCCGGAAAGCGCCCTCACCGTGCTGAAGGCCCGTGCCGCCCAGGCCGGAAAGTCCCTTCAGGCCTACACATTGGAGCTCCTCGTCGGCGCGGCCACCGCACCCACGCTCGCGGAGGTCGCCTCCCGCGCCGAGGCGGAAGCGAGTACGACGCTCACCGCCGCGGACGTACAGGCGGCGATCGACGACGCACGAGCGGCCCGGTGACCCTCCGGTGATCGTCATCGACTGTTCCGCGCTGGTCTTCTTCCTGACCGACGACGGTCCCACCGGGCGCCAGGTACGGAAACGGGTCGCCGAGGAGGACCGCCTCGCGGCGCCTCATCTGATCGACTACGAGGTCATGTCCGCCCTGCTCGGCCTGGCCCGCGGCCGGCGCGGAGGAGAGCCCAAGCTGGGCGCGGGACCGCTCCGCAAAGCCATGGCGACGTTCCGGGATCTGCCGATCGACCGTCACGAGACCCTGGTCCTCTGGGAGCGCGTCAGAACCCTGTCGGCGAACCAGTCGGCCTACGACGCCCAGTACGTCGCCCTCGCGGAGACCCTGGGAGTACCGCTGATCACGAGCGACGCCAGGAACGAGCGCAGCGGCGCGGCCCGGTGCGGGATCGAAGTCTTCGAAACCTCGTCCTGATCCCGTTCTCGGCGCATCGATACGGCAGTTCGGCGTGCCGCACGGCTACGAAGAGCCCCGGACGCCGCCCGGCACCCATGGCGACGCCCTCGGCACCGGGGCGGGGAATCCCCGGGCCGGGCGGGTGGGCCGTGGTTGCCTGCCGGACCTTGCGTGCCGTCAGCTCTGCTGGGTCTCCTTGTCGCGCAGGGCCTGTTCGACCGCGGCGCGTACGCGGGCTTCCTCGCCGAGTTTGCGGCGGGCCCGGGTGCGGCGGGTGAGCAGGAACGCGGCGACGCCGGCCGCGATCAGGACGACGAGGAGCAGCAGGAGCGTCCAGGGGACGGCCCAGCCGTGGGCGGTGGCCTCGACGGGCTTGAGTGAGGTGGTGGAGCCCGAGGCGTCCGTGAGGACGGGGGTGAGCGTCGCCGTCGCGGCCAGGCTGACTCCCGGTGCGACGCCGTGGACGGGCACCTTCACCTTCCACTTCTCGCCGGGGAGCAGCTCCGGCGGCGCGGCGATGTCGCCCGCCTCGGCCCGCA
Organism: Streptomyces lushanensis; assembly: GCF_001700515.1. Taxonomy (GTDB): domain Bacteria; phylum Actinomycetota; class Actinomycetes; order Streptomycetales; family Streptomycetaceae; genus Streptomyces; species Streptomyces lushanensis. The sequence goes on from NZ_MAUD01000281.1 coordinate 3,870, forward strand.
GCCATCCGAACGGGCCCGAGACCGAGACCGTCTGGCGGGCCGACAGAAGGGCGTTGCCGCTGTTGTGGATCGTGTAGGTGACGGTGGCGTCGCCCTTGGCGAACGGGTTGGCCGTACCGTCGTATTCGACGTGGAGGTCCTCCACCGCGAGGCTCGGCTTGAGCTCGCCGCTGACCCGCAGCTTGACCCGGATCCCGAGACGCCGGTCGACGTTGATGCCCTCGGCCTCGTCGGACTGCTTCAGGGAGGTCAGGATGCCGCCCACGTAGTCGCCGGGCGTGGCGTTGGCCGGAACGTCGACCGTGAAGGGCACCTCGGCGGACTTGCCGGGCTTGATCACGACGCCGTCGCGGCCGGCGTGGACCCAGGCGCCGATTCCGACGGACTTCTTGTCCTTGGTGAGCAGGTCGAGCTGGCCGGTGTCGGTGGTGTAGCCGTCGGCGGTGTAGACGGCGAGTTCGAGCGGGGACTTGCCGTGGTTGGCGACGACCATGGCGTCCTTGATCTGTCCGCCGGGGTTGACGCCGTAGCTGTAGCTCGACCGGTCGTCGCCGTACCCGTTCGCGGCCGTCCTGACCGTCCAGGTGACGTCGCCCTCGGCCGCCAGGGCGGCGCCGGCGGGCAGGCCGGCGAACGCGAAGGCCATGAGCAGGACCAGGGCGGCGGTACGGAGGAGGGCGGCGGCGGTGGTCTTCCGGCGCGTTGCGGGCACGTGCATGTCGGGGTTCTCCTGGAACGAAGAGGCGGGGCAGGCACCGGACGGCACCTGCCCCGCCGGGTGAAACGGGTCCGATCAGCCCATCAGCTCAGCTGACCGGCGATCAGGCGATCAGCTGCTGAGCGCGGTGATCGTCAGAGTGGCGCGGTAGCCACCCTTCTGGACGCTGTCCGGGATCTTCAGATCCAGGTCGGCACCCAGCTTCGCCGTACCACGGGCGTGGCCCTGGTCGGCCGAACCGAGGCCGCGCGAGATGGACAGGCCCTTGCCCTGGTCGACATAGCCGGAGACGACCGACTCGCCGGCCTTGGAGCCCGCGCCGTTCACGAGCACGCGCGGCGTCCAGCCGAGGTAGGACCCGGCGAACGTCTTGTCGGCGTCCTTGAAGTCGCTCACATTGGCCGAGATCGACCACGGAGCGAGCGAGCGGCGGCTGTCCGAGACGAGGAGCGGGTTGATCTTGCCGGAGGCCTCGAAGTGGTCACCGTTGGTCTCCTCGGCGGTGCCGAGGTCCACCAGGCCGTTGTAACCGTCGATCGTCCAGCCGAACTCACCGGGGGCGACGTTCGGCACGTTGACCGCGAGGGCCTGGTCGTCACCGTTGTACGGGTGGACCGTGACCTTGTCGACGATCGAGCCGACCGGCTGGCCCTCGGGGGTGTTGGTGCAGACGAGGCCACGCTCCACGGCCGCGTTCGGCGCCGCGCAGGTGCCGCTGCGCACGTTCTCGACCACGAGCTTGTCGTTGCGCACCTGGACCTTGACGTAGGTGCGGACGTGCTCCTGGTTCTGAACCGAGTTGTACCAGTAGCTGTTCGGGTTCAGCGGGTCCGCACCGTTGCCGGCGCCGCTGGTGCCGCTGCTGTCCGGCTTCGTGATGTCGTAGTACTTCGAGCCCGACGAGGAGTTGGCCGTCACGTAGAGGACGCCACCGGGACCCGGGTACACATCGGCGGCACCGGGCTTCTCGTCCGGGTTCGCCTTCGCACCGTTCTTGATCGCGTAGCTGCGCGAGTAGCTGTGGTCGTGGCCCTGGAGCACCAGGTCGACACCGAGCTTCGAGAACGTGGTCGGGAAGTCCACGCGGCGGACCTTGTTGTCGGAGTCCTTGGCGTGGTCGGCCGGCGAGTAGATCGCGTGGTGGTAGACCAGCGCCGTCCACTTGGCCTCGGCACCGTGCTGGTTGATGACGTCGGTCACGTACTTGATGTGCGCCGCGTCACCGCCGCCGCCCTGGGAGGTGGCGTAGCTGTTGCTGTTGAGGTCGATGAACAGCACATCCTTGTAGATGTACCAGTAGTCACCGCCGGACGTGTTGGACGCCGGGTTCCCGTTGGAGTACAGCGGGCCCGAGCGGTCCGTGTTCGGGGTGTAGAGGTGCTGCTCGTACGCCTTGCCGCCGACGTCGTGGTTGCCGATGGTGGCCGCCCACGGGTACTGGCGCAGCTTGTCGGGAGCCAGGAAGGCGTTCCACTGCGTCTCGGTGTTGGCCGTCTCGACCTGGTCACCGCCCGACACCAGGAGCTCGGCGTTCGGGTTGGCCGCCAGCGAGACGTCCAGGGTGTCCTGCCAGCCGGCCTGGTCCTTCGCGACGTCGCCGGACGAACCGATCTGCGGGTCGCCGTAGAACAGGAAGTCGTAGTCGCCCTCGAAGTCCTGCGTCTTGAAGGAGTACGGCGCCGACCAGTTGCCCTCGGAGCCGACGCGGTAGGAGTACTGCGTGTTCTCCTTCAGGCCGGTGATCGTGGCGTGGCGGTTGAAGCCGCCGCTGGTGGCGATGTTCGCGCCGCCGAGGGCGTCGAAGGTGGTGGCAGCGGCGGGGAACTCACCGTTGACCACCTCCGCCGCGGGGGCGAGCTGGAGCTTCTGCGCGGTGTCGGCCGAGGAGTACCAGGTCACGGTGCGCTGGGACTCGTTGGCGCCTACACCGAGGATGATGCCGGTGAGCGCGGCGGGGTCGGCGGCGGCGGCGGGGGACGCCATGCCTCCACCGAGCACCACGGACAGGCTCAGGAATGCCGCAGCGGCCCCTGTGGCCACACGGCGTCGCACAAGCCCGGGGGCCTGTGCCGAAGGTCTCAATGTCATTATTTTACGTTCCTTTTACCCACATGGGTGGATGTAACAGGGCCCTCAAGCTCTCTGTCCCGGGTGAACCGGACATAGATGGAAGCTTCGGGCCAGTTGAACTTCTGCACTTCCGAAGGGACTCGTTCCGGTTTCACACCCCGAACACCCGTTGCACGAACCACACCAGGCCCATCACGGACACACCCGCGGACATCGCGCCCGTCACCCAGAGCCCGGCCGTCGGCGCACGGTGGCGCAGCACGGTCAGCAGCGGGAAGACGAGGGCGATGATGGCCAACTGCACGGCCTCGATACCGACGTTGAACACCAGCAGGGACCACAGCAGGGTCCATGACCACGCCTCGTCGATCCCCAGCGCGCCCGCGAAGCCCAGACCGTGCACCAGGCCGAAGCAGAACACGACGCCGAGACGGATCCAGCCCGCGCGGTCAAGACTGAAGTGGCCGCGTCCCGCCGTCTCTTCGAGGTCGAGGTCGGCGGCATGGCCGCCGCGCCGCCAGACCCGCCAGAGGTACCAGCCGGCGACCACGGCGATCGACAGCGCGATGACGGGCTCCACGACACTCGCCGGCACGTCGACCGCGCCGAGCGCGGCGAGCATGAACGTCACCGAGTGCGCCAGCGTGAAGCTGGTGGCCGCGAGCACGATCTCCCGCAGCCGCCGCGACCCGGCGATGAGCGCCAGCAGGAACAGGATGTGGTCGATCCCGCCCAGCAGATGCTCGGCGCCCAGGCGGAAGAACTCCCAGAACCGCTCGTACCACGACTGCCCCATCGAGAAGGACGGATGCTCGGCGTCGAGCGCGGCACTGCCCGAGCGGCCGTCGATCTCGTAGGTGACGATCGTCTTGGTGCCCTTGACGTACGTCTCGGAGTCGGGGAACAGCCCGCTGCGCACCTCGGGATCACCGCCGCCCCCGGGACAGGCCCAGTCGAGCAGCAGATCGCCGTACGGCACGCCCTCCCGCCGGCCGATCGTGAAGTCGCCCGCCCGTGCCGGGGTGCAGGCCTTGCCGCCCGAGGTGACCGAGAAGCGCTTGGTGACGTACGAGACGGCCGACTTCGCGTGGGCGTTGAGCGCCGCGGCCTGTCCGGCCGCGTCCCCGTCCTCGAACGCGGCGTTCCCCGTACGGAAGAGGGGATCGTCGTCCTCGAAGTCGGCGGCGGACACGACGAAGAGGTCGTACTCCAGCTCAAGTTTCGTCCGTATATGACCCTCTTCGCCTGCGGTGACGTGCGCGTACACGACCGAGGAGAATCCGTGGGCGAGCGCCGGACCGGCGCTCAGGAGAGCGATCACCGCCGCGGTGATCAGGACTAGGGCACGGCGGACCGGTAGTGACATGTGGAGTGGCTCCTTCAGGTTGCCTGTGCACCGTCCATGTCACGGATGAACACGGCGCGACCCGTCAGCGAAGAACGGAAAAACAACCTCTAGAACGACACCCGTGGAGGAAGACGGCAGAACCTGGGATAGGAGGATGTAGGCGCACTATCCACCATCACTCGGAGGAAGATCACCTTGCGCACCCCGCTTCGGGCCGCTGCCACGCTGGCCGCGGTCGCCGCGCTGGTCACCGGATGCAGCTCCGGCGACGACTGGTCCCGCCCGCATCCCGACCCCACCCCCGTCGGCACTCTCGGGCCGGGATTCATCGGCCCCTCGCCCTCGCCCGTACCGGAGTCGACCACCACGCCCCGGCCCGGTTCCTGGAACGGGGTCCACCCGTCGGAGGACTACCGCGTGGTGCTGCTCACCTCCGGGGACGACCGCCCGACCAAGGCCCTGGTGACGGCGGTCCAGAAGTGGGCCGACGAGGAGCGGGTCGACCTCAGAACGGTGGTCGCCGACGGCCCGCACGACCTCATACCCAGCATCAGCAGATCCCTCGACATGGGCCCCGACCTCATCGTCAGCGCGGGCAACGACCTGATCGACCCGCTCGCCACGGTCACCCCGAACCATCTGGACCAGCCGTTCCTCGTCGTGGGCGCGGAGCTGGCCGAGCCCACCCACAACGTCACGGCGGTCGACTGGTCCGGTGCCTCGTTCCGCGGCGAGGGGCTCGGCGCGTCCTCGACGTACGACCCGGCCTCCTTCACCGCGGAGCGCTGCGCGGCGGCCATCCGGGCCGGCGTCGCGGCCGTGCTCAACGACCTGACCGGGATCGTGATCTGGCTCGACCGTCACTGAGGGCCTCATGTCCGGCACTCAACGCGTCGTGTCAGGACCGGGCCGGCGGCGGCGCCGTAGCGTGCCGTCCCGATCCTGTCGCAGCCTTGTGCAGACCCTCACTCACTGCTGACGCATCCGCCTCCGACAAGGCAGACTGTCGAGGGCGATACCGGCAGCACCGTGAGCAGGGGGAGCTATGGACCGTGACGGCGGGCCGCGCGTACCGGAGCAGCGGGCTCCGGAGGTGCCGGGGGACACCGCGGAACTGCGTTTCAGCGTGCTCGGGCCCGTTCGCGCCTGGCGCGGCGGCGAGACGCTGCCGTCCGGGTCACCTCAGCAACGCGCCCTGCTCGTCGCCCTGTTGATGCGCGACGGCCGTACCGCGACCGCCGCTGAGCTCATCGACGCGCTCTGGGGCGACGAACCGCCCTCGCAGGCGCTCGCCGCCGTACGGACCTACGCCTCACGGCTGCGCAAGGTGCTCAGCCCCGGGGTACTGATCACCCAGGCGGGTGGTTACGCCCTGCGGACGCCGTCCGGCTCCCTCGATCTGAACGTGGCTCAGGAGCTGGCCGCGGACGCGGACAAGGCGCGCGCCGCCGGCGACCGCTATCTGGCCCGTACGCTGATCGACAAGTCGCTCGGCCTGTGGGACGGCGAGGCGCTCGCCTCCGTCCCCGGCCCGTACGCCGACAACCAGCGCACCCGTCTTGAGGAGTGGCGTCTCCAGCTCACCGAGACCCGCCTCGATCTGGATCTGGAGGTCGGCCGGCACGCGGAGGCCGTCTCCGAACTGACCGCGCTCACCGCCGCGCACCCGCTCCGCGAACGCCTGCGCGAGCTGCTGATGCTCGCCCTCTACCGCAGCGGACGGCAGGCCGAGGCCCTCGCCGCGTACGCCGACACCCGCCGCCTCCTCGCCGACGAACTGGGCGTCGACCCGTGCCCGGAGCTCTCCCAGCTCCAGCAGCGGATACTGCGGGCCGACGCGGAGCTGGCGCGGCCCGTGGAGGAGCCCGCGCCCGTCCACACCGTCCGGCGGCCCGCCCAGCTCCCGGCCACGGTGCCGGACTTCACCGGCCGCGCCTCCTTCGTACGGGAGCTGAGCGACCGGCTCACCGCTCCCGGCGGATCCGTGATGGCCGTCTCCGCGCTCGCGGGCATCGGCGGCGTCGGCAAGACGACGCTGGCGGTGCATGTCGCGCACACGGCGCGCGCGCACTTCCCGGACGGGCAGCTGTACGTGGACCTCCAGGGCGCCGGTACGCGGGCGGCGGAGCCGGAGACCGTCCTCGGCGCGTTCCTGCGGGCGCTCGGCACGCCCGACACCGACATCCCCGACTCGCTCGACGAACGCTCCGCGCTCTTCCGCTCCGCGCTCGACGGCCGGCGCATCCTCGTCCTGCTGGACAACGCGCACGACGCCGCGCAGGTCCGCCCGCTGCTGCCCGGTACGGAGGGCTGCGCGGCGCTGGTCACCAGCCGGGTACGGATGGTCGACCTGGCCGGCGCGCATCTGGTGGACCTCGATGTGATGTCGCCGGAGGAGGCGCTCCAGCTCTTCATCCGGATCGTCGGCGAGGAGCGGGTCACCTCGGAGCGCAAGGCGGCACTGGACGTGGTCGCGGCATGCGGATTCCTGCCGCTGGCGATCCGTATCGCGGCCTCGCGGCTCGCGGCCCGCCGCACCTGGACGGTCTCGGTGCTCGCGGCGAAGCTCGCGGACGAGCGGCGCCGGCTGGACGAGCTCCAGGCGGGCGACCTCGCGGTCAAGGCGACGTTCGAACTCGGCTACGGTGCGCTGGAGCCGGCCCAGGCGCGAGCCTTCCGGCTGCTGGGCCTCGCGGACGGCCCGGACCTCTCCCTGGCCGCTGCCGCCGCCGTCCTCGACCTGCCGCTCCAGGCCACGGAGGACCTGCTGGAGTCGCTGGTCGACACGTCCCTGGTGGAATCCGCGGCCCCTGGCCGCTACCGCTACCACGACCTCGTACGCCTCTACGCCCGTGCCTGCGCGGAACGCGACGAACAGCCGCCCTCGGAGCGGGAGTCGGCGATGTCACGGCTGCTGGACTTCTACCTGGCGACGGCGGCACGGGTGTACGCGCTGGAGCGGCCGGGGGACCGCCTGGTGGACCATCTGGAGCCGACGGCGTACGAGGGCATGCCCTTCACCGACCGGCAGTCGGCCCTGGACTGGCTCTACACCGAGGCGAACTGCGTACTGGCCTGTGCGCAGCAGGCGTCGCGCGGGGGCCAGCTGCGCCGGGCCGTCGACCTGCTGTGGGCGGCGAAGGACCTGGCGGAGTCGGGCGCCAACTCCAAGCAGTACGAGTCCGCGGCGCTCTCCGCGCGGCGGGCCGCCCACGCGATGGGCGACCACCGTGCCGAAGGCAGGGCCCGGACCACGCTCACCAACGTCTATCTGGTGGCGGGCCGTTACGAGGAGGCGGACGAGGAGGCCCGGCAGGCCAAACTGCTGGCGCGGGCGGCCGAGGACCCCGCACCCGTCTTCTGGGCCAACAACGACCGGGGCATCATCGCGTTCAACCAGGGGCGGCACCAGGAAGCGGAGTCGTATCTGCTCCAGGCGATCGAGGACTCGCGCGCGGACGGGAACATCCCGGGTGAGGCGAGCGCCCTGTGCAACCTCTCCCGTACGCAGCTCTCGCTCGGCCGGACCGCCAAGGCCATCGCGCTCGCCCAGGAGGGCGTCGGTATATACGACCGGCTGGGGCTCACCGTGCGCCTCGCCAACGCCCGGTACGCCCTCGGGGTGGCCCTCACCCATGCCGGGCGTCACAAGGAGGCGCTGGAAGAGCTGGACGAGGCGCTGACGAACTTCGGCAAGAACCGGCAGCGGCTCTGGGAAGGGACCACTCTCTTCCGTATGGCGGAGGCGCATCTCTCGGCCGAGCGGCCCGCCCACGCGGCGCAGCACGCCGAGCAGGCCCTGGCGTTCGGCTGCATCGGCGGTGACCGTATCCGCGCCGGCGTCCTGACGGTGCTGGGCCGGGCGCTGGAGATCCTCGGCCAGTCGGACCGCGCCCGTGTCTGCTGGCACGAGGCGCTGGCGCTGTACGACGCGGTCGGCGCCCACGAGGCCGCCGAGGTGAGAGGACTCCTCACTCCGCTGAGTGCCGCTTGAGCGCTCGCGGAGGGGCGTTCATCGAATGTTTATGCCCAGCCGCCATGCTCGGTGCATCGATCCGTCGCGTCGGGGGGCAGGCGGATCACTGGAGGACACCGGAGTCCGAGTGAGCCTCCCAGTCTCTGTCCGGCGGCCCCCGGGGGAGCCGCCGGGCAGAGGACCTCCAAGCCAGTGCCCAACCAGGGGAGTCGCACCATGAGCGCCGAGAACAACGACGACATCAAGACGATGGACAACCACACGCCTTCCACGCCCGCCAAGGCGCTGCTGACCACCATGGACAACCACACGCCGAGCACCCCGGCGAACGGTCTGACCACGATGGACAACCACACGCCGATCCTTCCGCCGAACGGACTCCCGAGCACTGAGGGCAAGGACAAGGGCAAGGGCGAGGAAGCGGCGGCCGAGGAGCCGGCGGAGGAGATCCTGACGGTGATGGACAACCACACGCCCGCCCCGCCCAAGCCCTGACCAGTCACCGACGGGGTGCGGCCGCGACGGCGCGGAGGGGGAGCCGTCGCGGCCGCACCCCGT
>NZ_MAUD01000282.1 GCF_001700515.1 Streptomyces lushanensis
GCGGCCGGCCGGCCGCTCGTCGTCCAGCTCGTCATCTACAACCTGCCGGGCCGCGACTGCGCCGCGCTCGCCTCCAACGGAGAGCTCGGCCCCACGGAGATCGACCGCTACAAGAGCCAGTACATCGACCCGATCGCCGCCATCCTCGGGGACAGCAAGTACGCGAGCCTGCGGATCGTGACGACCGTCGAGATCGACTCGCTGCCCAACCTGGTCACCAACGTCACACCTCGGGCGACCGCCACCCCGCAGTGCGATGTGATGAAGGCGAACGGCAACTACGTCAAGGGAGTGGGCTACGCCCTGAACCACCTGGGCGCCGTCTCCAACGTCTACAACTACGTGGACGCGGGCCACCACGGCTGGATCGGCTGGGACGACAACTTCAACGCCTCGGCGCAGATGTTCAAGCAGGCCGCGACCGCCGAGGGCAGCACCGTCGACAAGGTGCACGGCTTCATCGTCAACACCGCCAACTACGGTGCGACGAAGGAGAGCAACTTCACCGTCAACGACAATGTGGCCGGCAGGTCGGTCCGTGAGTCGAAGTGGGTGGACTGGAACCGCTACGTCGACGAGCAGTCGTTCGCGCAGGCCTTCCGCCAGCAGGCCGTCAGTGTCGGCTTCAAGTCGGACATCGGCATGCTGATCGACACCTCCCGCAACGGCTGGGGCGGTACGGCCAGGCCCGCCGGGCCCGGCGCGCAGACCAGTGTGGACACCTATGTGGACGGCGGGCGGTACGACCGCAGGATCCACCTGGGCAACTGGTGCAACCAGGCCGGTGCCGGACTCGGTGAGCGGCCGAGGTCAGCGCCCGCCACGGGGATCGACGCGTACGTCTGGATGAAGCCCCCGGGCGAGTCCGACGGCGCGAGCAAGGAGATCCCGAACGACCAGGGCAAGGGCTTCGACCGGATGTGCGACCCGACGTACACCGGCAACCCGCGGAACAACAACAACCTGTCGGGTGCCCTGGCCAACGCGCCGCTCTCCGGCGACTGGTTCTCCGCGCAGTTCCAGGAGCTGCTGAAGAACGCCTACCCGGCGCTGTAGAGCACCGGGCACCACGGGGCCGGCGGGCGCGAGTGCCCGCCGGCCCTCGTTGTTCCCCGCCGTTGTCCGCTGTTGCCTGCGATTGCCTGTCGTTCCCCGCTGTTCCCGCCGGTCCCTTCCGGCCCCTCCACTGCCCGTTCCACCACTGATTACTCGTGAGTAGTCCACAACGGAGAGGTGACATCGACGACTTACCCACACTTCCGCGGCCGTGACACCGTTGGCACCGTCACCGGCCGAGGGAGAGCGCGTGTGAACAAGGGCTACGGCGTATTCTGCGATGCCGACCGGCATTTCTACGACGCGCCGCACCGGCTGCCGTCCAGCGGCGGCACGGGCCACGAGGCCCTGTACGAGGCCGCCCGGCGGCCGGCACCCGCCGGCTGGCAGCGTCACCGCGCCGGCGACTGGCTCGCCTGGCGGCCGGTCGACTGCCAACTGCCCGTCCAGGGCTGGAAGATCCATGTGTCGGCGTGTCTGGACAACGCCGAGTCGGTCCTGGACCGCGTCATGGACTACTGCGTACCGCGCGGCATCGCCTTCAAGTTCGTGCCGAGCCGCTATCTGCTGCACAACCGCAACGCCAAGTACGCGGACCGCGGCGCCAGTGGAAAGTTCATCACCGTCTATCCCGCCGACGACCGGCAGTGCGGGATCGTCGCCGCGGAGCTGGACGCCCTGCTGGGGGGCGAGGCGGGACCGTACATCCTCAGCGACCTGCGCTGGGGCCGAGGACCGGTCCATCTCCGCTACGGCGGCTTCACCGAACGGAACTGCTACGACGCCGACGGCGAACTCCGCCCGGCCGTCGAGAACGCGGAGGGCCGGCTCGTACCGGATCTGCGCGAACCGGTCTTCCGCGTTCCCGAGTGGGTCACCCCGCCGTCCTTTCTGCGTCCGCATCTCGAAGCGCGCGACGCCGTGTCGGTCACGGACCTGCCCTACACGATCGAGCGGGCACTGCACTTCTCCAACGGCGGCGGGGTCTATGCCGCCCGGGACAGCAGGAGCGGCGAGAGGGTCGTCCTCAAGGAGGCCCGGCCGTACGCCGGGCTGGCCGCCGACGGCGCCGACGCCGTCACCCGGCTCAAGCGGGAACAGGACGCCCTGGAACGGCTGTCGGGGCTGGCCTGCACACCGGAGGTGCTGGACAGCTTCACCCTGGGCGACCATCACTTCCTGGTGCTCCAGTACATCGAGGGCCGGCCGCTCAACACCTTCTTCGCCCAGCGGCATCCGCTGATCGAGGCCGGTCCGGACGCGGCACGCCTCGCCGAGTACACCGACTGGGCGCTGCGGATCCACCGGCTGGTCGAGGAGGCCGTCGAGGCGGTGCACGGCCGCGGTGTCGTCTTCAACGATCTGCATCTGTTCAACATCATGGTCTCGCAGGACGAGTCGTCCGTGGTGCTGCTCGACTTCGAGGCCGCGGCGCCCGCCGAGGCCAACGGACGCCAGACCGTGGCCAATCCGGCCTTCGTCGCACCGGCCGACCGGCGTGGCTTCGATGTCGACCGCTACGCCCTGGCCTGTCTGCGGCTGGCCCTGTTCATACCGCTGACCAGCCTCTTCAGCGTCGACCGCGCCAAGGCCGCGCATCTCGCCGAGACCGTGGCGCGGCAGTTCCCGGTCGAGCGTGCCTTCCTCGACGAAGCCGTCGCCGAGCTGCTCCGCGATCCCGCGGGCGACCCGGAGACGGCCACTGGTCCACGGGCCGCGGGAGACGGCCCTGCCGCGGGGCCCATGGCGGGCGCGAGCCGCGCCATGGGCCCCTATCTGCCGGCCGAACCCGCCGACTGGCCCCGGAGCAGGGACTCCATGGTGAACGCGATCCTCGCCTCGGCGTCGCCCGACCGCGAGGACCGCTTCTTCCCCGGTGACATCGCCCAGTTCGCCACGGCGGGCGGCGGTCTGTCGTTCGGCCACGGCACGGCCGGAGTGCTGTACGCACTGGAGGAGAGCGGCGCGGGCCGGTGTGTTCCCGCGGAGGAGTGGCTCCTGCTGAGAACGAAGGAACCGGCCTCGGGCACACCGCTCGGCTTCTACGACGGCCTGGCCGGCCTCGCCTGGACCCTGAACCGGCTCGGTCACACCCAACGCGCGCTCGAACTGACCGAGCTGACACTCGATCAGCCATGGCAGTCCCTGCCGCCCGCTCTCCACGGCGGGGCCGCGGGGCTGGGCCTCGCGCTGAGCGACCTCGCGGTGGCGTCCGGGGAATCGGCGCTGCACGACGCGGCGCTGCGCTGCGCCGAACTGGCCGCCCGCGCGGTGTCGGGCGATCCGGCCCGGCCGGGTGCCGCGCTGTCCCGCGCGGGACTGCTGTACGGAGCGTCGGGCATCGCGCTGCTCTTCATCCGCCTCTACGAGCGCACCCACGACACCGCGCTGCTCGACCTCGCGGCCGAGGCGCTCCGTCGTGATCTGGCCCGCTGCAAACGCGGTGCGGGCGGAGCCCTCCAGGTCGACGAGGGATGGCGCACCATGCCGTATCTGGGGGCGGGCAGCGTGGGCATCGGCATGGTGCTCGACGACTATCTCGTACACCGCGCGGACGACGCGTTCGAGCGGGCGCGCGGCGAGATCGTACGGGCCGCGCGGTCCGGCTTCTACGCGCAGCCGGGCCTCTTCCGCGGCACGGCGGGCATGGTGCTGTATCTCGGCCGCACCACTGCCCCCGGCACCGGACCGGCCGAGGTACGGCGCCAGATGGACGCCCTGTCCTGGCACGCCATGACATACCGGGGCCAACTGGCCTTTCCCGGAGAGCAGATGATGCGGCTGTCGATGGATCTGTCGACCGGTACGGCGGGCTGTCTGCTGGCGCTCGCCGCCGCCTCGCCCGGCCGTCCTGCCCAACTGCCCTTCCTCCCGCCGCTTCGGCGGCCCTAGAGCCGGCTCCCGCCAGGAGCCGAAACAGAGCACACCGTCCCCATGAATGAGAGGCAAAACAATGTCCCTTCTCGACCTGCAGTCGATGGAGACCCCGAAGGAAGAGGCCATCGGCGACGTGGAAACCGGGAGCCAGGCGAGCCTGCTGCTCTGCGGTGACAGCAGCCTGAGCCTGTTCACCTGCAACTGACGTCACTGACGTCACGGGTCCCGGGCGGTTCGCCGCCCGGGACCCGGCCGGCGCCTGCCGGCCGCCGACAGGCCCAGGACCGGAGGAGGATCCCGCCCCGATGGCTGTCCCACGCCGGGAACAGCGTCCGTCTCAAGGAGGCCGCGACCGCGGCGCACCGCTCACGGCGGCGCGGTCCGCATCCCGACCGCCGGCCGGCCCCGGCCGGCCGGGACTGGCTCCGCTGATCGGTGCGGCCCGGCACAGCGCGGGCCTCACCGCCGCGGTGTTCCTCTGCTCGGCCCTCTCTGCGGGCGCGTCCCTCGTCCTGCCCGCGGCCGTCGGCCGGACACTGGATCTGCTGCTCGACCACGACGGCGGAGCCGGGTACTGGCTCCTTCTGTGTACCGCCGCGATCACCGCGGAGGTGCTTCTCGACGCCCTGGTGGCCCTGGCGAGCGGTACGGCCAACGCCCGCTCGACCGCGTGGCTGCGGGTCAAGGGGCTGACCCGGCTGCTCGCGGCGCCGCCCGAGCAGGGCTCCCGCCTCTCCCCCGGCGACACGGCGGCCAGGCTGACCGCGAACGCCACCGAGGCCGCTGCCGCGCCGGTGACCGCCGCGTCCCTCGCGGCGTCGCTGCTCGCTCCGGCCGGCGCGATCGTCGCACTGCTCCTCATCGACCTCTGGACGGCCGCCGCCTTCCTCGTCGGCCTGCCCCTGCTCTTCGTGCTGCTGCGCGCCTTCACCCGTGACTCCTCCGACAGCATCGCGCGGTACCAGAGCGTGCAGTCCGGGATCGCGTCCCGGCTCGTCGAGGCACTGGGGGGCGCACGGACCATCGCCGCCGCCGGTACGACGGAGCGTGAGCTCGCCCGTATCCTCGCCCCGCTGCCCGAACTGGACGTCCAGGGACGGCGTATGTGGCGCGTGCACGGCCGGGCCCTGGCCCGCGGCGGTGTTCTCATGCCGCTGCTGACGACCGGTGTACTGGCGGTCGGCGGCGCGCGGCTGGCCTCGGGCGCGATCAGCGTCGGAGAACTGCTGGCCGCCTCCCGGTACGCGGCGCTGGCGGCCGGTGTGGGCGCCACCGCCGAGTTCCTCGGCGCGCTGGTACGCAGCCGGTCCGCGGCCCGCAGAACCGCCGAGCTGCTGGACCTCCCCGCCCTCGCCCACGGCACGGCGTCCCTGCCGCCCGACGGACCGGGCACGCTCCGGCTGCGCGGCGTACGGGTGGTGCGCGAGGGCCGTACGCTGCTCTCCGACATCGATCTGGAGATCCCGGGAGGCAGCTCGGCGGCCGTGGTGGGACGTTCGGGAGCGGGCAAGTCCCTGCTCGCCGCCGTCGCCGGACGGCTCACCGATCCGGACGAGGGCTCCGTACTGCTCGACGGCGTGCCACTGGCCGCCGTCGGGCGGGAACAGCTGCGCCGTGAGGTCGGATACGCCTTCGAACGGCCCGCCCTGTGGGGCGAGACGATCGGTGAGGCCCTGGCGTGCGGCGCCGAGCGGGTCTCCCGGGACCGGGTGCGGGAGGCGGCCCGCGCGGCGGGCGCGGACGCGTTCGTACGGCTGCTCCCCCGTGGGTACGACACTCCGCCGCGCGAGGCCCCGCTGTCCGGCGGTGAGCTCCAACGGCTCGGTCTGGCACGGGCGTTCGCGCACGCGGGCCGGCTGCTGATCCTCGACGACGCGACCTCCAGCCTGGACACGGTCACCGAACGGCAGGTGGAACGCGCCCTGGCCCAGGATGTCAGGGCGGGCACCCGGCTGATCATCGCCCACCGGCTCTCCTCGGCGGTCCGGGCGGATCTGGTGATCTGGCTGGAGGAGGGACGGGTACGGGCGATGGGACCGCACGCGGAGCTGTGGCGGTTCCCGGCCTACCGCGAGGTCTTCGCGGTGCCGGGCCCTGTGTCCGCACCCGGTCCGGCGCCGGAGCGCTCCGCGCCGTCCGTGCGCCCCCTGCCGCAAAGAGCCGGGCGCGCGGCGGACGTCCCGCTGGAACGGCCCGGCCGGTGACGGCGAGGGGAACGGCCGGCCGGGCTCCCGCCGCGGGCGGCGGTACACCGCACGAGGACCGGGGCACGCTGCGCCGGCTCCTGCTGCGTGGCCGCCGCTTCCTCCTGCGCAGAAAAGGGGTTCTGCTCAGACTCGCGGGCTGGTCCCTGCTGGAGTCCGCGCAGACCTTTCTCGGCGGCTACTGCCTGGCACGGGCCCTCGACGAGGGTTTTCTGGCGGGCCGGACGGGCACCGGCCTGGTCTGGCTGGCCGTGGCCGCCGTGGCGATCCTCGCCGGCGGCCCGCTCGTGCGCGGTGTCTTCGCCGAGCTGGCCTCGCTCGTGGAGCCCTTGCGGGACGCCCTGGTCCGCCGGGCGGTGACACAGTCGCTGAGCGGGGCGGTGGCCGATCCGGCGCGTGCGGACGGGGGCGCGGTCTCACGGCTCACCCATCAGACCGAGATCGTGCGGGACAGCTTCGCCGGTCTGCTGCTCACCGCCCGCTCCTTTGTCTTCACACTGGTGGGAGCGGTGGCCGGACTGCTGACGCTCACGCCGCTGTTCCTGCTCGTGGTCGTGCCGCCGCTGGCTCTGGGGCTGCTGCTGTTCCTGGCCACGCTGCGCCCGATGGCCACCGCCCAGCGCGCGTTCCTGGACGCCGACGAGGCGATCGCCGATCGCGTCGGCGCGGTCGGCGCCGGGCTGCGCGACATCGTGGCCTGCGGTGCGGGAGCGCAGGTGGCGGACCGTACGGAACGGCTGATCGGGACGGGCGCCCGCACCTCGCGGATCCTGGCGCGCTGGGCGGCCGTACGAACGCTGGCACTCGGGGTGGCCGGACAGCTGCCGGTGCTCACGCTACTGGCCGCCACTCCCTGGCTGCTCGGCCGAGGAGTGACGGCGGGCGCGCTGCTGGGGGCACTGGCCTATCTCGTCCAGGCGCTGCTGCCCGCCCTCCATACGCTGATGACCGCCCTGGGTGCGGCCGGTACCCGGTTGCTGGTGGTGCTGGAGCGGTTCGAGGACCGGGAGGCGGCTGCGGCGCCCGGGGCACCGGAACCGGAACCCCCGGCGCGTCCGGTGGTGAAGAACGGTGCCGCGCCGGCGCGGAGGGCCCGGCCGGCCGTGGAGATCCGGTCGGTGACGGTGGCGTACGGTCCCGGCGCGCCTCCCGTGCTCGACTCGCTCGATCTGACCGTGGAGCAGGGCGAACACCTGGCGGTCGTCGGCCCGAGCGGTATCGGCAAGTCGACTCTCACCGGTGTGATCGCGGGGCTGCTTGTGCCCGACAGCGGGACGGTACTGCTGGCGGGCGAGCCCCCGGCGGGCCCTCGGACGAGCGCGTCGGCGCCGCGCCGCGTACTGATACCGCAGCAGGCGTACCTGTTCACCGGCACCGTCCGCGACAATCTGCTGTATCTGCGTCCCGACGCGTCGGCCGCCGAGCTGTCGGCGGCCGTCGACGCGCTGGACGCCGACGGACTCGTCGACCGGCTCGGCGGACCGGACGCGACGGTCGAGCCCGCGAAGCTCTCGCAGGGCGAGCGCCAGTTGCTCGCCCTGTGCCGTGCGTATGTCTCCGCCGCGCCTCTCATGATCCTGGACGAGGCCACCTGTCATCTGGATCCGGTCGCGGAGGCGCGCGCGGAGCGGGCTCTGGCCGGGCTTCCCGGCACGCTGATCGTGGTCGCGCACCGGCTGTCGTCCGCGCGCCGGGCGGACCGTGTCCTCGTACTGGACGGGACCCGGCCCGCCTGCGGGACACATGACGAGCTGCTGACCGGCTCGGCCCTCTACCGCGATCTGGCCGGCCACTGGTGATCCAATGGCCCGCCGACGGGTGGCCCGCCGCCCGCGGTCCGCCGGGCGGGACGGTCAGAGCCAGCCGGCGCCCTGGGATATACGGAC
Source organism: Streptomyces lushanensis (assembly GCF_001700515.1). Taxonomy (GTDB): domain Bacteria; phylum Actinomycetota; class Actinomycetes; order Streptomycetales; family Streptomycetaceae; genus Streptomyces; species Streptomyces lushanensis. The sequence goes on from NZ_MAUD01000282.1 coordinate 8,024, forward strand.
CGCGTCCAGGCGGTTGCGTCCGCCGACCTTCCGTATCGCGGCTGCCAGATAGTTGCGTATCGTTCCTTTGGACAGACGCAGGGACCGCGCGATTTCATCGATCGGCGCGCCCTCCGCCGCCATCGCGAGAACACTGAGTTCGCGCGGTGTCAACGGCATCTTCGCGGCCTGGAGGAAATCGAAGGCAAGCGATTCGTCGATGTACCGCTCACCTCTGGCCACTCTGTGGATGGCCTCGACCAATCGCCGAGGCTCACCGTCCTTGTTGACATATCCAAGAGCGCCCGCGTCAAAAGCCTTCCGTAAAGCTCCCGGCTTCCGCACGGTGGCGAGAACCAGCAGACCAGGGCCGTCGCCCAGATCGCCATAGGCGGACCCCGTCTTGCCGCCATGGCTCGGAGAATGCCCCGGAGAATCCAAACAGTCAATATCGGTCACAAACACATGCGGCGGCGTCACATATGTTCCATGAATTGACGCACACCCGGGCGCCGACGACACATCGAGTGTCGTATCGGCCCGCAACAGTGCCACAAGGGCCGAGCGGAACAGACTGACATGGTGCACCACGTGGACTCGGATCATGTCCTGCCTCCTCTTGTTGTCATCGACCACACCACAATGCCCGGCGAAAGCGCCCGGGAACGAGAAATTCGCCAGCAAGGGAGGCACTTTCCGATGCACGCCGAGCACCCGCGTGCAGCAGTGCGCCACTGCGCGCGCCCGGCTGGGCGGCGTAATGACTGACCTGGGCGGACGGAAACCCCGTCGAGCACCAGGCGCACGGTCCCGGGCCCGGCGGGCCGGGACGGACCGCGGGGACGGCCGCCCAGGGAGGGCCGGACCGCCCCCGCGCGCCCTCCATATACTCCGCTTATTCCGTTTCGCCGGGAAAGGAGGAAAATAGCAGGAGAGAGTCCCTCTTGGAGGCGAAGCGATGACACAGACCCGCTACACCCAGGACCACGGGCTGACCACCCGCATGGTGACCACCATGTTTCTGATCGGCCTGCTCTATGTGGTCCTGGTCGGTGTGCTGCTCGCGGTGCTGGGCAAGTTCTGGCCCGTCATCCTGATCGTCGCCGGTGCGCTGTTCATCGCGCAGTTCTGGTTCAGCGACCGCATCGCGGCCTTCGGCATGGGCGCGCGCGAGGTCACGCCCGAGCAGGCACCCGAGCTGCACGGCGCCGTCGACCGGATCTGCGCACTGGCCGACATGCCCAAACCACGGGTGGCGATCTCGCAGAGTGACATCCCGAACGCCTTCGCCACCGGGCGCAGTGAGCGCAGCGCCCTGGTCTGTGCCACCACCGGACTGCTGCGCAGGCTGGAGCCGGAGGAGCTGGAGGGCGTCCTGGCGCACGAGATGTCACATGTCGCCCACCGTGATGTGGCGGTCATGACGATCGCCTCGTTCCTGGGCGTGATGGCCGGTCTGATCACCCGCTTCGCGCTCTACAGCGGACTGTCGAACAGTGCCAGGAACGCCGGCCCGGCGGGCCTGGCGATCATGGTCATTCCGCTGGTCAGCTCGGTGGTCTATGTGATCGGCTTTCTGCTGACCAGGCTGCTCTCGCGCTACCGGGAGCTCTCCGCGGACCGCGCCGCCGCGCTGCTCACCGGCCGTCCGTCGGCGCTCGCCTCGGCCCTGACCAAGGTGAGCGGGCAGATGGCGCGGATACCGACGCGGGACCTGCGGAAGGCCGAGCCGTACAACGCGTTCTACTTCGTCCCGGCGTTCGCCTCGAAGGAGAGCCTGGGCCGGCTGTTCTCCTCGCACCCGACCCTGGAGCAGCGTCTGGAGCAGCTCGCCCGGCTGTCCGCAGAGCTCGCCCGCCCGTGACCGGACGCCTCGCCCATGGCCCGTCGGCCCGGAGCGCCCGTCGCCCGTCGCCCGTCGCCCGTCGCCCGTCGCCCGTCGCCCGTCGCCCGTGAGTGACCGTACCGGTACCGACCGGTACCCGAACAGCGAGGAGCTGGTCCCGTGGGTCTTCTCGACACCATCCTCGGCCGGAGCAAGCCCGTCCGCCCCAACCTCGATCAGCTCTTCGCCCTCCCGTCCGCCGCGCTCACCCTCCAGGCCGGAGCGGGATTCGTCCCCACCGGCCTGGGTTCCGTCTGTTTCGCGGGCGTGGAGGGCGGCGGCTTCGCGCGGATCAGACAGGACGTACGGGAGCTGCTCGACGCGGACGCGGGGCGGGCCGGTCATCCGGTGGAGTTCAGCCACGACTCGTACGGCTACACCTGGCTGCTCGCCCGGCAGCCGCCCGACGACACCGCAGCCCTGGTCAACGATCTGCACGCGGTCAACACGCTGCTGGAGGACGGCGGCTTCGGGCCGCAGCTCCTCTGCTCGCTGATGAGTTTCCAGGACGCGGAGCAGCGGCCCCTGGGGCTCGTCTATCTCTACAAGCGCGGCACCTTCTATCCGTTCGCCCCCCTGCCGGGCCTGGGCGAGAAGCGGGACAACCAGCGCGAACTCCAGGTGCGGGCCCTGCTCGGGGACGATCTGCGGATCGAACCCGATCTGGCCCGCTGGTTCCCCGTCTGGGGCGCGCCGGGCCTGTGACCGCCCCTGATCCGGCCGCCTGCCGCCGTGAGCTGATATCACGAGAGCCGCGCCGCCGAGAGACCGGCGGCGCGGCTTTCGCGCGTGTCCGTGTGCCGGTGTCCGCGCGCACCTTCGTATCCGCACCCATGCATCCTGCGTACGCGTGTGCCGGCGCGCGGACCTGAGGGACCGGACCGTTACGGCTTGGGCAGGGCGCAGCCCGCGCGGCTCAGGTCGATCTTGTTGCCCGTGCCGACGCACGGCACGATGCCATAGGTCTCCTGGGCGTAGTTGATGCCCTGACGCACCGTCACCGTGCCGTTCTGATCCACCTCGCACGGATTGTTGAGTGTGCACCGGCCGCCGGACTCGTTGCCGGTGTTGTTGACGGCGACGACCTTGCCGGTGACGTTGTCGATCACGGGCGAGCCCGAGGTACCGCCGATGGTGTTGCAGGCGGAGGTGTACCGGACCGAGTCCTTCCAGGTCCAGTCGGCCTCCTTCAACTGGTAGGCGAAACCGTCGACATTGCAGCTGTAGATGCGCTTCCAGTAGCCGGAGACCACCTTGATCGCGCTGCCCTGGACGGGACGTACGGTGTTCAGTTCCAGCGCCGTTATGCCGTAGGAGCTCTGGATCTGGGCGTAGGTGCTGGTGAGCTGGTACAGCGAGATGTCGGTGTCGGTCATCGTCGCGTACGCGATCTTGCTGGCGCGCAGGGTCGCGACGCTGCTGCCCGCGGAGTTCAGCAGACTGAAGGTACGGGTCGAGGCCCGGTCCACGACGACCTGGCCGGGGCCGAGGAAGCCGGTTTCCAGGCAGTGGCCGTTGGACAGGACCAGCGCCGGGTCGCTGGGCTGCGATCCCGGCGTACGGACCACGGAGCCCGAGCAGTTGCTGAGTGCCACTGTTCCCGCGAAGTCGACCGCTTTCACATCGACCTGGGGCGTGGTGACGTTCGTGGCAGTCGTCGTCGGCGCCACCGTGTCATGGCTCGCGGCCATGACCGGTGCCGTACCCGCTCCGAGGAGCAGGACGGCGAGGAGCGCGCCGAGGAGAGGCTTCTTCATGTGGGGGTCCCCTCTGTGACCGAAGTGCCTTCGGTTTTGTCATGCGCATTGTGGATGCGAGGGCGAAGGCGGGCAACCACGCCTCAGGGAGCGACAGTTGTCTCCTCGGTGGTCCAGGCGGCGGCCTGATCGCTGAGCGAGAGACCCAGCCCCGGACGGCGCGGGACGATCATCCGGCCCTCGCGCAGTTCGAGCCGTTCGTTGAACAGCGGCTCCAGCCACTCGAAGTGCTCGACCCAGGTGGCACGCGGATAGGCGGCGGCGAGATGGAGATGGATCTCCATCGCGAAGTGGGGCGCCATGCCGAGGCTCTTGTGGTCGGCGAGCGCCATGATCTGGAGGAACGGGGTGATCCCGCCGACCCGGGGCGCGTCGGGCTGGATGAAGTCGGCGGCGCCGGTCATGATCAGAGCGGTGTGCTCGGCGACACCGGTGAGCATCTCACCGGTGGCCACGGGCGTGTCCAGGCTCGCGGCCAGTGCCGCGTGTCCTTCGGCGTCATAGGCGTCCAGCGGCTCCTCGATCCAGGTGAGACCGAATCCCTCCAGGGCGCGGCCCATCCGGGCGGCGGTGGTGCGGTCCCACTGCTGGTTCGCGTCGACCATCAACGGCACGTCGTCGCCCACGTGTTCCCGTACGGCCTCGACGCGCCGCAGATCCGTCCTGCTGTCCGGCAGGCCCACCTTGATCTTGACACCGCCGATGCCCCGCGCCAGCGCGCGGCCCGCGTTCTCCCGCACCTGGTCGAGCGACATGGAGAGAAAACCGCCGGAGGTGTTGTAGCAGGGTACGGAGTCACGGTGCGCGCCGAGCAGTTTGGCCAGCGGCAGTCCCGCCCGGCGGGCCTTCAGATCCCACAGGGCGATGTCGAAGGCGGCGATGGCCTGGGTGGTCAGCCCGCTGCGGCCCATCGACGCGCCCGCCCAGACCAGCTTCTGCCAGAGCCGGCCGGTGTCGCTGGGATCCTCGCCGATCAGCTCGGGGGCTATCTCCCGGGCGTGGGCGTACAGTCCGGGACCGCCCGCCCGCTTGGAGTAGCTGAAGCCGATGCCCTCGTGGCCGCCTTCGGTGGCGATCTCGGCGAAGAGGAACGCGACCTCGGTCAGCGGTTTCTGACGCCCGGTCAGCACTTTGGCATCGCTGACCGGCATGGGCAGCGGCAGCCGTACGAGGGAGAGACGGACGGCGGAGACACGGTCGAGCGTCGCCTCCCCGGGCGCCGGGGCGAACGGCGTGGAGGTGGAGGGCTGGAGGACGGATGACATGACAGGGCTCCTTCGAACTACGCGCGTAATACGTCGCATTACGGTGTCGGGTACGGGCCGTCGGGATGAGGGCGGACGACCGCACGGCTGGGCCGACGGCCGCGCCCTGCGTAGTTCGATCCGTCGGGCCGGCACGGCGACGATCAGAGCCCTGCCCCTCGACCGGCCCGTCCACGCCTCGGCCGCGCGTCCACGCCTCGCGGGCCCGGCCCCGTCCGGCCGGGCGGATCCGTCACGGAAAACGCCGCCGTCGGCCCCGGGTCGGGGCCGGCGGCGGCGCGGGGGAGAACAGGCGCAGGCACACTCCGTACCGGGGAGTCCGCCCGGTCAGAGTCCGCCGGTATGGAGCAGGCGGTTGGGTGAGCCCTTGCCGATGGGCGACAGCACGTCCTTGCTGGACTGCCCAGCGAGCCAGAGCGCGATGTCCTTCGGGCTCGCGTCCGGGTGCTTCTCCTTGTGGAGCGCGGCGACACCGGCGACATGCGGGCTCGCCATGGAGGTACCGCTCTGCACGACGGCCCCTCCGCCCAGCCCTGCCGAGACGATGGCCGCGCCGGGAGCGTAGGTCCACACGCACGCGCCGTAGTTGCTGAACTCGGCCTCGCGGTCCTGTCTGTCCGTCGCGCCCACGGTGACCGCCTGCCCGGCGCCCGCCGGTGAGACCGCGCAGGCGTCCGTCGACTCGTTGCCCGCCGCGACGACGGGCAGGACGCCTCGGGCCGCGATCGCGTCGACCGCGTCGTCGACCGCCTTGGACGAGGGCCCGCCCAAGGACACGTTGAGGACCGCGGGCTGCTTGGCGTTCCTGGCGATCCAGTCGAGTCCGGCGAGGATACCGGCCCAGGTGCCATGGCCCCGGCAGTCGAGTACGCGCACGGCGACCAGCGAGACCGCGCGGGCCACACCATGGACCGTCCCGCCCGTGGTGCCCGCCACATGGGTGCCGTGGCCATTGCAGTCCTGGCCCTCGCGCCGGTCGGGGACGGCGTCGAAGCCGACGGTGGCGCGGCCACCGAACTCGCTGTTCGCGGTCTCGATCCCGGTGTCGGCGATGTAGGCCGTGACGCCCTTGCCCGTACCGGTCACGGTGAAGCCGTTGTCGAGCGGCAGGCTCCGCTGGTCGATCCGGTCCAGTCCCCAGCTCGCGACGGCGCCTCCGGTCCGTCCGGGATCCGGTCCGGTCACGGGCGGACCGACCGAGACCCGGCCGTTCTCCTCGACCGCCGCGACCCCGGGGAGCGAGCGCACCGCGCTGAGCTGGGACGGGGTGAGGACGGCGGCGAATCCGCGCAGGGTGGTCTCGTAGGTGAAGAGGGGATCGAGCCCGAGCCGCCGCACCGCGTCGGCCGGCGAGAGCGCGGGCCTCAGCGTGACGATGTACTGGTGCGGGACCGCCCGGGCGGAACGTTCCACCGGAACACGGTCCTCATGGGTCCCGGCCTTGGCGTCGGTGCCGCTGAGCAGGGGGACGAGCAGCAGAAGGGCGGCCGGTGCCCAGCGCGTGCGCAGACGCATGCGTTCTCCTTGGGATGACGGAGGAATGACGGATTCGGTCGCGGACAGAAGTGACAGAGCTGTACGCGATGTATGAAAACCCGTCCTTCAAGCAGGAGAACGCGTCCTTCGGCCACGACACACGCGCGGCTCGAACGACCTCGGCCGAATGGCGCAGCGGGCCCGCGCGGCCGGCGACCGCGCACCCGGGAACCGCCAGGCCGGGACCGTACGGATCAGGCGGCGGGGAGGGCCTGTTCGGCCCAGATGGCCTTGCCGGTGGGAATCTGACGGGTGCCCCAGCGCTCGCTGAGCTGGGCGACCAGCAGCAGTCCCCGTCCGCCCTCGTCGAAGACCCGGGCCCGGCGCATGTGCGGAGCGGTGGTGCTGCTGTCGCAGACCTCGCAGATCAAGGTGCGATCACGGATCAGCCGTAGCTGGACAGGACCGCCGGCGTGCAGGATGGCGTTGGTGAACAGCTCGCTGACCAGCAGTTCCGTACTGAAGGTCAGTTCTTCGAGGCCCCAAGTGAGGAGCTGGCGCGTCACCCGTTCCCGGGCGTCCGCGACCAGCGACGGCTCGGCCGGCAGCTCCCAGGTGGCGACCTGGCCGTCGTCGAGCGCGTGGGTGCGTGCGACGAGAAGGGCGACGTCGTCGACGGGCCGGGTGGAGAACAGGGACCGCAGCACGGAGTCGCAGATGGACTCCAGCGACGCGGCGGGTGTGCTCAGGATGTCGCAGAGCACCTCGATGCCGGAGCCGACGTCGTGCTCGCGGGACTGGATCAGTCCGTCGGTGTAGAGGGCCAGCAGACTGCCCTCCGGGACCTCGAACTCCACCGATTCGAACGGCAGATCGCCCAGGCCCAGCGGCGGACCGGCCGGCAGCCTGACCACCTCCACCGTGCCGTCGGGCTTGGCGAGCACGGGCGGCGGATGGCCGGCGCGCGCCGCGCAGCAGCGGCGGGACACCGGGTCGTAGACGGCGTAGAGACAACTCGCGCCCACGTTGGCGTCGTCGGCCACGATGTCGGCGTTCTCCGCCGCGCCGACGTTCTCCGAGGCGAGCCGTACGACCACGTCGTCGAGATGGGTGAACAGCTCGTCCGGCGGCAGGTCCATGTCCGCGAGCGTGCGCACGGCGGTACGCAGCCGGCCCATGGTGGCGGACGCGTGGATGCCGTGGCCGACGACATCGCCCACCACCAGGGCGACCCGCGAGCCGGAGAGCGGAATGACGTCGAACCAGTCGCCGCCCACCCCGTACTCGGAGTCGGCGGGCCGGTAGCGGGTGGCGACCTCCACGGCCGACTGCGGTGGCAGTCCGCGGGGCAGCAGACTGCGCTGGAGGGTGACGGCGGTGCTGCGTTCGCGTGTGTACCGCCGCGCGTTGTCGATGCAGACGGCGGCGCGCGCCGCGAGCTGCTCGGCGAGCAGCAGATCCTCCTCGGTGAACGCCTCCGGGTTGACGCTGCGGCAGAACAGGGCCGCGCCCAGGATGTTCCCGCGGGCCACCAGGGGCGCCGCGATGAGCGACTGGACGCCGTAGCGCGGGCAGTTGGCGGCCCGCCTCGGGTCGCGCGTCATCCACCGGGTGTACTCGGTGTCCCAGGGTCCGGTGAGAACGGCCCGGCCGGTGGTCAGACAGCGGGCGGGCGGCGAGTACTCGGGGTAGTTGTCCACCTCGCCGACGGCGACGGCGGCCTCGGGCACGTCGGGCCGGTGGGCCGACCGGTGCGCGACCCGGCGCAGCCGTACATCACCGGTGAGCGGATCGGGTGTCGGCTCGTCACCGCGCAGTACGGAGTCCAGCAGATCGACGCTGATGAAGTCGGCGAACCGGGGCAGCGGTGTGCTCGCCAGTTCCTCGGCGGTACGGGTCACATCGAGGGTGGTGCCGATCCGCAGCCCCGCCTCGTTGAGCAGGGCGAGCCCCTCACGGGCCCGGTACTCCTCGCTGATCTCAAGACCGGCCACGGCGACGGCCAGGACCTTTCCGTCCTCGTCGGTGAGCGGCGAGAGCGATACGGTCCAGGCGCGCTCGCGGTGCTCGCCCGCCGCGCGGCGGAAGGTCAGCGCGGTCTCGGGCTCACCGGTGCGCAGTGCCCGTCGCATGGGCCTCTCGACCTCGGCGTCCACACGGTTCTCCGTCAGGAACCCGGAACGTCGTCCGCGCATTTCTTCCTCCGTGAGGCCGACGATCCGGCACATTTGCTGGTTGGCGCGCAGCAGCCGCAGATCCGGGTCGTGGACCGCCATCGGAAGCGTCGCCTGGGCGAACGACCGCTCCGTCAGATCGGCGTCACGAGCGGCGCCGGCCTCCGCCACGGTCGCCAGCAGCCACCGGCCGGCCCCGCCTTCGTCGGCGGCCGCGCCTCCGTCGCCGAGGGGGCAGGCCAGCAGGTCCACATCCACCGAACCGCCGGCCCGGTGGCGTACCGCGATCCGGCCGCTCCACAGCTCGTGGCGGGCCAGCGACCGCCATCCGGAGGCGGGCAGAGTTCCCTGGAGAAGTCCCTCGGCCCTGCGTCCCACGATCTCGACCGGCGCGTAGCCGAGCATCTGCTCGGCGGCGGTGCTCCAGCGGATGACGACGCCTCGCGCGTCGACGGTCGCCGTAGCCCATCTGACCCCACCGCCGCCGGACCCGGCCGACGCCTCCCCGGTGGCCGTGCCACGCGTGTCGTCCATTCCGATCTCAACTTTCGGACAATTTTCTTACTCTTCACATAGACAACCATTCCCCCCTCCCGGTGATATTCCCTTCGCGGAAGACGTCATGCGTGGTGGTGCCCTCCATCGGCGGTCCGACAGGGCCCGGACGTCCATATGGCCAGGCCCCACCGCTCCTGCGGATTGATGGTGGTCCGGCCCGTGCTCCACGGTGTGTGAGCCGCCCTACTCTCCGTATCCACAAGAGGGGGACGCCTCGAAGGAGCCGCCATGCATCGAACTCGCACAAGCCCCACAGGCCCCACGGGCCACGCGGCACGCGCAGCCGGCACAACCCGCACAAGAAACCTTTCCTCCGTCGGAGTGCTGCTCGCGCTGCTGGTCGCCCTGCTCGGCGCGGGCGGGCCCGGGTTCGTGCCCGTGGCGCGGGCCGCGTCACTCACCGAAGTCACCGGCTTCGGTTCGAACCCGGGAAACCTGCGGATGTTCCGCTATGTGCCGGACGGTCTGCCCGCGGGCCGCCCGCTTGTCGTGGCGATGCACGGCTGCACCCAGTCGGCCGCCGCGTACGACACGGAGACCGGCTGGACCAAGTGGGCCGACCAGTGGGGCTTCGCGCTGGTCCTGCCGCAGCAGCAGTCGGGGAACAATCTCAACTCCTGCTTCAACTGGTTCGAGTCCGGGGACATCGGGCGGGGCGCGGGCGAGGCCCTGTCGATCAAGCAGATGACCGACCGGATGAAGACCGATCTGGGCAGTGACCCGGCGCGGGTGTACGCGACCGGGCTCTCCGCGGGGGCCGCGATGACCAATGTCGTACTCGCCGCCTATCCGGATGTCTTCGCCGCAGGAGCGCCGGTGGCGGGACTGCCCTACGCCTGCGCGACCAGTGTGCCGGCCGCCTACACCTGTATGAGTCCGGGCACGAATCTGACACCGGCCGCCTGGGCGGACAAGGTCCGTGGCGCGTACCCCGGTTACACCGGGCGCAGGCCGTCCGTCTCGGTCTGGCAGGGCAGCAGTGACACGACCGTGGTCCCCGCGAACATGAGGGAGACCGTGGAGCAGTGGACCGCCGTCCACGGCACGGACGCCACGGCCGACACCACCGACACCGTCGCCGGCCATCCGCACGCGGTGTACCGCGACGGCGCGGGACGGGCCGTGGTGGAGACGTACTCGCTGACCGGTATGGGACACGGCCAGCCGGTCGACCCGGGCACGGGAGCGGAGCAGTGCGGCACCGCGGGCGCGTACATCCTCGACGTGAACCTCTGTGCCTCGTACCGCATCGGACAGTTCTGGGGTCTGGACGGCGGCGGCGGAACGCCCGGGGACCCGGGAGAGCCCGGTGGGGAAGAGCCGCCGAGTACCGCGGTGTTTCCGAGCCTCGCCTCGGACGACGGCTATGTGAAGGCGTCGGCGAGCGGCGGCGGTCCCGCCGTCGGCACACTCGAAGGCAGCCTCGGGGTGGCGGTCGGCCGGGGGACGGACGGGCTGCACAACCGTGCGCTCCTCTCGTTCGACACCTCGTCCCTGCCGGACGGCGCGACGGTGAAGCGGGCGTATGTGACGGTGGCGCGCGCCAGTGGCAGCGGTGATCCGTGGGCGGCGGGCAACCGGCTGGTGCTGGACATCAGGACCGGTTGCTTCGGTGCCACCTGCGCGACGGGTGCGGACGACTGGGCCGCCGCGGCCTCGGTGAGTGAGGCGGCGGCGTTCGGTGCCTTCTCCTCGGGGACGAAGGCGTCGGGCGACTTCACCGCGATGAACCGTACGGGCGTCACCCAGGCGCGGCTGCGGCTGGTCAACGCGCCGGCGTCGACGGCGTACGTCTTCCTGAGGTCGGGAGCGGACGCGACGCTGACGGTGGAGTGGGAGTAGCGGTCAACACGCCACACCCGCACCACACTGCATCACGCAACGCGACAACGCACGCTCAGCACGGCACAGCACAGCACAGCACCAAGCGCGCGGTGGCGCGGCCGAGGCGACACTCCGGCCGCGTCACCGCGGATCAGCGATCGACCAGTTCCATGTAGCGGTCCCAGTTCCAGTACCGCCCGGGGTCGGTGTGCGTGGCGCCCGGGACCTCGCTGTGCGCGATGATGTGCCCGCGGTCCTTCGGCAGGCCGTACCGGTCGCAGACTGCGGCGGTCAGCGCCGCGGACGACTCGTAGAGCGCGTCGGTGAAGAACTCGGGCCGGTCCACCCAGCCCTCGTGCTCGATCCCGACACTGCGGGTGTTGTAGTCCCAGTTGCCCGCGTGCCAGGCGATGTCCTTCTCCCGCACGAACTGGCCGACGTATCCGTCCGCCGAGGCGACCATGTAGTGCGCGGAGACCTTCTTGGCCGGGTTCTGGAAGATCTTCCTGGCGTTCTGGAAGGACACCTGGGTCACATGGATGATGACGAACTCGACCGGATACGCCGAAGGACGGCTGGACACGGTGTAGTTGGAGGTGCTGGCCGGAATCCAGTCCGGGAAGGGACGGACGACACCGCGCCGTTCACCGGCCCGCGCGACGGCGGAGGCCGTCGCGACCGCGAGGGACGTGGCACCGAGATACGCGCCGGCGCGCAGCAACGTCCGGCGCGACGGGCCGGATACGTCGGTTTCCATGGGGAGCTCCCGTGTCTTCCATAGCCGTGCGGGTGGTGACGCGCGTAGCGCCGTCGATCCCATGCGCCCGTCGAAGAGCGGGCGTTGACGGTGCGTGCAGCGTACCCGGACTTCGCAGGACCGTCCCTCCACCGACACGCACATCACCCGTTCGGGGAAGACCATCCGTCCGCGCGGAAGAACTCGGCGGGCGCCCGCGTTTGGCACGGCCTCCAAGCGCGTGCCCGTCGTGGTGGTACGCGCGCCCAGGGCCTACGGCCAGTCGCCCCGGCCCGACAGTGCGAGGATCAGCGCGGCGATGTTCCACGCGTCGTCGTCACCGCGGTGGTGCCGGCCTTCCAGCGGGAGTCCCGCGATGCACAGCGCCTGGGCCATACCGGGCCGCTCGCGCAGTCCGTGTGCCGCCGTGAAGACCAGCTTGGCATTGGTGTGCCGCTGCCCGAAGGGATACGTGGCACTGCTGGTCCGGCACTGCCGGGCGAACTGGCGCCGGTCGTACTCGCCCCAACTCGCCCAGGGGCGCAGACCGGCCGAATGCTCTACCGCGAGCAGACGACAGGCCTCGGTGAAGCCGAGGCCTGTGTCCACTTCGGCCTGGGTCAGGCCGGTCAGCTCGGTACAGAAGTCACTGACCTCGGACCGCACGGGCCGCACGAGAATACGGTGCCGCTCGATCCGCTCCCCCGCGTCGAGGTCGACGACGGTCAGTCCGATCTCGATGATCTCGCTGACCGCGCCGACCGGAGGCGTCCCGTCCCAGCAAGTGGCCTCCACGTCAACGACGTTCAGCAGTCCCCCGGTGCCGCGCATGCCGTCAATCGTAGAGGGAGTTTCACCTGTCGGTCACCTCATTTCGCCTGAGTGGGCCCAAGTCGGCTCTCGTGTGTGGGCCCGAGCCGGGGCTCCTCCGTGGTGCCGAACCGGCGTTTGCCACTTTTCATCGCCGCGGCCGCGCAGAGCAGACCGAGCAGGAAGGTGAGGGCGCCGATGACGACATTGCTCCAGATGATGCCCTTGTCGGGACCGATGGTGTTGCCCACGACCCAGGGAGACACGATCAGCCACACTCCCAGGAGGCACATGGCCCAGCTGAGCCCGTACATCCTGGCCGGCGCCCTGGTGAAGCCGAGTGCCAGCACGACGATCGCGATGCCGATGATCAGGTTGTGGACCGCCAGCGACCTCTGTGTGTTCGAGAAGTGCAGGATCCACGGTGACAGCGCGCAGTACAGACCGACGAGAAACACCGGTCCGTCCACGAGTGCCACATCGCGCCCACCGAGCATGCGCGCGTAACGCTCCTGCATCTCGGGGACATCGGGATGACCGGCAAGGTCCCCCCTCGCATGTGAGACGTCGGCCATACGACTCGCCTCCTTCGTTCGCCGCAAGTCTGACCGCGATGCGCGACACCGGGTCGCGCCCAGTCCATTCTGCGCGCTTTGTCGGATTTTGTTAAACGCAAGCGTGCGTGCGCACGCAAGGTAGCGCGGCGGTGGCGGTGAGTCGCGCCCGCCACCGCGCGCACCATCGGGCCCGCACGTCAACTCCGCCGGTTCCAGGGTCACTTCGCCCCGGAGGCCCGATGGAAGTGCGGGTACGGGCCGCGGCCCGCGGTCCGACGGCAGGCGGCAGGCGGGAGGCGGCAGGCGGGAGGCGGGAGGCGGCAGGCGGGAGGCGGGAATGCGCCGATGCCCCCGGAAGCCGGCCGGGCGATCTGCGCGGGTAGCCGCGACCTGTTGCGCGGACCCCTGCGTCGACCTGCGTATCGCGGTGTCCCGGGCTCGTGGCCGGGTGGGCGGCACCCGCACGCCGTCCGCCCTATCGGGTGAAAGTCAGGGCGCGGCGGCTGACGGAGGAGGCGCCGGAACCGATGACCGGGTTCGCCGCCGGGGCCCGGAAATGACGCGCCCCCGCCCTGTTCGCCGCCGGTCCGCACGACGCGCCCGGGAGGAAGCGGTCGCGCCGCGCCGGTGAAAGCAACGCCATGCTGCTTGCCGAGTCCCCACCCCAGGCGTTGACCGGAGGAACGTTGCAGTGACGACGACAGGCACGGAAGAGTCGGCCGAGGCCGAGGACGCCTATGAGAACGAGGTGCCGGTACGGCGCAAGCATCCGGGCAGTGTCATCGTCGGATGGCTGACCACCACCGATCACAAGACGATCGGCACGCTCTATCTGGTCACGTCGTTCGGATTCTTCATCATGGGTGGGGTGCTGGCGCTCTTCATGCGCGCCGAACTGGCCCGTCCCGGCATCCAGATCATCTCGCACGAGCAGTTCAACCAGGCGTTCACGGTGCACGGCACGATCATGCTCCTGATGTTCGCGACCCCGCTGTTCGCCGGATTCACGAACTGGATCATGCCGCTCCAGATCGGCGCGCCCGATGTCGCCTTCCCCCGGCTGAACATCCTGGCGTACTGGCTCTATCTCTTCGGCTCGCTCATCGTGGTGGCGGGATTCCTCACACCCAACGGCGCCGCGGACTTCGGGTGGTTCGCCTACTCCCCGCTCACCGACGGAGTCCACTCGCCGGGTGTCGGGGGTGATCTGTGGATCATGGGGCTGGCCTTCTCCGGCTTCGGTACGATCCTCGGCTCGGTCAACTTCATCACCACGATCATCTGCATGCGCGCGCCCGGCATGACGATGTTCCGGATGCCGATCTTCACCTGGAACGTCCTGCTGACCGCCGTGCTGGTGCTGTTCGCCTTTCCCGTGCTGGCCGCCGCGCTGCTCGCCCTGGAGGCGGACCGTAAGTTCGGCGCGCACGTCTTCGACGCGGCCAACGGCGGCGCGCTGCTGTGGCAGCACCTCTTCTGGTTCTTCGGCCATCCGGAGGTGTACATCATCGCCCTGCCGTTCTTCGGCATCGTGACCGAGATCCTGCCCGTCTTCAGCCGCAAGCCGGTCTTCGGCTACATCGGTCTGGTGGGCGCGACCATCGCGATCGCGGGTCTGTCCATCACGGTGTGGGCGCACCACATGTTCGTGACCGGTGGTGTGCTGCTGCCGTTCTTCTCGTTCATGTCCTTCCTGATCGCGGTGCCGACCGGTGTGAAGTTCTTCAACTGGATCGGCACCATGTGGCACGGCTCGCTCTCCTTCGAGACACCGATGCTCTGGTCGATCGGTTTTCTCGTCACCTTCCTCTTCGGCGGCCTCACGGGTGTTCTGCTGGCCTCACCGCCGCTGGACTTCCATGTCTCCGACTCGTACTTCGTGGTCGCGCACTTCCACTACGTCGTCTTCGGCACCGTGGTGTTCGCGATGTTCGCCGGATTCCACTTCTGGTGGCCGAAGTTCACCGGCAAGATGCTGGACGAGCGGCTCGGGAGGATCACCTTCTGGACGCTCTTCGTCGGCTTCCACGGCACCTTCCTCGTCCAGCACTGGCTGGGCGCCGAGGGCATGCCCCGCCGTTACGCCGACTACCTCGCCTCCGACGGATTCACCATGCTCAACACCGTCTCCTCCATCGCCTCGTTCGTCCTCGGACTGTCGATGCTGCCGTTCTTCTACAACGTGTGGAAGACCTCCAAGTACGGCAAGAAGATCGAAGAGGACGACCCGTGGGGGTACGCGCGCTCCCTGGAGTGGGCGACGTCCTGCCCGCCGCCGCGGCACAACTTCCACACCCTGCCGAAGATCCGCTCGGAGTCCCCGGCGTTCGATCTGCACTATCCGGCCATCCGGACGCTGGACGAGGCCAGGAACCGGCACGCGGGCGCCACGACCGCGCCGCCCGGGGACGACCAGCGGTGAGAACGAGCGCCGGGCCGGCGGTATGAGGCCGTACCGGAGCGGGGAGGAACGCGTGGAGCCCGGCCAGGACAGCGCCCGCGGCCTTGTGCGCCTCGAAGGCCATCTCCTGTGGAATGCCGAGGTCGCGGACGCCCGTGCCCGGGCATCACGCTTCTCCGAGCGGTTGCCCTGGCTGACGACGCCCCAGCGCGAAGAGGTGGAACGCGCCTATGTCGCCGACCGGTTGGCCCTCTCCCGGGCGACGCTCGTCCATGTCTCGGAGCGCGCCGCCGAACTGCGTGAGGAGTACGCGGGGTGCTACGAGCGGCTCAGAACACGCTGTGTCGCGGCGGCCGTCGTGGCGGTGGGCGCGGCGAGCGGTGCCTGCGCGGCGGTGACGCTCCTGGCCCGATGACGGCGACGAACGGCAGGTACGGACGGCGGATACGGACCGCGGAGAGCGACGGAGAGCGACGGACAGAGGCGACACCTACGGCTGCCGGGCGGGGCTGTCGGCGTGGGCGGTGCGGCGGGACGGCGCGGGAGCGGCAGAATCGAGCCATCGCACCTGGGAAGGAGCACCACCATGGCAACGCCTCTGACCGCCGCGAAACTCCTCGAGGTCCTCCGCGACGAGGGCCTGAAAGTGGTCGAGCACCGGAGCTGGCGTACGCACAACCGCAATCACAAGGGTCCATGGGGACCTCTGCACGGAGTGATGATCCATCACACCGTCACCTCGGGCACCGAGAGCTCCGTCGAGCTCTGCTACAACGGCCACTCGGCGCTGCCGGGCCCGCTCTGCCACGGCGTGATCGCCAAGGACGGTTCGGTCCATCTCGTCGGCAACGGACGGGCCAACCACGCCGGGCTCGGCGACGACGAGGTCCTGCGCGCGGTGATCGCCGAGTCGGCGCTGCCCGCCGACAACGAGGCCAACACCGACGGCAACCAGCACTTCTACGGCTTCGAGGCCGTCAACCTCGGCGACGGCGAGGACCCCTGGCCGGCCGCCCAGCTGGAGGCGATCGAGAAGGCCGCCGCGGCCATCTGCCGTGCGCACGGCTGGAGTCACCGCTCCGTCATAGGACACAAGGAGTGGCAGCCGGGGAAGGTGGATCCGCGCGGCTTCACCATGGAATCCATGCGCGAACGCGTCAAGGACCGGCTCGCCGCCGTGCCCACCACTCCTTCCAGGCCGCCGGCCCAGAAGCCGCCGAAGCCGAAGCCCCCGGCGGCCCACGAACCGTTCCCCGGCGCCGCCTTCTTCGCGGCCGGCCGGCGCAGCGCGATCATCACCGCGATGGGCAGGCGGCTGGTGGCGGAGGGCTGCGGACGGTACGAGGTCGGGCCGGGACCGGCCTGGTCGGACGCCGACCGCGCGTCGTACGCCGCCTGGCAGCGCAAGCTCGGCTACACGGGCAGCGCAGCCGACGGCACGCCCGGCCGGACGAGCTGGGACAAGCTGAAGGTGCCCAACGTCTGATCCACCGGCCCGGCGCCCGGACACGATCCGCCGCACCCTGCCCGCAGGCACGGCGAAAGGGTGTGGCGGATCGTTCCCTCCCGACCTCGAACAGCCTCCCGGGGCCTCACAGCCGCTCAGGCGGCGTCAGGCCGCTCAGGCCGACGGGATACGGGTGAACCGGCCCGCGATACGCAGGTCCGCCTCGATCGCCTCGGCCGTGGCGCGCAGTTCGGGCAGCACCTCCCGCAGACAGCGCTCGACGCTGCGGCGGCTGCTGTGCATGGCGACATTGACCGCGGCCACCGCGCGTCCCGTACGGTCGCGCACCGGTACGGCGAGAGAGCGCAGCCCTTCCTCCAACTCCTCGTCGACCAGCGCGTATCCCTCGCGTTCCACCCGCTCCAGCAGTGCGGCCAGCTCAGCGGCGTCGGTGACCGTCCGCGGGGTCAGGGCCAGTGGTTCGGTGCGGGCGAGCCGGGCGAGCCGCTCCGCGGGCGCCAGATCTGCCAGCAGTACCCGGCCCATCGAGGCCGCGTAGGCCGGAAAGCGGGTGCCCGGCGTGATGGTGACGCTCATGACCCGTCCGGCGGCGACACGGGCCGTGTACTGGATGTCGTCGCCGGTGAGCACCGCCAGCGACGCGGAGTCGTGCACCTTCTTGACGAGCGTGACGAGATGCGGTTCGGCGATGTCGGGCAGGGTGATGCGGGAGAGCGGCGGACAGCCGAGTGCCAGCACGCGCGGGGTCAGCCGGAAGGTCCGGTCCCGCGAGCCGACACAGCCGAGATGTTCGAAGGTGATCAGGGCGCGCCGGGCGGTCGCCCTGGCGAGCCCGGTGGCCTCGGCGACGGCGGAGAGCGTCAGCTCCGCCCGGCCCTCGCCGAAGGCGGTCAGTACGGTGAGGCCCCGGGCCAGGGACTCCAAGAAATCCGCGCCGAGCCGCTGTT
This sequence comes from Streptomyces lushanensis, assembly GCF_001700515.1. Taxonomy (GTDB): domain Bacteria; phylum Actinomycetota; class Actinomycetes; order Streptomycetales; family Streptomycetaceae; genus Streptomyces; species Streptomyces lushanensis. Next base: position 25,861 of record NZ_MAUD01000282.1, read on the forward strand.
TGGAGGCGGAGGTCCAGTCGGCGAGCCCGGCCGGAGCGGCGGCCGGCACCGTAGGGGCCTCGCGCAGTTCCCGTTCCATGGCGGCCACAGCCTCGCGCACCCGGGGCAGCAGCGTCCGGCGCAGCGAGTCGGCGCTGTGCCGGCTGGTGTGGCTGACCGCGCTGACGGCGCACAGGACATGGCCGTCCGGTCCGCGTACCGGCACGGCGAGCGCGATCAGCCCCGGCTCGATGAGCTGGTCGTCCAGCGCCCAGCCCCGCTCGGCGGCCCGCTCCGTGCGCGCCGCGAAGCCGGCCTCGCCGTCGTCAGGACCGTCACCGCCGGAACCGCCGTCGTCAGGACCGGCGCTGTCGCGGTCGGCGCCGCCGCGACCGTCGGCCTCGGCCCCGCGCGGCGGCACGGCGGGAAATCCGCGGTCCTCGGGATCGGCCGCCCGGCGCTCGCGCCACCGTACCCATGCGCGCTCGTCCCAGCCGGCGGCGAACAGCGGCCCGGGGGCGGTGCGTTCGGCCGGCAGCAGATCGCCGATACGGAAGGTCAGCGACATGGCGCGGCGCCGCGTCGTCTGGTGCACGAAGCGGATCCCGTCGCGGTCGGGCACGGCCAGCGAGACCGACTCGTCCAGTTCCTCGGCAAGCTGTGCGGCGAGCGGTCCGAGGAGCCGGGGAAGGCGGAGGGAGGCCAGATAGGCGTTGCCCAGCTCCATCAGACGGGGAGTGAGGACGGCGGAGTGACCGTCCATCCGGAGATATCCCATGCGCGCGAGCGTGGCGGCGATCCGGTCGACGGTGGAGCGGGCGAGACCGGTCGTACGGACGAGCTCACTCAGGCTCGTCCGGCCGCCCGCGTCACTGATCTCCCGCAGTACGGCGATCCCGCGCATCAGCGGGCCCACCGCCTCGCTGGGCACGGCGGCCTCGACGGCCACGGCGGAATCTGTGGGCACGGCAGAATCTGTGGGCACGGCGGACTCGCCGGGCGTCATGACGGTCATCGGCTCATCGGCTCCCCGGTACGGAAACGGCGGTACTCACCCGCTGGACGCCGACACGCGTGCCAGATACACGCACACCCGGGGCGGGACAGACAGTGAACTGTAGTTCATTCGACGAACGGCCGACGGTGCGACCGGCGAGGGGCGGCCCGGCGCCGGGTCGAGCGGCCCGACCGGCCCGACCGGACACCTGTCTGCGCCACAAACCGCACGCGCGCCATCACTCGGAGCGAGCAGATTTGGTGGTGGCGCCGCGCATTCCGGGGCGAGGCGGGCAAGACTGCCTGCGTTTTACCGAACCCGACCCAAGGAGTGTTTGCATGCGGTCCATCGCAAGAGGTCTGGCGCTCACGGCCACCGCACTGGCGTTCACCACGCTGCCCGGCACCGGCGCGGCGAGCGCGGCACAGATCGGCGCGGAGAGTCTGTACGCGCCGTCCGCCCTGGTGCTCGGCATCACCGCCGGGGACAGCGCCACGTCCGGTACGGTGCTGCGCGCCGTGACACTGAACTGCGCGCCCACGTCATCGGGCACGCATCCGGACGCGAGCGGCGCCTGTGCGGAACTCCGCGCCACCCGGGCCCAGTTGGACACGATCACCACACGGGGCTCACGTGCCGTGTGCAGCAAGGAGTGGAACCCGGTGACCGTGACGGCGGAAGGCGTCTGGGAGGGCAAGCGCTTCTCGTACGCCCACACCTTCGGCAATCCGTGCGCCAAGGACAGCGGAAGCGGCTCGGTCTTCGCCTTCTGACCCCATCCGACCGAAGGTCCGGAGCCGGACACCCGGCCGCGACGCGCTCCCGCCCCCGTACCGCCGACCGGGTGGCGGGAGCCGCCGCGAGCGGGCCGCCGCGGTCCGGCGCTTTGGGCACTCTTGACCGGCTCATGTCATGCCCTCAGGATGACCCCGGACGGCCCGACTTCACTCGACCCGCACAGGGCGCGTCGCAGCAGCACCCCCCACGACTCCACATCCGGGAGACTTCATGCGGCTCCGAACACGCGCAAGCGGCAGCACCGGCCGCAGACGGACAGCGACCCTGGCCGCCCTGCTGACCCTGGCCCTTGGCGTCACCGCCACGGCCACCAACGCCGATTCCACTCCTCCGTCCGCCGCCGCCGAGGCCAAGACGGCCGACGAGGAGATCCGGCAGTACGAGATCCAGATGCACGCCACCTCCGCGACCCGTACCGCGCTCGCCAGGACCGGTGTGACGATCGACGAGTCGGACAGCGAGAGCGTGGTCGTCTCCGCCGATCCGGCTCAGGCGAAGAAGCTTCGCGCGCTCGGCTACGAGCCCACACCGCTGGGCGCCGTCCCCGACCGCACTCTGAACGGTGTCGTCGAGCCGTTCGACTTCCCCTCCGCGGACTCCAGGTACCACAACTACGCGGAGATGACGAGCGAGATCAGCACTGTCGTCGCGGCCTACCCCAACCTGGTGAGCCAGCGGGTGATCGGCACCTCGTACCAGGGCCGGAACATCGTCGCCCTCAAGATCAGCGACAATGTCGCCACCGACGAGAACGAGCCCGAGGTCCTCTTCACCCACCATCAGCACGCGCGTGAGCACCTCACCGTGGAGATGGCGCTGTATCTGCTCAAGGAGCTGACCTCCGACTACGGCACCGACTCGCGGGTGACCAGCCTGGTCAACAGCCGTGAGATCTGGATCGTCCCGGACCTCAACCCGGACGGCGGCGAGTACGACGTCGCCACCGGCTCGTACCGGAGCTGGCGCAAGAACCGCCAGCCCAACTCGGGCTCCAGCGCGATCGGTACGGACCTGAACCGCAACTGGGCCTACCGGTGGGGCTGCTGCGGCGGCTCCTCCAGCAGCCCGTCCTCGGACACCTACCGGGGCAGCGCCGGTGAGTCCGCGCCCGAGGTGAAGGTCGTGGCGAACTTCGTGCGCAGCCGGGTCATCGGCGGTGTCCAGCAGATCAAGGCCGGGATCGACTTCCACACCTACAGCGAACTGGTGCTCTGGCCCTTCGGCTACACCACCGCGGACACCACGACCGGTATGACGGTGGACGACCGCAACGCCTTCGCGACCGTCGGCCAGAAGATGGCCGCGAGCAACGGCTACACGCCCGAGCAGGCCAGTGATCTCTACATCACGGACGGCTCGATCGACGACTGGCTGTGGGGCACGTACAAGATCTTCTCGTACACCTTCGAGATGTATCCGTCGTCGAGTTCGGGCGGCGGCTTCTACCCTCCGGACGAGGTGATCGACCGCGAGACGAGCAGGAACCGGGACGCGGTCTTCCAGCTCCTGGAGAACGCGGACTGCATGTACCGCTCCATCGGCAAGCAGGCCCAGTACTGCTGACCTGATCCGACGCGGAAGGGGCGCCC
>NZ_MAUD01000283.1 GCF_001700515.1 Streptomyces lushanensis
CCTCGACCAGCTCGATACCGGTCTTCACCAGCAGGTCCGCGATCGCCGCGGCGTCCCTGGGGCCGAACTCGACGCCCGCCATATGCGCGGAGTCCCGCAGAGTCGCGTCGGATATACGAGGCAGCCCGGGCAGGCCGTCCTCTTCCTCCGTGAATGTCATTGCATTCCCCTCCCTTTCTGGAGCCGGTTTTATCGTCCGTCTGCCTGGATGTGGAGTGCTGCTGGATATGTTGCTTGACCTGCGGCGGAGAGGCAATGAACGTTGTGTCAGAATCACGTCAAGTACTGTCATGCCGTGTCATGCGGGCTGACATACGACAACCTTCCGCGGGACTGTGAAAAATATCCCGCACGTCGGCGAAACAAGTGCGGACCGCCAGCTACGGTGGGCGAAGTGAATGCGGATGATGAGATGTGTGATTTCCGCGATCATTTGACGACTCAAACGCGAATCAGGCGTCCCTGTGTCGTGGCAATTCTGCCGCCCGAGCAGGACACAGAAAAAAGGGGAGATCCGATGGTGCTTTCGCAATCCCCAGCCGGCCTCGATTCCGACGACCCGAAGGACGACCCGAAGACCGAGGCATCACTGGTCGACCGGTCCCGCGAGCTCGCCGAACGCGTCGCACGGCCGACCACGAACAGCCGCGACAGCAATCACCGATGGGACCCGGACCTTTTCACCGAGCTGGCGGCCACGCGGCACGGCCCCGGTCTCGCCGGACCACTGGTACCGCGCGACCTGGGCGGTGGGGGACTGTCCGGCACAGAGACCTGCGCTCTGCTGGAGGGGCTCGGGGAGGGATCCCGCGATCCGGGGCTGGCACTCGCGATCACCGCGCACGCGGTGCTGGCCACCGTGCCACTGCGAGCCTTCGGCACCCCGGGGCAGCGAGAGCACTATC
>NZ_MAUD01000284.1 GCF_001700515.1 Streptomyces lushanensis
TCCTTACGGCTCTCCGCGCTGGGCCGCGACGAGGCGCTGCTGATGACGGCCGGCCGCAAGGTGAGGCTGAGCCGCAGGCCCAGCGCGGAGAGCCGTAAGGAGCCCGCGGCGGGCGGCGGTGCGAGCAACGCGAGCTGCGATTCGGCGGCCCGCGCGACCGCGCCGACGAAGGCCAGACTGTGCGGATGAGCCAGCCGGTCCCCGCCGGTGATGTCCACGGCGCCCAACAGCCGTCCCGTGCAGGGATCGTGGACGGGCGCCGCCGCACAGGTCCAGGGATGGGCGGGCCGCTGGAAGTGCTCGGCGGCGAAGACCTGTACGGGCCGGTCCACGGCGATCGCGGTGCCCGGCGCGTTCGTTCCCGCCACGGCCTCCGACCAGCGGGCTCCCGGGACGAAGTTCATCCGGTCCGCCCGCAGCCGCGCCGCCCTGTGCCCCTCGACCCACAGGAGTCTGCCGTGCGCGTCGCACACCGCCATCAGATGTTCGCCGTCCATGGCGTACGCGCCCATCAGCTCACGGAACAGCGGCATCATCCGGGAGAGAGGGTGCGCGTCGCGGTACGCGGCGAGTCCGTCGTCGGTCAACTCGACGCTCGCCGTGCCCTCGGGGCTCACCCTTGCGCGGGCGGAACGCCGCCACGAGGCGGCGACCACCGAGCGTACGGGCCGCTCGACCCGGCCCGCGGTCGCGAACGACTCGTGCGCCCGGCGCAGTACGCCACGGCGCTCGGCCGGATCGGCGCCACCTTCGAGGGCCACCCAGGTCTCGGACAACACGGCCTCCCCGGTCGGACGGGCCGGACCCGACCATCGTCACCCCGGCGACACCGCCCGGCAAGCGTCCTGTCGGCCGCCTGTCGGCCGCCGGTCGCCGCTGTGTCCGTCCCGCAGGTTCGGCGTGACGGCCGGCGCCGGCATATGACGGCTGGTACGCGACCGCCCGCACGCGACGGCCGGGTCAGCCCGTCGGCAGCACGGCCGCCGTCTCGCGCAGATGCCGGTGCAGCCCGCGATGCGGTTCACCGGCGGGCAGCCACTCCTTGCGAATCTTCGCCACACATGTGTAGTTGGTGTCGCAGACATTGGCGAGCGGAGCCTCACCGGCCTGGCTGACGAGCTGATACGCGTCCAGCTCCGACAGTCCGTAGTCGCGGTTCAGCCACTGGACCAGATCGAGCTGGGATATACGGAAGGCGTCCTCCAGCGGCCGGGCCGAACCGGTCGACATGATGTGCGTGTCGGACTCGATGCGCGGCCAGGGCGTCGCGACCCCCTTGAGCAGTTCGACGATCACCACCGTGTTCATGGCGCACTCGACGGCGACCCCACAGGTCTCGCCCTCGCCCTGGCGGGCGTGCCCGTCGCCCAGACTGAGCAGTGCGCCCTCGACGTTGACCCCGAGATAGCAGGTGACGCCGGTCCGCATCTCGGGTGTGTCCATGTTTCCGCCGTGCGCGTCGGGAACGAGAGCGGAACGTACCTCCAGATTGGCCGGGGCCACCCCGACCGTGCCGTGCATCGGGTCCATCGGCAGTTCGATCTCGACATCGCTGTCGCGAGCGCTGAACAGACAGGTGCCACGTGCCCGGTCGAGCTGCCACATCCAGACGACTTCCGGGAGCGGCGGCTGAAGCGTGGCCGTCGAACGGGTGGAGGTGAGCGCGCCGAAGAGCGGCACGGTCGTCGACGCGGCCCAGTCGCGGGCGGGCCGGATCGAGACGAAGTGCACGGCGACCGTGTCACCGGGCTCCGCGCCCTCGACATGGAAGGGTCCGGTCTGCGGATTGAGGAAAGGGAACTCGCAGACCTCGGAGACCAGGTCCTTCTCGGACCGTACGCGCCCGGCGAAGCAGTCCTCGGTGAACAGGTCCAGGACGGTACCCGGGGTGATACGGGCGACGGGCGGCGCGCCGCCGAACGTCCAGGCGTACTCGCCCTTCTCGGGACGTACGGTCAGGATCCTCGGGTCACTCATGGGCGGGCTGCTCCCGTTCTCGGTCGGCGGAGACGAGCGGCCCTCACCGTACGGCGGCCACGCACACGCACGGAAGCGGTTACGGCCGGGGCCGCTTGCGGGCCGCCCGGGCCGCCTCTCCCTCGGCCCTCCCTCACTCCTCGTCTCACTCCTCGTCTCAGTCCTCTTCTCGGCCCTCGTTCAGCACCTCCGCCAGGGCCGCCGCCGGATCGTGGCCGGCCGGGCCGGCCGGGGCCCAGCGGCCGTGTTCCTTCCGGTAGGGCCACCAGCGTCCGTCGTCGCCGTACCGCAGTTGTGCCGACGCGTCGGCGACGGACCAGCGGCCCGCGCCCATGGCCCGTAGCCGTGGCCGTCTCCCGTCCTCCCAGGCGGTGTCGAGCGCCGCTTGCGCACGCGCGAGGGCCTCCGGCTCCGGCGTCCCCCCGCCCTCCAGTACGGCGAGGGCCGCCGCGCCTCCGAAGCGCCAGGCGCGTACGGCGAGGTCCAGCTCCGCGCGCTGCCGGCCGGTACCGGCGGCGAGCCGCGCCAGCAGACGGGTGTCCGATGTCGTCGCCGCGAGCCGGACACTGTCCTGATGGAGCGTCAATTCAACTTCCAGCGGCTGCTGTTCATGATCGGGCGCCAGCGCGTCCGAGAGCATGCGCAGTGCTCGCGCCGCCGCGTCCGCGGCCAGGAGCTCCAGCGCGTCCACATCCACCCCGGACGACGCGCCGGTCCCGGACGACGGGTCGGCGACCGACGGCTCCGTCCCGGTGTCCAGGGCCGGAGGCTGTCCCGGCTCCCGCGGTATGGGCGGGGGAGCGGGCAGCGGCGGCAGGATGTCCCGTGCCGCGAAGGCCGTCACGGCGGACACACCCATCGCGTCGGCGGTCGTCTCCTCCGTGTCCGGTGCCTCCGCCTCCGCCTTCGTACCGGCGGCCCGCGAGGCCCGCGCGACACTGCGCACTTGCAGCTCGTCGAGGAGCCGGCGCTCGCTCCTGCCACGGATCAGCAGCAGAACGAACGGATCCTGGTCCAGCAGTCCGGCCATCCGGTAGCAGAGCGCCGCCGAATGCGCGCAGTGGTCCCATGCCTCGCAGCCGCACTCCGGTTCCAGGTCGCCGATACCTGGCAGCAGTTCGACTCCGGCCGCCGCCGCGTCCTCGACCAGGTGCGGTGGCATCTCCCGGTCGAGCAACGCCGCGATATGGCCCGCCCGGTCCACCGCCATGTCCAGGAAGCGGTCCCACTCCTCCTCGCTCAGCCGCTGCAACAGCACATCGCTGCGGTACGTGGTGCCGTCCCGGTCCTGTACGACCGCGGTGATCCTGCCCGGCCGTACGGTCACGGCTCCCACCGCGCCCTCGCGGGCATGTCTGCGGCCCTTCGCCAGCGGCGCGCCGTCGAGCGCGGTCTCCTCCAGAGCCTTCAGCCAGGCCCTGCCCCACCAGGTGTGGGCGAAACCACGGCCACGCGCGGGTGCCTGGGCGGCGAAGGTGCGCTCGACACCGTCCCCGCCGCGCCCGCCGTCTTCGTCGCCCCAACTGTCCCCGCCACGCCCGCCGTTCGTGCCGCTCATCGCGCGCTCCCTCGCAGCTCCACCAGATCCGCCAGCTCGGCGTCGGTCAGTTCGGTCAGGGCCGCCTCGCCGGAACCGAGCACGGCGTCGGCCAGCGCCTGTTTGCGGGCGAGCATGCCGGCGATCCGGTCCTCGATCGTGCCTTCGGTGATCATCCGGTGCACCTGTACGGGCCGGTCCTGTCCGATGCGGTACGCGCGGTCCGTCGCCTGCGCCTCCACGGCGGGATTCCACCAGCGGTCGAAGTGGACGACATGCTCGGCCCTGGTGAGGCTGAGCCCGGTGCCCGCCGCCCTCAACGACAGCAGAAAGACCGGCACTTCACCGTTCTGGAAGCGGTCCACCATCGCCTCACGTTCGGGAACCGGTGTACCGCCGTGCAGAAACAGCGTGGGCACACCGCGCGCCGCGAGATGCTGTTCGAGCAGCCGCGCCATCTGTACGTACTGCGTGAAGACCAGCACACTCGCGCCCTCGGCCAGGATGGTGCCGAGCAGTTCGTCCAGCAGGTCCAGCTTTCCCGAGCGGTCCGCGATCCGTGGCGACTCCTCCTTGAGGAACTGCGCGGGATGGTTGCAGATCTGCTTGAGCCCGGTCAGCAGTTTGACGATCAGTCCGCGCCGCTCCATGCCGTCCGCCTCCGCGATCGCCGCGAGGGTCTCGCGTACGAGCGCCTCGTACAGCCCGGCCTGTTCGGCGGTGAGGGAGACGGCCCGGTCGGTCTCGGTCTTGGGCGGCAGCTCCGGCGCGATGCCCGGGTCGGACTTGCGGCGGCGCAGCAGGAACGGGCGTACGAGCGCGGCGAGCCGCTCGGCCGACGCCGGGTCGTCACCGCTCTCCACCGACCGCGCGTACCGCGCACGGAAGGTGCCGAGGCGGCCGAGCAGCCCGGGAGTCGTCCAGTCGAGGATCGCCCACAGCTCGGAGAGGTTGTTCTCCACGGGAGTGCCGGAGAGCGCGACTCTCGCCCCGGCGCCGATCGTACGCAGCGCCTTGGCGGTGGCCGAGTACGGATTCTTGATGTGCTGCGCCTCGTCGGCGACGACCATGCCCCACTCGGCACCGGCGAGTCCGGCCGCGTCCACGCGCATCGTGCCGTAGGTGGTGAGCACGAACTCGCCCGCCTCCAGGGCCTCCAGATCACGTGTGGTGCCGTGGAAGCGCCGTACGGGCGTGCCGGGCGCGAACCGTTCGATCTCGCGCTGCCAGTTGCCCATCAGCGAGGCCGGACAGACGACCAGGGTCGGCCCGGCGGCCGAGGCGTCGGTCTGCCGGTGCAGATGGAGCGCGATAAGAGTGATCGTCTTGCCGAGACCCATGTCGTCGGCGAGACAGCCGCCGAGACCGAGCGAGGTCATACGGTGCAGCCAGTTGAGACCGCGGAGCTGGTAGTCGCGCAGCGTCGCGGCGAGCGCCGCGGGCGGGCCGATCCGCTGTTCGTCGCCGTCCGTGCCCTCGGGATCGGCGAGACGGTCGCGCAGCCGGGCGAGCCAACCGGTGGCCGCCACCTCGACGCGGCGGCCCTCGACCTCGGTGGAGCCGGTCAGTACGGCGCCGAGGGCATCGAGCGGGGTGATCTTGCGGTCCTGGCTCTGCCGGGCGCGCCGGGCCTCGGCGGGATCGATGAGCACCCACCGCCCGCGCAGCCGGACCACGGGACGGCTCGCCTCGGCGAGTTGGTCCAGCTCCGCGCGGGTGAGCCGCTGATCGCCCAGCGCGAAGTGCCAGTTGAAGGAGAGCAGGGCGTCGGCCGAGAGGAAGGCGGGCAGATCGGTACCGGTACGGGAGAAGCCACTCCGATCGTCCTGGCCGTCCTGGCCGTCCTTCCCGTCGTTCCCGATGTTCCCGTCCTGGCGATCGCCCTCCTTCCGGCCCTCCTCCCGGCCCGCGCCGTCGGTGTCGCTCTGTGCCCGGCCGCCGGGGCCGATGACCGCGCGTGCCGTCAGCGTGCGGGCCAGTTCCCTGGGCCAGTGCACCTGGACGCCGGTCGCGGCGAGCGCTGTGGACGCCTCGCCCAGCAGATCGGTGATGTCCTCGTCAGCGAGTTCGACGGCGTCCGGCACTGCGGCAGAGAGCAGCGGCGCGAGCGGCGGCCAGGCGCGGGCCGCACGGCGCAGGGCGAGCAGGGCGTCCATCCGGGCGCGCGGGCCGAAGGCCGTACCGGTGGATCCCGTACCCGACCATACGGCGCCGGCGTCGGCGACGACCGTGGGATCGCTGACGCTGTGCATCTGGAGCACGGCCCGGAAGGCGAGGCCCACGCCGGCCGTGTCAACGGCACCCCCGTCCGCACGCCCGCCGTCATCGGCACCCTCACCGGCATCGGCGGCGGGATCCGCACCGCTACGGGTTCCCGGCTCCGCGTCCGGCACCAGGGCGTCGGTGAGGCCGGGCAGTTCGACGCGGAGGGAGAGCCGTACGCCCGTGTCATGGCCCGCGGCCACATCGGCGGCCCAGCCGCGCAGCCCGGGGAACCGGTTCGCCGGCATGGCGGCGAAAGCGGGCCCCGCGGCGGCGAGTTCGGCGGCGGGTGTCCGGGGCAGCCCGTCGACGACCGCGTCGAGGAAGTCCCGCAGCAGCCGTTCGGGCGCGGGCAGGAGAAGCGGTCCCGGCGATGCCGTACGGAGAGGGACCGCATGGGCGGAGGGCGGCATCGAAGCGGCGAGCGTACGGATCCGCTCCAGATCCTCCGAGGTCAGCGGCCCGGCCCGCCACGCGTCATGGTCCGTTCCGGTGAGTCCGGGCAACAGCCTTCCACCGGCCGCGAGTTGCAGTGCCAGCAGAGCCGCGGCGCCCCAGAAGGCCGTCGACGGCGAGGCGTCCGCGCGCGTACGGGCCCTGGTCAGCAGCGGAAGAGCGGCTCTTACGGGCATCAGGAGCGCTCCGACCGTGAGAGGGTGGCCATCGGTGCCGACGACAGCCAGCTCCTGCACGGAGCCCGGCGCGGACGGCGGCTCCGCGCCGTCCGGGTGCCAGTGGGCGATCCGGCCGGTGCGGGCCGGGTCCGCGGGAAGAAAGACCGTGGAGCAGCGGGCGAGTTCGGAGATCCGGGAGGGCGTTGCCGCGGGGACCGTGTGCACAGCGAAGACGCATTCCTCAAGTTTGACTACTGCGGGTCGGAGCCGCCGAGGGTACCTCACCGCGAAGCCACGCGGGAGCGGCGCCACCGTGACCTGACTCACGCCTGGTCGGCGGGGTGTAGCCAGCACCACCGTCGACCCCCTGACAGCCTCCACCTCTTCCGGGTGGTGGCCTCATGGCCGCCGGCGTTCCCTCCCCGTACGTTGCAAGAGGTCAGCGCAGTCTGCGCGACCTTTCCCCCGCTGGACATCGGCCTACAGACCGGAGACCGACATGCCCCAAGCCGCCATCGCCCCCATCGCGGAGCCCATACCCGACCCCGTCGTCGGCCGCGCGGGCGGCAGCGACTTCGCGCCCCTGCTGCGGACGGTGAGGGAGCAGGGCCTGCTGGAGCGCCGGGTCGCCTGGTATGCCCGGGGCATCACTGTCAACTTCGTCTTTCTGGGCGCCATCATCACAGGAATGGCGCTTCTCGGCCCCTCCTGGTGGACGCTGCTCCTCGCGCCGCTGCTGGCCGTCGTATCGGCACGGATGGCGTTCGTCGGCCATGACGCGGGGCACTCCCAGATCACCGCCGACCGTGGCAGGGGCCGGCTGGTGCAGCTCGTCCACGCCAATCTGCTGCTCGGAATGAGCCAGGAGTGGTGGAACGACAAGCACAACAGGCACCACGCCAACCCCAACCACATCGACAAGGACCCGGATGTCGCCGCCGACATCCTTGTCTTCACGCAGCACCAGACGGCCGGCCGTTCCGGTCTGCGCCGCTGGCTGACCCGTCACCAGGCCTGGCTGTTCTTCCCGCTCACCACTCTGGAGGGCATCGCCCTCAAGGTGTACGGCTTCCGGGCCGTCTTCACCGGATCCTCCGGGCCGGAGGACGACGGCATGCCCGCCCGTAAGCGTGTGGTGGAAGGCCTGCTGCTCACGGCCCATGTCGCCGCCTATGTCACGTTGCTGCTGACCACCATGACCGTCGGCCAGGCCGTCGTGTTCGCGCTGATCCACCAGATGCTCCTCGGTCTCCATCTGGGGATGGCGTTCGCGCCCAACCACAAGGGCATGGAGATGCCCGACCCGGAGAACAGCGAGGGCTGGGGCCATCTGCGCCGACAGGTCCTCACCTCGCGCAATGTGCGGGGCGGCATGCTCACGGACTGGTTCCTGGGCGGGCTGAACTACCAGATCGAGCACCATCTCTTCCCGAGCATGCCCCGTCCCCATCTGAGGCTCGCCCAGCCCTTGGTCCGTGCGCACTGCCTCGCGCTGGGCGTTCCGTACACCGAGACCGGCCTGATCGAGTCGTACCGGCAGGCGCTCGGCCATATGCATCATGTCGGCGAACCGCTGCGCTCGGGCGCATAGTGGAACTGGCCGGGCCCGGTGAGCGTTCATCGAGCAGAAGCGGCCCGTGCCGCGAAGGAGGCGTCGATGTCGACAAGGACGAAGATCACCATTGGGGGAGTGGCCGTAGGCCTTCTTCTGTGGCCGCTGATCGGATTCTGGTTCTCGCTGCTGGTGGTGCTCGGAGTGCCCACCGCCGCGTATCTGATGCTGGACCCGTCGCAGCGTCGCAGGCTGCGCAGGATCAGCCGTAAGGAGATAGGCCGCTGAGCCGACGGGACGCGGCCGACGGCGACGGCCCGACCGGGTACGAGGACGGCCTGACCGTGCGAGCGGTCAGGCCGGACGTACGGCCATCCTGTCGAGCGCGGTGAGAAGCGCGGGCAGTTCGGCGCCACGGCCGACCGGCAGGATCTCGCCCGGCTCCTCGTCCAGCAGCACGAACGCCATGTCGTCGGTCCTGGCGACGAACGACCAGCCGGGGCCGTCGGCGCGCAGTGTCCTGGCCTCGCCCGGGGCGAAGCTGGAGCGCACCCGGCCGAGCGGCGGAGCCGTTTCCACATAGGAGTGCAGTTCCTTCAGTACGCGCCGCACTCCCTGATGCGAGGGGCCCGAGGACTCCGGGCCGCTGTCCTCGGTGCCCGGGGCCGCGGCCACCGCTCCGGCGAGCCGCTCCCGCCACATCGCCCACTGAAGGGCGATCTCGTCCGCGCCGAGCCGGCGCCGGGCCGGGCCCCAGCCGTCGGTGTCGGGCGGCGTGAGCGGACGCCAGGAGCTGTCTTCGTTCCCGCTTCCGCTTCCGCTCCCGTCCACCGGCCTGCTCCCGGGGTCCTCCTCGGAGCCGGGCCCCGGCTCGGGGCCGGGATCGTGCGGGGCGGGCAGGCCGGGGGCCCGTACGGACAGGGCGAGCGGCCAGCCGGGCAGTGCGCGGACCACGGTCCGTTCCCCGGGTGACAGGTCGTACGCGATACCGCAGTCCCAGGAGGCGATCGCGACGGCGACCAGCGAGACGTCGTCCACCACCACCGTCCAGCGGGCGCCTACCCGGTCCTGGCCCATGACCAGGCCGTATCCCCGGTCGTAGGGCTCCAGCCCGAGCGCCGCACAGGCCTGCGGATAGTCGTCGCCGAGCACGGCGGGGAACTGAGCGGGGGTGAGCAGGGCGGCGGTCAGCACAAACAGCGGGTCGTCGTCCATGGAGTCGTCCGTTCCGGCCACGGCACCTCCCCATCCGATCCGTTGTCGGCGCACCCTAGCCAGTGGGCGACCCGGACGTCGAGAGTCCGGAAGCAGCCCGTGCCGAGAAGCCCCGCGCACTCCTGGCGCGCCTGCCCGCCTGCCTTCCCGCCCGCCCGCGCGCGCCTGCCCGCCCGCCCGTGAGCGTGCGCGGCCGGATCAGTCCTGCCGGACCGCCAGGGCCAGAAAGCGGGAGTCCTCATCGGTGTACGACTCCAGCCGCCAGCCGGAATCCGCCAGCAAAGGACGCAGCCGGTTCTCGGCCCGCAGATCGTCGTCCGTGATCCGCCGTCCCTGCCGGGCGGCCAGCGCGGCGCGGCCGAGGGGATGGAACAGCGCCAGCCGGCCGCCGGTGCGCACCACCCTGGCCAGCTCGCGCAGATTCTCCACGGGCCGCGGAAGGTGGGAGATCAGCCCCGCGCCGAACACCGCGTCCAGCGAGCGCGGGCGCAGCGGCAGCCGGGCCACATCGGCGAGCAGCAGCCGCCCGCTCCGGCCGCGCCCGGCCCGTACGGCCTCCGCCAGCATCTCCGGGGTCAGATCGAGGCCCAGCACCGTGCCGTACGGGCCCACGGCGGCCCGCAGAGGTGCCAGCGCGCGTCCCGTCCCGCAGCCCGCGTCCAGGACCGCGCCGCCAGGACGCAGCCCGAGGTCGGCGACGGCCGCGGCGTAGGCGGGACCGTCGCCCGCGAAACGGGTGTCCCAGCCGGCCGCCCGGGCACCGAAGAATTCCCGTACCTGTGTGTGATCGTGAGCCATGGCGGCATGGTCCCGTAGGAGCGGCCCGTACCGCGACGAGCGGGCCACGGAGATCGCGTCGGCTTTTTCCGGGAAATCTCGGAGCGTCCTCGTCGAGGATGTCGAAATCGCGGCGCGTGCTTCTACCTGTCCATGAGAGCGCCCCGCGGGGGCCGCGACAGTGAGGAGAAGGTCATGAAGTACATGCTGCTCATGCAGTTCAGCGAGAAGACAGCGGACTTCCCGCCGATCACGGAGTGGGCACCGGAGGAGATCCAGGCCCATTTCGCCTTCATGCGCGACACCAACACGAAGTTCGCCGAGGCGGGCGAGCTGGTGACGGCGCAGGGGCTGGCGGGGCCCGACCAGGCCAGGATCGTACGGGCCGGAGGCGGCGGGGCGCCCATTGTCACCGAGGGTCCCTATCCTGAGACGAAGGAGTTCCTGGCCGGGTACTGGATCGTCGACTGTGACAGCGCCGAGCGGGCGGTGGAGCTGGCCGCGCATGTGTCCACGGCTCCTGGCCCCGGCGGCAAGCCGCTGAACATGCCGATCGAGGTCCGCCAGGTGATGGCGGGACCGCCCGAGGAGATGTGAGCACTGACTGATCCGATTCCCCACACCGGTCGACCGGCGGATCCGCGAACGGGCCCGGCCGCCGCTCAGGCGGTCGCCCCGGCCGACGGCCCGGCCACCGGGCGGTTCACCGGTCCGGGATCCGGTCGCGGGGACACGTCCGCCGAGGACCTGCTGCGCACCCTGGCGCCGCAGGTCGTCGGCGTGCTCACCCGCCGGTACGGAGACTTCGGCGCCGCCGAGGACGCCGTACAGGAGGCGCTGCTGGCGGCGGCGGCCCAATGGCCCCACGAGGGTGTGCCCGGCAATCCGCGCGGCTGGCTGATCCAGGTCGCGAGCCGCCGTATGACCGAGCGGATACGGAGTGAGCAGGCGCGGCGCAGCCGTGAGGGCCTGGTGGCCCGGCAGGTGCCCGCCGACCGGCGGTCGGCGCCGCCCGCCGACAGCGACGCGCCGGCGGACCGGGACGACTCGCTGATCCTGCTCTTCCTGTGCTGCCACCCCGCGCTGTCACCCACGGCGGCGATCGCCCTGACCCTGCGCTGTGTGGGCGGTCTGACGACGACCGAGATCGCCCGCGCCTTCATGGTCCCCGAGGCGACCATGGGACAGCGGATCAGCCGGGCCAAGCAGCGGATCAGGACGTCGGGCATCCCGTTCCTGATGCCGGACGACAAGGATCGCGGGCGCCGGCTGGACGCCGTGCTGCATGTCCTCTATCTGATCTTCAACGAGGGGTATGCCGCCGGCGAGGGGCCCGACCTGCAACGGATCGAGCTCTCCCGGGAGGCGATCCGGCTGACCAGGGCCGCCCATGAACTGCTTCCGGACGACAGCGAGGTCGCGGGCCTGCTGGCCCTGATGCTGCTCACCCACGCCAGAAGCGCGGCGCGCACCGGCGCGGACGGTGAGCTGATCCCGCTGGCGGAGCAGGACCGCGGCCGCTGGGACACACGGGCGATCGAGGAGGGTACGGCGCTGATCACGGCCACCCTGCCCAGGGGGCCGCTCGGTCCGTACCAGGTCCAGGCGGCGATCGCAGCCGTCCATGACGAGGCGGCTACGGCCGAGGACACCGACTGGCCGCAGATCCTCGCGCTGTACGGAGTGCTGGAGCAGCTCGGCGCCAATCCGGTCGTCTCGCTCAACCGGGCGGTGGCGGTGGCGATGGTGCGTGGCCCGGAGGCCGGACTCCGCATCCTGGAGTCCCTCGACAAGGAGGGCCGTCCGACCGGGAATCACCGGCTGTCGGTGGTCCGTGCCCATCTGCTGGAGATGGCGGGCGACCGGCAGGGCGCGGTGGAGAACTACCGGGAGGCGGCGCGTCGTACGACCAGCCTTCCGGAGCGCGACTATCTGATGATCCGCGCGGCCCGGCTGGCCTCGGCCGTCTGACCCGAGGCGCTCGCCGAGCGGTCCGGCCGTTGACGCACGCCGATCGGGCCAGAGCGCTCGCCGGTCACTTCCGGGCGCTCGCCGATCAGGAGGTGCCGTCCGCGCTGTCCTCACGCATCCGTCTACGCTCCCGCGAGGCGCGCAGATTGGCGGCGTTGCCACAGATGCGTACGTCGTGCCAGACACCGCTGTTGTTGCGTGACATGTCGTAGAAGGCCGAGCGGCACCCGGCGCCGCGGCACAGCTTCAGCCGGGACCAGACGCCGGCCCGCTGGGCGAGCAGTGTCTCCGACCAGAGCGCCGATTCGAGCCACTGACGTCCCCGGCCGACCGGGACCATCCGTACCTGGCCCCGGGAGTCGGGTGCGAGCCGCACCGCGATGTCGTGATCGGTCCGGCCGGATCCGTGTCCGTCCTCCGGCGCGCCGCTTTCCGCCGCGGCGATCAGTGCCTCGAAGGCGGACCTCAGATCGCGGAGCGCCGCCGGGTCCGACGTCGACAGTGAGCAGTCGGGAGCGTCCAGACCCCGGACCCGCGCCCACGCGCCGGCGGCGCCGGTCAGCCACTCCTCGGCGGACTCGCGGCCGGCCAGCA
>NZ_MAUD01000285.1 GCF_001700515.1 Streptomyces lushanensis
AGAGCTGGGCCGCCCAGTTGCTGACGCTGATCCGCCGCTACGCCGCGGTCATCGCGTCCGACAAGGGCTTCATGGCGCTGATGGTGATCCTGCCGGCCGTGCTCGGTGTGGTCAGCGTGGTCATCCCGGCGAAGTTCGGCCTCGGTCCGCCGGAGGCGCCGTCCAGATTCAACGGTGACGCGGGCACGATCATGCTGATCCTCGCGGTCGGTATGTGCTTCTCGGGCGCGGCCAACTCCGTACGGGAACTGATCAAGGAACGGGTCATCTACGAACGGGAACGGGCCACCGGGCTGTCCCGCTCCGCCTATCTGATGTCCAAGGTGATCACGCTCGGTGTGATCACGGCGTTCCAGGGCGTGATCATCTGCGGCATAGGCTTCGCCACCCGCGCCCTGCCCGCGGAGGGCCTGATCATGCCGCCCGCCATCGAGATCTGCCTGGTCGTGATCGCGCTCGGCTTCACCTCGATGATGTTCGGCCTGGTCATCTCCTCGCTGGTGAAGACCGCCGAGAAGACCATGCCGCTGCTGGTGATGTTCGCGATCGTCCAGGTCGTCTTCACCGGTGTCCTCTTCCAGGTCTACGACTCGCCGGGGCTGGAGCAGTTCGCCTGGCTGATGCCGTCCCGCTGGGCCATCGCGGGCGCGGGCTCGACCCTCGATCTCGCGCATCTCATGCCGCCGTGGGACCAGGACAATCCCACCAATCTGGACCCGCTGTGGGAGCACTCGGCGAGCCAGTGGGGGATGAACATCGGCATCCTGCTCCTCATCGGTGTGGTCTGCGGATTCGCGGTGTCGCGGCTGCTGCGCCGTCATGAGCCCGAGGTCATGCGCAAGTAGCGCCGTGCNNCGTACGGGGTGCCGCCCTCCGCGCGTCGGTGCGCGTCGTGCGCCTCGGCGCCGCCCGGCTCAGTAGGCGCTGTTGACGTTGTCCATCGAGCCGTACTTGTCCGCCGCGTAGTTGGCGGCGGCCACGATGTTGGCGACCGGGTCCCAGATGTCGTTCGGGGTGCCCTTGACGTGGTAGGCCGCGAACGTCGGCGGGATGACCTGGAGCAGGCCCTTGGACGGTATGCCGTTCTTGGCGTTGATGTCCCAGAGGTTGATGGCCTTCGGGTTGCCGCTCGACTCCCGGAGGATGTTGCGGTGCAGCCCCTCGTACGAGCCGGGAATGCCGTTCTTCTTCATGATCGACAGCGCCTCACGGATCCAGCCGTCCAGGTTGTCCGGGTAGGCCACCTTGCTGTCGGCCGTCCTGACGGCGGTGATCTCCTTCGCCGCCGTGGTGTGCACGCCGCTCTGGGTGCTCGACCAGGCCACCGGCGCGGTGGCGGGATGCGCGTCGGCGGCGGCGTGGCCACCGGGAACCAGCGAGAACGTGACGGCCGCGACACCGGCGGCGGCGATGCCTGCGATCGAAGCCTTGCGGGTCGTGGTCCTGTTCAGGCTACGGAGATCAGCGATGCGTGACGAGAACATGAAAGACGTACCTCTTCGAATTGCGGGGAGTCGCGAAGGCCGGTTGGCCAGCCAGCTCGGCGGCGACGAACGCAATTCTTAGCGGCAGCAAAATCCGCTGGCAAAGGTGTGACGTACGACCCTGAGTAGTGCATCCGGGCACTCATGGAGCGGCGAGATGCCCGTTTACGCCAGCCTCACACCTCTTTGTCCCTCGACTAATCGACGTCGTAAGTGATCCACGTCCTATGTGCGGGCTCACATCGAGGATGCGGCGATATGACCGTTCGTTGCTTCAGCAATGCGATGTGTGAGCGGTCTCGTCGGGGAGGAGGAGATGGACGTCCCCGAACTCGTGCCAGAGATAGAGACGCTCCAGCGCCTCCTGATAACCGCGCTCCAGCGCCGCGCGCCCGGCGATCGCCTCCAGCATCAGCAGATGAGAGGCCTCCGGCTCGTGCAGTCCGGTCAGCAGCCCGTCCACGGCGCGCACTCCGCGCCTGGGCGTGATCACCAGATCCGTCCATCCCGAGGCGGCCCGCACCACACCGTCGCTCCCGGCCGCGGACTCCAGGGCCCGTACCGCCGTCGTGCCGACCGCGATGATCCGTCCGCCGCCCGCCGAAGCGGCGTTCACCAGCCGGGCCGTCGTCTCCGGCACCTCGAAGTGCTCCGGGTACGGCGGTTCGTGGGCCTCCGCCGAGGCCACTCCCGTGTGCAGCGTCAGCGGCGCGAACTGCACGCCCCGGCACACCAGCTCCGTGACCGTCCTCGCGGTGAAGGGACGGCCGGCGCTCGGCATCTCCGCGGAGCCCGAGCCGTCGGGGGAGGCGAGCGCGAAGACCGTCTGGTACGCGGACAGCGGCTGATCCCGCTCCGTGTATCCGTAGCGGATCGGCCGTCCGTAACGGCGCAGCAGCCCCGGCACATCGGGGTACGAGACGTGTGCCCACCACAGCCGGGCCCCCTCCGGATCCAGCGGGTCCTCCAGTACGAGCTGCTCGCCGCCCGGCAGCCGGACGACCGCTCCGCAGGGGCCACCGGCCCTGGGCAGGGTCGTGCCCGCCCCGGTCGTCCCGGCCGCCACGGGTGTGCGCAGCTCCACCGCCCACCGGCCGTCGTCACCACGCGTCGAGAAGTGCACGACGACGCGCGCGCCGCCGACGCGCCCGTTGACCGCCGCCGGCAGCGTCGCCGACGTGTTGACCACCAGCACATCGCCGGCCCGGAGCAGGCCCGGCAGCTCACGGAAGGTGTGATGCGTCACGTCGGTGCCGCGGGAGACCAGCAGACGCACATCGTCCCTGCCGGAGCCGCGCCGCTCCGCCGGTACCCGGGCCGACAGTTCCTCGGGCACCCGCAACGTCGGCAGGACACTCATCGAAGCTCCAGAAGAGCCGGCGCCGCGTACCGGCCGCTCGGCGGTCGGCGCTCCAGCAGCCGCAGGAAACCGGGCACCACCGACTCCGGCTCCGGCCGCGGATCCGGGTCGTCCGGCACGGCCGCCGCATAGAGGTCCGTTCCCATGTCGCCCGGGTCGACGGCCCACACCCGCAGCTCCGGCTCCTCGACCGCGAGCACGGCGGCGAGCTGGTCCAGCGCCGCCTTCGACGCGCCGTAACCGCCCCAGGTCCCGTACGCCTCCGCCGCTGCGTCCGAACTGACCGTGACGACCGCGCCGGGAGTGCCCGCGCGCAGCAGCGGCAGCGCCCGCTGCACCAGGCCGAGCGCCGCGACCACATTCGTCTCCAGCGCCGTCCGCAGCCCGTCGAGCGGCAGCGCGTCCAGCCGTACGAGCGGCTCAGCGCCCAGCGCGCTGGCATTGCTCACCACCAGATCGAGCGCGCCCAGCCCGGCGGCGGCGTTCACCAGCTCCGCGCGGTGCGCGGCGTCCGTGACATCTCCCGCGAGGGCCACCACCCGTGTTCCGTGCGCTCTCGCCTCCCCGGCCGCCGCCTCCAGCACCTTCGCGGTCCTGGCGTTCAGCACCAGATCCCAGCCGTGCCGGGCCAGCGCCACGGCCAAGGCGCGCCCCAGCCCTTTCGAAGCCCCCGTGATGATCGCTACCGGCATGACATCCGCTCCTTCGGCCCGATCGGCGCGCCTGGTCGCCCGCCGATGTCACTCACCGTAGGAACGCCGTCCCCGCCACCGCCTCGGACGCCGGCCCGGTCCCGCCGGGGCACTTCGACCTAGGCCGGAGCGAGGCCGGTTCACGGCCGGATCCAGGGCAGACCTAGGCCGGACCCGGGCCGTGCCGGGGCCGGACCTAGGCCATCGGCCCGGCCGGAGGAGGCCCCGAGGCGGATACGGGCTGTCCGGCCCGCCGGTACGGTGAAAACATGAGTCACCGACCAGGCTCCGGCCTCGCCGCCGTGAGCAGCGCGCTTCTCGCGATGAGCAGACGTCTGGAGGTGCGCGACGTCCTCAAGACGATCGTCGCCTCGGCCCGCGAACTGCTCGACGCCGAGTACGCGGCGCTCGGTGTCCCCGACGACCACGGCGGCTTCGCCCAGTTCGTGGTGGACGGCATCAGCGACGAACAGTGGCGGGCCATCGGCCCGCTGCCGCGCCAGCACGGCATCCTCGCGGCGATGCTCCACGAGGAGAAGGCCGAGCGTCTCGCCGATGTGCGCAAGGACCCGCGCTTCGAGGGCTGGCCCTCCGCCCACCCGGAGATGTCCGACTTCCTCGGTCTGCCGGTCAGGGACGGTGACGAGACCCTCGCCGCGCTCTTCCTCGCCAACAAGCGCTGCCCCAGGGCGGCGACCGCCCGCGACGAGCGGTGCGGATTCACCGAGGAGGACGAGGAACTCCTCGCGATCCTCGCCCAGCACGCCGCGATCGCCCTCACCAACGCCCGGCTGTACGAGCGCAGCCGCGAACTCACCATCGCCGAGGAGCGCTCACGCCTCGCGCACGAACTCCACGACGCCGTCAGCCAGAAGCTCTTCTCGCTGCGGCTGACCGCCCAGGCCGCCGCCGCCCTGGTCGACCGCGATCCAGCCCGTGCCAAGGGCGAGCTCCAGCAGGTCGCCGCCCTCGCCGCCGAGGCCGCCGACGAACTGCGCGCCGCCGTGGTCGAGCTGCGCCCGGCGGCCCTGGACGAGGACGGGCTGGTCCATACGCTCCGTACCCATGTCCAGGTGCTCGACCGCGCGCACTCGGCCGAGGTGACCTTCGGCGCCTGCGGGATAAGGGCCCTGCCCGCCGCCCAGGAGGAGGCGCTGCTGCGGGTGGCCCAGGAGGCACTGCACAACGCGCTGCGGCACTCCGGGGCGGGCCGCATCGAGGTCGCCCTCACCCGCCGGGGCCAGGGCGCGGTCCTCAGCGTCACCGACGACGGCACGGGCTTCGAACCCCGATCGGTCCGCAGGGCGGGCCGTCATCTCGGGCTGGTCTCGATGCGCGACCGCGCGAGCGGTGTCGGCGGCAGACTCAGGGTGGTATCGGCGCCCGGCCAGGGCACCACGATCGAGATGGAGGTGCCCGGTGGCTGAAGAGGGCAGGGACGGTGCCCGGCGTCCGGCCGGAGGCGCGGGGACCGGGCACGGGCACGGGCGGGCGATCCGCGTCCTGCTGGTCGACGACCACCAGGTGGTCCGCCGCGGACTGCGGACGTTCCTGGAGGTCCAGGACGACATCGAGGTGGTGGGCGAGGCGTCGGACGGTGACGAGGGCGTCGCCCGCGCCGAGGAACTGCGTCCCGACGTCGTACTGATGGACATCAAGATGCCGGGCATGGACGGTATCGAGGCGCTGCGCAAGCTCCGTGAGCTGGACAACCCGGCCAGGGTACTGATCGTCACCAGCTTCACCGAGAAGCGCACCGTGGTTCCCGCCCTGCGGGCCGGCGCCTCCGGCTATGTGTACAAGGACGTCGATCCCGAGGCACTGGCGGGCGCGATCCGCTCCGTCCACGCGGGCCATGTGCTGCTCCAGCCGGAGGTCGCGGGCGCGCTGCTGGCCCAGGACGAGACGGGCGCCGGCCAGGGCAGAGGGATCTCGCTCACCGACCGGGAGCAGGAGGTGCTCGGACTGATCGCCGACGGGCGCTCCAACCGCGAGATCGCCCGTGCGCTGGTGCTCTCCGAGAAGACTGTCAAGACCCATGTCTCGAACATCCTGATGAAACTGGATCTCTCGGACCGTACGCAGGCGGCGCTCTGGGCCGTCCGACATGGGGCGGCGGGCTGAGAGGACCGAAGCGGACCGCCATCCTCCGGTCTGAGATTCATACCGTCGTGTGTATGTCACCCACACGGCGCATCCTGATCGCCGCTCGGGCGTTCTTCATGGCGTAACCACGGCGTACTGCCGTGGTCATTGATCACACGATTAAGGAACATCCCATGAAGGTTGCCAAGAAGGCCGCTCTGGTCCTCGTCACCGCCGGTCTCGCGGCGGGCGCCTCCGCCGGTGCCGCGTTCGCCACCGACGGCGGCGCCCACGCCCTCGGCACGGCGAAGAACTCCCCGGGTGTCGGCTCCGGCAACACCATCCAGATCCCGGTTCACATCCCGGTGAACGCGACCGGCAACACCGTCAATGTGATCGGCCTCCTGAACCCGGCGTTCGCCAACCACTCGGTGAATTTCTAGGCCCGGTCCGCCTCCGGGGCGCTTCATGTCGATGCCGACGGTCGGCCGTGCTCGATTCGCTCGTTCCTCGCGAACCTCCGCCCCCGCGGCAGAGCCGCACATCGAGCACAGCCTCCCTTTCGGCACCGACGCGCCCCTTCGGCTCACTCACCGGCGGCCGGGCGCGGCCCGTCGGGCCGCGGTAGCGAACCCTGCCGTTGTCTTTCTTCCACGTAAGCGTTGTACGACGCGACCTGTGCCCGGCGGGCCACCCGCTCGACCGGGCGCAGGGCCGCACCGCGCGCCGCCATCTCCGAGGCGCTCACCGCACCGCCGTGCCCGTGCTCGTACGCCAGCGAGACCAGCAGTCCGACCCGCTGCGCCAGTTCGAGGACCCGGGCAGCGCGCGGCGGATAACCGGGCGCCAGCACCTCGCGGCTCCGCTCCGCCCGTGCCCGGTACGCGTCCAGCGCCGCCGCCGCGACCGGGCCCGAGGCCGCCACGTCCAGCCGTGAGATCGCCTCCGTCGCCTCCCGGAGCGCCTCCGCCAGCTCCCGCTCCGCCTCTGCGAGCGAGGGCACGTCCGCCGGCGGCGCCTCCCGTACCGGCAGACAGTGCCAGAGGACCTCCGTATGACGGTCGCCCTCCGGGCCCACCGAGGTGATCTCGGGCACCAGACCGTACGGCGCGCCGGTCGCGACGACGGCCTCCTCGGCCTCCAGCGCGCGGGCGTTGAACTCCGGCGGTCCGCTGAGCCCCAGCGGATGGCCCGGTACGGGCAGCGCCACGCGGTATCCGGTCACCCCGAGTGCCCGCAGCCGTCCCAGTGCCAGCGTGAGCCCGACAGGACCGGCCTCGCCGGGCAGCCCCTCCACCCGGTGCCGCGCGTCGTCACCGACCACGGCGAGCACGGCGTCGTCCGGCGATACAAACCCGGCCAGAAGGGCGTTTCCCCAAGCGGCCAGCAGTCCTGAGCGTGGTTGCGAATGCATGGACCCAGCCTAGGGAACGGACCTCAGGGCCGGACCACTCGACCGGTGGCGTAGATTTTCCGGGGAGACGCGCCCACAGGCGCACCCGGAACCTCAAGACGATTGCATGGGGAGACAACGCGCTCATGAGCGATGTACTGGAGCTGGTGGACGTATCCGTGGTCCGCGACGGACGCGCTCTGGTGGACGATGTCTCCTGGTCGGTCAAGGAGGGGGAGCGCTGGGTGATCCTCGGCCCCAACGGCGCCGGCAAGACCACCCTGCTCAATCTCGCCTCCAGCTATCTCTTCCCGACCGGCGGCGAGGTGACCATCCTCGGCGACCGGCTCGGCAAGGTCGACGTCTTCGACCTCCGCCCGCGCATCGGTATCGCGGGCATCGCCCTGGCCGAAAAGCTCCCCAAGCGCCAGACGGTCCTCCAGACCGTGCTGACGGCCGCGTACGGCATGACCGCGACCTGGCACGAGAACTACGACGACGTCGACGAGCAGCGCGCCCGCGCCTTTCTCGACCGGCTGGGCATGACCGACTATCTCGACCGCAGATTCGGCACCCTCTCCGAGGGCGAGCGCAAGCGCACCCTGATCGCCCGCGCGATGATGACCGATCCCGAACTGCTCCTCCTGGACGAGCCCGCGGCCGGTCTCGACCTCGGCGGACGCGAGGACCTGGTACGCAGGCTCGGCCGCCTCGCGCGCGATCCGTACGCACCGTCCATGATCATGGTCACCCACCATGTCGAGGAGATCGCCCCGGGCTTCACCCATGTCCTCATGATCCGCCAGGGCAAGGTGCTCGCCGCCGGCCCGATGGAGACGGAACTGACCTCGCGCAATCTCTCCCTCTGCTTCGGCCTCCCGCTCGTCGTCGAGCGCAACGGTGACCGCTGGACCGCGCAGGGCCTCCCGCTCGGCTGACGCGGGAACCGCCGCTTCACTGACCGGATATCACCCCTGTCCCGACAGGGATCGCCGGACCTACCATGACCAGGTGGAAATCGAAGCGTGGGTGTGGTGGCTGATCGGCGCCGTCGGTCTGGGAATTCCGCTCGTCCTGACCGCGATGCCCGAGTTCGGAATGTTCTCCGCGGGCTCGGTCGCCGCCGCCGTCACCGCCGCGCTGGGCGGCACCGTGGTGGCCCAAGTCCTTGTATTCGCCGTGGTGTCCGTCGCGCTCATCGCGGTGGTCCGCCGTGTCGCGAGCCGGCAACGCGGCTCGAATCCCGGAGCGGCCACCGGAATCGACGCGCTGAGGGGCCGTCAGGCCACCGTCCTCGAACGTGTCGACGGCCGAGGCGGCCGGATCAAGCTCGCCGGTGAGGTCTGGTCGGCGCGCACCCTCGACGCCGACATGTCGTTCGAACCCGGCCAGCAGGTCGATGTGGTCGAAATCGACGGAGCGACAGCCGTGGTGATGTGAGCCAACCCTGTGGAACGCTCCCCATGCACGCTCCTGGTCTGAGAAACTCGATCATCAGAACATCCGGCAGCGAAGGGCCCGAGATACGCGATGCCATCAATCATCATCGTTCTGGTCATCCTGGTGGTGCTTGTATTCATCGCCCTGGTCAGAACGATCCAGGTCATCCCGCAGGCAAGCGCCGCCATCGTGGAGCGGTTCGGCCGCTACACCCGAACTCTCAACGCGGGACTGAACATCGTGGTCCCGTTCATCGACTCGATCCGTAACCGGATCGACCTCCGCGAGCAGGTCGTCCCGTTCCCGCCGCAGCCGGTGATCACACAGGACAACCTGG
The DNA here is from genome assembly GCF_001700515.1 of Streptomyces lushanensis. Classification (GTDB taxonomy): domain Bacteria; phylum Actinomycetota; class Actinomycetes; order Streptomycetales; family Streptomycetaceae; genus Streptomyces; species Streptomyces lushanensis. The sequence continues at coordinate 8,792 of NZ_MAUD01000285.1, forward strand.
TCGTCAACATCGACACCGTCATCTACTACCAGGTGACCGACGCCCGCGCGGCGACCTATGAAGTCGCCAGCTACATCCAGGCGATCGAACAGCTCACCGTCACCACCCTGCGCAACATCATCGGTGGCATGGACCTGGAGCGGACGCTCACCTCCCGCGAGGAGATCAACGCGGCCCTGCGTGGCGTCCTTGACGAGGCCACCGGCAAGTGGGGCATCCGCGTCAACCGCGTCGAGCTGAAGGCCATCGAACCGCCCACCTCCATCCAGGACTCGATGGAGAAGCAGATGCGCGCCGACCGTGACAAGCGCGCCGCGATCCTGACCGCCGAGGGCATCCGCCAGTCGCAGATCCTCACCGCGGAGGGCGAGAAGCAGTCCGCGATCCTGCGCGCGGAGGGCGAGGCCAAGGCCGCGGCCCTGCGCGCCGAGGGCGAGGCCCAGGCGATCCGTACGGTCTTCGAGTCGATCCACGCGGGCGACCCGGACCAGAAGCTGCTCTCGTACCAGTACCTCCAGATGCTCCCCAAGATCGCCGAGGGAGACGCGAACAAACTCTGGATCGTGCCCAGCGAGATCGGCGACGCCCTCAAGGGACTCAGCGGCGCCTTCGGCAACCTCGGCGGCGGCGTCCCCGGCTTCGACACCGGCAAGGAGCGCCGACAGGACCCCCCGCTGGACTGACCCGTCCGACCCTTCGTGCATGATCGGTGCATCTTGCACCGATCACCGAAGGGCAGCACACTGTGACCATCTGGGAGATGCTCGCCGTCTTCGTGGCGGGCATCAGTGCCGGAACGATCAACACCATCGTCGGCTCCGGCACCCTGATCACCTTTCCCGTCCTGCTGGCGACCGGCCTCCCACCGGTCACCGCCACCGTCTCCAACGCCCTCGGACTCATACCGGGGTCGGTCAGCGGAGCCATCGGCTACCGCGCCGAGCTCACCGGCCAGCGCCGCCGTGTGCTCCGGCTGAGCGCCGCCGCGCTCATCGGCGGTCTCACCGGAGCGACACTGCTGCTCGTCCTGCCCTCGACGGCCTTCGAGACGATCGTGCCCGTCCTGGTCACCATCGCCCTCGCCCTGGTGATCCTCCAGCCCCGGCTCACCAGGGCCGTCCAGGCCCGCCGCCGGCGCAGAGGCACCGACGCCCGCCCGGACGGCGGCCCGCTGCTGTTCGCCGGACTCCTCCTCGCCAGCGTCTACGGCGGCTACTTCACCGCGGCCCAGGGGATCATCTATCTCTCCCTGATGGGCATGCTGCTCGACGACAGGCTGCAACGCCTCAACGCCGTCAAGAACGTCCTCGCCGCCGTCGTCAACAGCGTCGCCGCGCTCTACTTCCTCTTCGTCGCCCACTTCGACTGGACGGCCGTCGTGCTCATCGCCGTCGGCTCCGCCCTGGGCGGCCAGCTCGGCGCCAAGGTCGGGCGACGGCTGCCACCGGTCGCGCTGCGCGCGCTGATCGTGGTGGTCGGCGCGGTCGCCATCGCACAGCTCCTGATCCGCCGGTACGGCTGACACCGGGGCGGACGAACGACAAGAGCCCGCCCCCGGACCGCGGGCGGGCTCTTGTCGTAGATGTCCTGGGACGGTCGGGCCGGGCAGGCCGGGCAGGCCGGTCGGGCCGTATGTCCGCCACGGCCGTACGGTTCCGTCATGCGGCGGACCGCACGCCCATCAGCCACTGCGGCAGCTCCGAACGCTCACCCGCCCGCAGCGACAGCAGCATCGCGTCCGCCGGGGACGGTACGAACGGCTCGTGCAGCAGCGGCATCCCCGCCTGCTCCGGCGTACGGTCGGCCTTGCGATGGTTGTCCTCGGCGCAGGAGGCGACCGTATTCAGCCAGCTGTCCGTGCCACCCCGGGACCTCGGCACCACATGGTCCACCGTCGTCGCGCGTCGGCCGCAGTACGCGCAGCGATGCTGGTCCCGTACCAGAACGCCCCGCCTCGACCACGGGGCCTGTCTTCGAAAGGGCACCCGCACATAGCGGCAGAGCCTGATCACCCGGGGCACCGGAAGCTCCACGGCGGCGGCACGGACACGGAGACCGGGATGAGCCTGCTCGACAACGGCCTTGTCCTGGAGCACCAGCACCACCGCACGGTTGAGTGTCACCGTCGACAGCGGCTCGAAGCTCGCATTCAGTACCAGCGTGTCCCGCATCCCGCCCACCTCCCGTGTGCCGGCCCGCCGCCTGGCGGGCTGGGATCAACTCTGGCCGGGCACGCCGAGGGGGACAACACAATAAAAAGTGCCCTGCCCTGGTCTCTCCAAGACCAGGGCAGGGCAAACAAAAGGAAAACGGTCAGCTCTCCGCCGGAGCCGCGTACTCGCCGATGAGCTGCGCACGGGCAAGCGCGTGGAACCGCAGATTGAAACCGACGAACGCGGGCGAGGCGTCACTGTCGGGCCCCAGTTTCTCGGTGTCCACCGCGTACACCGTGAACACATACCGATGCGCCGGATCCCCGGCGGGCGGCGCCGCGCCCCCGAAGTCCTTCGACCCGTAGTCGCTCCGGGCGTGCACGGCGCCCTCGGGCAGTCCGTCGAACGAACCGCTGCCCGCACCCGCAGGCAGCTCGGTCACGGACGCCGGAATGTCGAAGAGCACCCAGTGCCAGAACCCGCTGCCGGTGGGCGCGTCGGGATCGAAACAGGTCACGGCGAAGCTCTTGGTCTCCGCCGGGAAGCCCTCCCAGCGCAACTGCGGCGAGGTGTTCCCGGCCGCGTGGACCTGTGCGTCCTTGAGCACCGCGCCGGGCGCGACGTCGTCGCTCACCACGGTGAAGGACGGCACCTGCGGATGGAAGTCATGGGGGAGCGGAGCCCTCTTGCCCTCGGTCAACGTCTGAACCTCCGAATCGGCTGTCCCGCCGGCCGGTGTGCCGACGGATCTGCCCTGCGACGCCGAGCCTAAAGGCCGTGATCAGAACCAGTTACGACGGCCACCCACCTCGGCGAGCCACTGGTTGAGATAGGCGGCCCAGTCGGTGCCGTGGAAGTCGTCGAGACCGACCTGGAACGACCGGAACGAGTCGCTGCCCTCGGTGAAGAGCCCCGGCTTCTTGTCCATCTCCAGGATGACGTCCATCTCACGGTCGTCCGCGACGAAGGTCAGCTCGACCTGGTTGAGCCCGCGGTACTGCTGCGGCGCGAAGAACTCGATCTCCTGGTAGAACGGCAGCCGCTGGCGCGTCCCGCGGATGTGACCACGCTCCATGTCCGCGGCCTTGAAGCGGAACCCGAGCTGGATGAAGGCGTCCAGGAGGGCCTGCTGCGCAGGCAGCGGGTGGACGTTGATCGGGTCGAGGTCGCTGGAGTCCAGCGCCCGGGCGATCGCGAGCTCCGTGGTCACGCCGATGTTCATCCCGCGGAGCTGCTGGCCGTCGATCGTCGTGATCGGGGTCTCCCACGGGATCTCAAGTCCGAACGGCACCACATGGACCGCTCCGGCCTGAACCTCGAAGGCGCCGCCGATGGACTGCTTGGTGAACTCGATGTCCTGCTTGAGCTCCTGGTCGTTCCCCTCGACCTCGACACGCGCCTGAAGACCGACGGAGACCCCTTGGATCTGCTGGTTGACGGAACCGCCCTGGAGCCGCACCTCGCCCTGGACGACGCCGCCAGGCACGACGTTCAGCTCGGTCAGCTCCGTCTCGACGGACGCACCACCGGCGCCGAGGCTCGCGAGCAGCTTCTTGAAGCCCATGTTCACTCCTTCTAGATCCTGACCCCTACATACGCGCTCCGACCGTAGTCGGTTCCCCGGTAGGCTCATACGCCATGGAGAGCCCCGACCGTATGCCGCTTCCCAGGGACTTCTTCGACCGCCCGGTCCTGGAGGTCGCGCCCGATCTCCTCGGCCGAACGCTGGTACGCACCACGGACGACGGCCCGATCGAGCTCCGGCTGACCGAAGTCGAGGCGTACGCGGGCGAGATCGACCCGGGGTCCCACGCCTTCCGCGGCCGGACGGCCCGCAACGGAGTGATGTTCGGCCCGCCCGGTCATGCGTACGTCTACTTCACCTACGGGATGTGGCACTGCCTCAACCTGGTGTGCGGCCCGGAGGGTACGGCGAGCGGAGTCCTGCTCCGCGCCGGCGAGATCCAGGTGGGCGCGGAGCTGGCACATACCCGTCGATTCTCGGCCCGGCATCACAGAGAACTGGCCAAAGGGCCGGCCCGTCTGGCCACCGCACTCGATGTCGACCGCGCCCTCAACGGCACGGACGTCTGCGCGGGCCCCGACGCACCGCTGGCGATGCTGGCCGGCACCCCGGTACCGACTGACCAGGTCCGCAGCGGCCCCCGCACCGGTGTGGGCGGCGACGGCGCGGTCCATCCATGGCGCTTCTGGATCGCGGACGACCCTTCGGTGAGCCCCTATCGGGCCCATGTACCCCGACGCCGCTGAACTTGACTCGTACCGTTCATCCGCCTAACGTAGCCCGAGCCGCTTGACACGGGTCCTGCTGTTCAGCAGCCCCCAAAGCGGCCACCCACTACTGACGATCAACCCTGACGGGTTCGATTTCGGCATGCCGAAATTCAAGCCCGACGGCTCGATTATGAGCCGGGCGGGGATTCGGTTAAAGTAGCGGAAGCCGAAAGGCAAAAGACCAATCCAAAGGTCGCTGGAATTCAAGAGGCGGAAGACGCCGAATGAGTCTGGTAAAGTCGGAGACGCAAGACAGCAGGATCGAAGGGAAATGC
>NZ_MAUD01000286.1 GCF_001700515.1 Streptomyces lushanensis
CGGCACCCGGGTGCCGGTCGCCCTGGACAAGGCCGCCGTCGAGTCCGAGCAGGTCATCGCCGACACCTTCGCCGATCTGAAACTCATCCCGCGCCGGTTCGACATCGCCGACTACGTGGACGACCGCTTCAACAAGGACCTGCCGCCGTCGACCTCGCCGGCGCGCGGCCACGCATACGGAAAGGCATCTTCCCGATGAGCATCCATCTGCACTGGTTCCTGCCGACCGGCGGCGACGGACGTACGCTCGTGGACCGCCACGCCTACACCGACGGCGGTATCAGGCGCTCCAGGATCACTCCGGTGAGCGGAGTCAGGGCGCCCGACATCGAATATCTCGCGCAGATCGCCAAGGCGGCCGAACAGCTCGGATTCGAGGCGGTGCTGACACCGACGGGCACCTGGTGCGAGGACTCCTGGCTGACGACTGTGGCGCTCGCACAGCAGACGGAGCGGCTGAAGTTCCTGGTGGCCTTCCGGCCGGGGCTGATCTCGCCGGTGCTGGCGGCCCAGATGGCGGCCACCTATCAGCGTGTCACCCGTGGCAGGCTGCTGCTCAATGTGGTGACCGGCGGAGACTCGACCGAGCAGCGGCGCTTCGGCGACCATCTCGACCACGACAGCCGCTACGCCAGGACGGCGGAGTTCCTGTCGGTGATCCGAGGCGTCTGGGGCGGACGTCCGTACGACTTCGACGGAGAGCACTACCAGGTGGAGGGCGGGCTCACCGCGCTGCCGCCCGACCCACTGCCCGAGATCTTCTTCGGCGGTTCGTCGGCCGCGGCCGGGCCCGTCGCCGCCGAGCACGTGGATGTCTATCTGACCTGGGGCGAGCCGCCGGCCCAGGTGAAGGAGAAGATCGACTGGATCCGGGGGCTGGCCGAGGAGCGCGGCCGTACGGTCCGGTTCGGCATCCGGCTGCACACCATCTCGCGGGACTCCGCGAAGGAGGCCTGGGCGACGGCGGACCGGCTGCTGGCCGATCTGGATCCCGGGACGGTCGCGGCGGCCCAGCAGGCGCTGGGCAGGAGCGAGTCGGTGGGCCAGCAGCGGATGCTCGCCCTGCACGGCGGTTCCCGTGACCGGCTGGAGATCTCACCCAATCTCTGGGCGGGGGTCGGGCTGGTCCGGGGCGGCGCGGGCACCGCGCTGGTGGGCAGCCACGCCGATGTCGCCGACCGGATCGAGGAATACCACGAGCTGGGGATCGAGCACTTCGTGCTCTCCGGCTACCCGCATCTGGAGGAGGCGTACTGGTTCGGCGAGGGCGTGACGCCGGAGCTGGCGGGCCGAGGACTGCTGGCCCGGATCCCGGCCCCTCCGCTGCCGGGCGTGCCCGCGGCGAACGGCCGTACGGCGTCCGCGCCCGGAGGCGCGCCCCTGCTGCTCGCCGGGGGCCGCTGAGAGGACCGGCGCCTCGAGGTGAGCGGGGAAGATTCCCGGATCGGACACTGTTCGTAGAATCGTGAACGACTTCGGGGTACGGCACGGGGTGCGGGACATCGACGTGGTGGTCGTGGGCGCCGGACAGGCGGGGCTGTCCGGCGCCTACCATCTGCGGCGGGCCGGATTCGAACCGGACCGTGGATTCGTCGTCCTCGACCATGCCCCGCGGCCGGGCGGCGCCTGGCAGTTCCGCTGGCCCTCGTTGACCTACGGCAAGGTCCACGGAATGCACGCGCTCCCCGGTATGGAGCTGATCAGCGGGCCCGCCGATGACGACCGTGCCTCCTCCGAGGTGATCGGCGACTACTTCACCGCGTACGAGCGGCGCTTCGGCCTCCGGGTCCACCGGCCCGTCGATGTCACGGCCGTGCGCGAGGGCGTCGGCGGCCGGCTGCTGGTGGAGACCTCCGAGGGGAACTGGTCGGCCCGTGCGCTGATCAACGCCACCGGGACCTGGGACCGTCCGTTCTGGCCGCGCTATCGGGGTCAGGAGACCTTTCTGGGACGCCAGTTGCACACGGCGGACTATCCGGGCCCCGAGGAGTTCGCCGGACTGCGGGTGATCGTGGTGGGCGGCGGGGCCTCGGGCACCCAGCATCTGATGGAGATCACGAAGGTGGCGGCGGGCACGACCTGGGTGACCCGGCGTCCGCCCGTCTTCCGCGAGGGTCCGTTCGGCGAGGAGCAGGGACGGGCCGCCGTCGCGCTCGTCGAGGAGCGGGTACGCCAAGGGCTGCCGCCGCTGAGCGTGGTCTCGGTGACCGGGCTGCCGCTGAACGAGGCGATCGTCCGGGCGCGCGAGGAAGGCGTGCTCGACCGGCTGCCGATGTTCGACCGGATCACCCCGACCGGTGCCGCCTGGGACGACGGGCGGACGGTGGCGGCCGATGTGATCCTCTGGGCGACCGGCTTCCGCGCCGCCGTCGACCATCTCGCACCGCTGCGGCTGCGGGAGCCGGGCGGCGGCATCCGGGTCGAGGAGACGCGCGCGGTACGGGACGAACGCGTCCATCTCGTCGGATACGGCCCCTCCGCTTCCACCATCGGCGCCAACCGTGCCGGCCGGTCGGCGGTACGGGACATCAAGCGGCTGCTGGAGCGTGCGCCGGCGCCGGCGGTCTGAACCCCGAACAGAGCCGGTCTCAGCCGTCCCCGTCGCCCTTGCCGTTCGCGTCGGCACGGTTCTGGTTGAACTCCTCCACGTTCTGCTGGTGCTCGGAGTAGTTGTTGGTGAAGCGGGTGTCTCCCTCCGCCACCGTGACGAAGTACAGCCACTCGCCGCGTGACGGGTTGAGCGCCGCGTTCATCGCCTCCTCGCCCGGGTTCCCGATCGGTGTCGGGGGCAGCCCCTTGCGCTGATAGGTGTTGTACGGGCTGTCGATCTTCGTGTCGGCGTGTGTGGTGTCGAGCGTGTTGCGGTTGAGCGCGTAGTTGAGGGTCGAGTCCATCTGGAGCGGCATGCCCAGGGCGAGCCGGTTGTGCACGACCCTGGAGACCTTCGCCATATCGGTCGGTGTATCGGCCTCGGCCTGCACGATGCTGGCGATGGTCACCGACTGGTACACCGTCATACCGTTGCGCTCGGAACCGGCGGTGATCTGGTCGCCCGTGAACTTGTGGTTGGCGGTGTTGACCATGTAGCTGAGCAGACCGGCCGGAGTGGTCGAGGAATTGATGGGATAGGTGGCCGGGAAGAGATAGCCCTCGGGGTTGCCCTTGGCCGCCTCCGGCAGCCTGAGCCGCGCGGCGGTCGCCGCGTTCCTGGTGGTGCCCATCGGCAGTTCGAGGGCCTTGTCGACGGACGCGTACACCTGGGAGGCGCGTCGCCCTTCCGTGATGACCAGTGTGGAGGTCTTCTTGTCGCCGCTCTCCCCGCCCATCAGGAGTACGGGCACCAGCACCGCCGCCCCGACGGCGAGGGTGGTGGCCACCAGCAGGACCAGCCGGCCACGGCGGGTCAGACGGAGTCTGCGACCGGGTCTCGCCCCCGGAGGCTCGTTCATCATATGGGCACGGTAACCCGGAGTGATCACCGATCCCGGTACCTGAGGTGCGGCGACACGGATGGCATACGTACGGGGGTGATCCGCGGACGCGCGGGCGCCACGGGAGCCGAGGCGCTGCCGCGTCCGTGCCGGGAACGCGGCAGGGTGACGAGCGCGCTCAGGTGGTGACGGGAGCCAGTTCGTCGGCGTGTCCCGGCAGGCTGTCCCTGCGGACCAGGGCGGCATAGCGCCCGTCCTGCCGGAGCAGCTCGTCATGAGTGCCCCGCTCGGCGACCCGGCCCTTGTCGAGTACGACGATCTGGTCGGCGTCCCGGACGGTGGAGAGCCGGTGCGCGATGGTGATCGTCGTACGGCCCCGTGAGAGCGCGTCGATGGCCTGCTGCACCGCGCGTTCGGTACGGGTGTCCAGCGCGCTGGTCGCCTCGTCCAGGATCAGCACCGGCGGGTCGCGCAGAATCGTGCGGGCGATCGCGAGCCGCTGCTTCTCCCCTCCGGAGAACCGGTATCCGCGCTCGCCCACCAGGGTGTCGTAGCCGTCGGGGAGCGAGACGATGTGGTCATGGATCTGCGCGGCCCTGGCCGCCGTCTCCATCTCCTCGTCCGTGGCCGTCGGCTTGGCGAAACGCAGATTCTCGGCGACGGAGGCATGGAAGAGATAGGTCTCCTGGGAGACCACACCGACAGCGCGGGCGAGTGTGTCGAAGTCCAGCTCGCGCACATCGACACCGTCGAGCAGGACCCGGCCGCCGGTCACGTCGTACAGCCGGGGTACGAGATAGCTGAGCGTCGACTTGCCCGAGCCGGTGGGTCCGACCACGGCGAGGCTGCCGCCGGAGGGAACGGTCAGGTCGATTCCCCGGAGCGTCGCCTGCCCGGCTGTGTCGCCCTTGTCGTCATAGCTGAAGTCGACCCCGTCGAACCGCACCTCACCGCGGACCGTGTCGATCCTGACCGGCCGCTCGGGCTCGGTGATGTCGACCGGCAGGTCCAGATACTCGAAGATCCGCTGGAACAGGGCGAGTGAGGTCTGCATCTGCACCCCGGTGGAGAGCAGACTCACAGCCGGGCGGAACAGGCCCTGCTGGAGCGAGACGAAGGCGACGAGCGTACCGATGGAGACGGCGGTGCCACCGGCGCCCATCGCGAAACCCGCTGCCCAGTAGATGACGGCGGGCATGGCGGCCATGACGATCCCGATGGTGGACATGCGCCAGCGCCCGGCCATGTTCGACCGGACCTCCAGATCGACCAGCCGCTCGGACTCGTCGGCGAAGGACTTGGTCAGCGAGTCGGCACGCCCCATCGTGCGGCCGAGCAGAATGCCGCTCACCGAGAGCGACTCGGTGATGGTGGCCGCCATCGTGGCCATCTGGCGCTGGCGGTCCGTGGTGATCTTCTTGCGCTCGCGCCCGACGATACGGCTCATCCAGACGAACAGCGGCAGCAGGAGCAGCGAGACCGCGGTCAGCCGCCAGTCCAGGGCGAGCATCGCGACGACCGAGGCGACGACGGCCGTGAGATTGGAGACCAGCGAGGTCGCGGTCGAGGTGACGGTCGCCTGCATGCCGCCGATGTCGTTGGCGATACGGGACTGGACCTCGCCGGTCCTCGTCCTGGTGAAGAAGGCGAGCGGCATGCGCTGGAGCTGGCTGTAGACGCCGGTGCGCAGATCGTGCATGACCCGCTGGCCGACCGTCGTGGAGATCAGTGTCTGGAGCACGCCGAAGACGCTGTTGACGACCGCGGTGGCGATCATGCCGAGGGCGAGCAGGCTGAGCAGCCCGGTGCGGCCCTGCGGGATCGCCGTGTCGAGGATCTCGCGGAGCAGGAAGGGCGAGGCGACCGAGACCAGCGACGAGGCGCCGACCAGCAGCCCCACGATCGCGAGCCGGCCGCGGTAGGGACGGAAGAGACCGAAGATGCGCCGGAGCTGGGCGGGCTGCTCCGGCTGCCCCGAGCGGTCCGGTCGGTCCGGACGGGGCGGGGGTGTCCATGTGGATACCTCGGGTTTCATGGGCTCCTTCGAGGGACGGGAGGGCTTCCGTGGAAGCGCGGGTCGGACACGTCTGCGAGCCCGGCCCCGGACTCCGGGCTCGGCTTCAGAGCTTAGCTCACTGTTACCTATGTACACAATGAACGGGGTCCTGATATTGTTCCCGTATGAGCACCCCCGACGCCGACGGCATGCTGGCCGAGCAGTTGCTGCGGCTGACCCGTCGGCTCCAGCGCGTCCAGAAGCGGCAGATGGAGCCGATCGGCATCACCCCCGCGCAGGCGCGGCTGCTCCGTACGGTCGCGTATTACGAGCAGCCGCCGCGGATGGCCGATCTGGCCGAGCGTCTCGAAGTGGTGCCCCGGGCCGTGACCACCCTCGTCGACGGTCTGGAGGCGAGCGGCTGGGTCCGGCGCGCGCCCGATCCGACCAACCGCAGGGTGATCCGTATCGAGCTGACCGACAGCGGCCGGGCCACGCTGCGGTCGCTGCGTGTGGCGCGGCGGGCCGCGGCGGAGGACATCCTCGCGCCTCTCAGCGCGGATCAGCGCGAGGTGCTCGGCGGACTGCTGTCGACACTGGTCGACGGAGGCCGTCACCGCCACTGCTGAGCCACACCTGTTCGGCCGTCGGCCGAACGCACCCGTTCGGCCGACGGCCGTCCCGAGCATGCGGTGGCCGCTGGCTCGATCTGGTGCTCCACGCGGAAAACCCGTTGCCCCTGGCCCTCCCCCAAGGCGAACCTTGCACGGTTTGGGCCACTCCACGAGTCATGGGACATCATGCAGATTCGCGACCTTCCCTATCCCGATCCCGGGATCCCCGACGCTCGGTCAGGCCCCCGGTTCCTGCTGTGGCTCGGACGCAAACAGCTCGGCGGCCAGCTCAAGGCCCTCGCCTGGGGGCTGGTGCACTTCACCGGTATCGGCGGTCTCTCGGTGGGCGCCGGGCTCGCCGTGCAGGCCGTCGTCGACCGATCCGGTGGCCGGCTCGCGCTCGCCGGCGGCCTCATCGCGCTGTTCGGCGCCGCCATCGTCGTCGGCGACACCATGCTGCACCGCTCCGCCGTGACCAACTGGATCACCGCCGCCGCGCGTCTTCAGCAGCTGCTGGCCCACAAGACCGCCGAGCTGGGCTCCGCGCTGACCCGCCAGGTGGCCGCCGGTGAGGTCGTCGCCGTCTCCACCGCCGACGTGGAGAAGATCGGCTGGTTCGTGGAGGCGCTCTCCCGCTTCCTGGCCGCCGCCATCGCGATCGCGCTGATCTGCCTGGGCCTGGTGCTGTATCTGCCGGAGCTCGGCACACTGGTCGCCCTCGGCGTGCCGGTGCTCGCCCTCGCCGTACTGCCGCTGCTCCCCCGTGCCACCCAGCGTGCCGACATCCAGCGCGAGAAGGCCGGCAAGGCCACCGAACTGGCCTCGGACACCGTCGCGGGGCTGCGCGTACTGCGCGGCATCGGCGGTGAGGAGCTGTTCCTCGGCCGCTACCGCGCCGCGTCGCAGGAGGTGCGCAAGGCCGCCGTCCGCAGCGCGCGCATGTGGTCGCTGATCTCGGCGATCCAGGTGCTGCTGCCGGGCCTGATGCTGATGTCCGTCATCTGGTACGGAGCCCGGCTCGCGCTGGACGGACGGATCGAGGTCGGCGGTCTGGTCACCGTCTACAGCGCGGTGACGTTGCTGCTCTTCCCGCTGCGGCACTTCGAGGAGATCGCCATGGCGTACTCCTTCTCCCGGCCCTCCGCCAAACGTGCGGCGCGCGTGCTCTCGCTGGCGCGGACGGCGTACGAGGACGAGCGCGGCGGTCTCGAAGACGCCAGGCCGACCGGCGATCTGTACGACCCCGCCACCGGGCTGCTCGCCCCTGCCGGGCTGCTGACCGTCGTGGTCTGCGGCGATCCGGACGCGGCCGGACGGCTCGCCGAGCGGCTCGGGGGCCATGCGACCGAGGAGGAGAAGAGCCCTTCCGTGCTGCTCGGCGGCGTGGCGCTGGACGATCTCCCGCTGGACTCGGCGCGGGCCTGCGTGCTCGTACAGGACAAGGACCCGGTGCTGCTGTCCGGCACGCTCACGGAGCTGCTGGACATCCCGGCCTCCGGCGCGGTCGATCCGGAGAAGGCGCTCACCGCCGCCCAGTGCGCGGATGTGCTCGACGCGCTCGCGCAGGCGTCGGTGGACGGCAGCGGTGACCCGATGCGGTCCAGGATCACCGAGCGCGGCCGTTCGCTCTCCGGCGGCCAGCGCCAGCGGCTGGCGCTGGCCCGTTCGCTGGTGACCGACCCGGAGGTGCTGGTGCTCGACGAGCCGACGTCCGCCGTGGACTCGCACACGGAGGCCCGGATCGCCCAGGGGGTCAAGCAGTTGCGGGCCGGCCGAACGACCGTGGTGTTCGCCTCCTCGCCGCTGCTGCTGGACCACGCGGACCGGGTGGTCTTCGTCCATGAGGGCGAGGTCGCGGCGATGGGCGTCCACCGCGAGCTGGTGCGGAGCGATGCCGCCTACCGGGCGGTCGTCACCCGGGAGACCGAACAGGAACAGGGACGGGCGCACACCGCGCGGGAACACCGCGTGGAGCGGGACCATGTCATGGAGCCGGCGTCACCGCGGGCCAGGGAAGAGATCGAGGAATCAGCATGATCGGCGTGGCGCCACCGGCGTACGACCCGGCGGCCCCGGAGTCCGCGGCGACCCTGCCGGTAGGGACCCCGGCGACCGTACGGGCCTATGTGAGCCGGCTGCTGAGCCGGCACCGCAAGGCGTTCATCCTGCTGGTCACCGTCAACGCCGTATCGGTGATCGCCTCGATGGTCGGCCCCTATCTGCTGGGCGGCATCGTCGAGGATCTGGCGGACGGAGCGCGTGAGCTGCGTCTGGAGCGCACGGTGGCGGTGTTCGCCGTCGCGCTGGTGATCCAGACCGTGTTCACCCGGCTGGTACGGCTGCGCGGCGCGATGCTCGGCGAGGAGATGCTCGCGGATCTGCGCGAGGACTTCCTCGTCAGGGCCGTCGGGCTGCCGCCCGGTGTGCTGGAGCGCGCGGGCACCGGCGATCTGCTCTCGCGCATCACCACCGACATCGACCGGCTGGCGAACGCCATGCGCGAGGCCGTGCCGCAGCTCGCGATCGGTGTGGTGTGGGTCGGGCTCCTGATCGGCGCGCTGGCCGTCACCGCGCCGCCGCTGGCGCTCGCGGTGCTGGTGGCGCTGCCGCTGCTGGTCGTCGGCTGCCGCTGGTACTTCCGGCGCGCGCCCTCGGCGTACCGCTCGGAGGCCGCGGGATACGCGGCCGTCGCGGCCATGCTCGCCGAGACCGTCGACGCCGGCCGGACCGTGGAGGCCCACCGCCTCGGCGGGCGCCGGGTGGCGCTGTCGGAGCAGCGGATCAAGGAGTGGACGGCGTGGGAGCGGTACACGCTGTGGCTGCGGTCGGTGCTGTTCCCGGTCATCAATCTCACCCATACGACGATCTTCCTGGCCGTGCTGGTGCTGGGCGGCACCTTCGTCCTCCAGGGCTGGATCTCGGTCGGGCAGCTCACGACGGGCGCGCTCTTCGCCCAGATGCTGGTGGAACCGGTGGGTCTGATCCTGCGCTGGTACGACGAGCTCCAGGTCGCCCAGGTGTCCATCGCGCGGCTCGTCGGAGTACGGGAGATCGAGCCGGACGCGGGCGACGCGTCGGTCGTGCCGGACGGCCGGGACGTCAGCGCCGACGAGGTCCACTTCGGCTACCGCGAGGGCGTCGACGTGCTGCACCGGGTGACGCTGGACGTCAGCCCCGGCACCAGGCTCGCCCTGGTCGGCCCCTCGGGTGCCGGGAAGTCGACACTGGGCCGGCTGCTCGCGGGCATCTACGCTCCGCGGCGAGGGCACATCACCCTCGGCGGAGCGGAGCTGTCCCGGATGCCGGCCGAGCGGGTGCGGGAGCAGGTCGCCCTGGTCAACCAGGAGCACCATGTGTTCGTGGGCTCGCTGCGCGACAATCTGCTGCTGGCCCGTACGGGCGCGGCGGACGCCGAGCTGTGGGCGGCCCTCGGGGCGGTCGACGCGGACGGCTGGGCGCGGGCGCTGGACGACGGTCTGGACACCACGGTCGGCTCCGGCGGTACGGCGCTGACTCCGGCGCAGGCCCAGCAGATCGCCCTGGCCAGGCTGGTGCTCGCGGACCCGCACACCCTGGTGCTCGACGAGGCGACCTCGCTGCTGGACCCGAGGGCGGCCCGGCATCTGGAGCGCTCGCTGGCGAAGGTCCTGGACGGCCGTACGGTCGTGGCGATCGCCCACCGGCTGCACACCGCGCACGACGCGGATGTGATCGCGGTGGTCGAGGAGGGCCGGATCAGCGAGCTGGGCAGCCATGACGAACTGGTGGCGGCGGACGGCGCGTACGCGGCGCTGTGGCGCTCCTGGCACGGCTGACACCCCCGGGGGCGTTCGGGCGGGGCGTCCGGTACGTGGAGTGCCGGACGCCCGGGGCCGCGGGCCCCGCTTCCGCCCGGCCCTCCATGCCCCCGAGCGCCGCTATATGACCCCGAGCGCCGCCGCCGCGCCGACTCCGCCCAGCACCATGAACGCCGGCATCAGCACCTTCAGCTCCACCCAGCTTCCGGCACGGAAGCGCATTGCCTTCGGCGGGCCTATCGGGTACCAGCGCTTGCGGCCCAGCGGTATGGGCCACAGGATCGGGCAGCCCGACACCGTCAGCGCGTCCCCGATGTCGTGCACCAGAGCGCCCAGGACGATCGGCAGGCCCAGCCAGAGGTACTCCTGTCCCGGCGCCGTGAACAGCCAGTCGGCGCCGTTGCCGGGCCTGTCCAGGACGTCCGCCAGGAGCCAGGCGCTGGTGGCGCCGAGCAGCCAGACGAGCACATCGCTGGAGACCCGTGCGGCCCGCCACAGCAGGCCCTCCACGGCGAGCACGAGATGCACGAACAGGATCGCGAGCACCGCCCAGCGGCCGCCCGCGTACGCCAGCGCCGAGGCGCCGGCCCCGGTCAGCACCGCCCAGAGCCAGGTATGGGTCAGCGTGCGGTGGCCGCCGCTCCTGCGCGGATCGCCGGGCTTCCTCGTCGCCTTGTAGACGGCGTACGAGAGCTTGTCCACGATCTCGCAGAGCGTCCGCGACACCGGGCCGAACGCCCGGGAGATCGTCGCGGCCTTGTGGTCCAGATCCGGAGCGAGCGCGGCACCCGCGCAGATCAGCGCGCCGACCACCAGGACCGGCCAGGGCATCCCGTGGCCCGCGGCAGCCGCCGCCGCGCCCACCCCCAGCCAGGCCGCCGCTCCCGACAGAGAGTGTGCCGGTCCCATCATGCCCGTACCCGCCCCAGTGCAGTTGTGATGAAGCCCCGTGTGCCGGGGCCCAGTTGACAGGCCAGGGTACCGTCCGTGATCTTCGCTTCCCCGGCCGGTTCCCGTATCCGGCGGGAAGACAGGCAAGATGGGGGCGTGACCCTTATCGATCAGCTCCCGCCGGACGCCGACCCCGATGCCCTCTTCGAGGCCTTCTCCTCCTGGGCCGAAGGCCAGGGCATCACGCTCTATCCGGCGCAGGAGGAGGCGCTGATCGAGGTGGTCTCCGGCGCGAACGTCATCCTGTCCACGCCCACCGGCTCCGGAAAGAGCCTGGTCGCGGCGGGTGCGCACTTCACGGCACTGGCCCAGGACAAGGTCACCTTCTACACCGCGCCGATCAAGGCACTGGTCTCCGAGAAGTTCTTCGACCTGTGCAAACTCTTCGGTACGGAGAACGTCGGCATGCTGACCGGCGACGCCTCCGTCAACGCCGACGCGCCGGTGATCTGCTGCACCGCCGAGGTGCTGGCCTCGATCGCGCTGCGCGACGGCAAGTACGCGGACATCGGCCAGGTCGTGATGGACGAGTTCCACTTCTACGCCGAGCCGGACCGCGGCTGGGCCTGGCAGATCCCCATCCTGGAGCTGCCGCAGGCCCAGTTCGTCCTGATGTCGGCGACCCTCGGTGACGTCTCACGCTTCGAGGAGGACCTGACCCGCCGCACGGGCCGGCCCACCTCCGTCGTACGGTCCGCGACCCGCCCGGTCCCGCTGTCGTACGAGTACCGGCTCACGCCGATCACCGAGACGCTGACCGAGCTGCTGGAGACCAAGCAGGCGCCGGTCTACATCGTGCACTTCACCCAGGCCGCCGCCGTCGAGCGGGCGCAGTCGCTGATGAGCATCAACATGTGCACGCGTGAGGAGAAGGACAGGATCGCCGATCTGATCGGCAACTTCCGCTTCACCACCAAGTTCGGCCGCAATCTCTCGCGTTATGTGCGCCATGGCATCGGTGTGCACCACGCGGGCATGCTGCCCAAGTACCGGCGGCTGGTGGAGAAGCTCGCGCAGGCCGGTCTGCTGAAGGTCATCTGCGGTACGGACACGCTCGGTGTCGGCGTCAACGTCCCGATCCGTACGGTGCTGTTCACCGCGCTCACCAAGTACGACGGCAGCCGTGTCCGTACCCTGCGCGCCCGGGAGTTCCACCAGATCGCGGGCCGGGCGGGCCGCGCGGGATTCGATACGGCGGGCCTGGTCGTGGCCCAGGCGCCCGAGCATGTCGTGGAGAACGAGAAGGCGCTCGCCAAGGCGGGCGACGATCCCAAGAAGCGCCGCAAGGTGGTGCGGAAGAAGGCCCCCGAGGGCTTTGTCGCCTGGTCGGAGACCACGTTCGAGAAGCTCATCGGTTCCGATCCCGAGCCGCTGACCTCGCGCTTCCGGGTCACGCACACCATGCTGCTGTCGGTGATCGCACGGCCGGGCAATGCCTTCGAGGCGATGCGCAGGCTGCTGGAGGACAACCACGAGCCGCGCAGACAGCAGCTCCGGCACATCCGGCGGGCCATCGCCATCTACCGCTCGCTGCTGGACGGCGCGGTCGTGGAGCGGCTGGCGACGCCGGACGCGGAGGGCCGTATCGTCCGGCTCACCGTCGATCTCCAGCAGGACTTCGCGCTCAACCAGCCGCTGTCGACCTTCGCGCTGGCCTCGTTCGAGCTGCTGGACCCCGAATCCCCGTCGTACGCGCTGGACATGGTCTCCGTCGTCGAGTCCACGCTGGACGATCCGCGGCAGATCCTCGCGGCCCAGCAGAACAAGGCGCGCGGCGAGGCGGTGGCCGCGATGAAGGCGGACGGGGTCGAGTACGAGGAGCGGATGGAGCGGCTCCAGGACGTGTCGTACCCCAAGCCTCTCGAAGAGCTGCTCGTCCACGCCTACAACACCTACCGCAAGAGCCATCCTTGGGTGGGCGACCATCCCGTCTCGCCCAAGTCGGTGATCCGGGACATGTACGAACGGGCGCTGTCCTTCACCGAGTTCACCTCGTTCTACGAGCTGGCGAGGACCGAGGGCATTGTGCTGCGCTATCTGGCGGGCGCGTACAAGGCGCTGGAGCACACCATTCCGGACGATCTGAAGTCGGAGGACCTGGAGGATCTCACCGCGTGGCTCGGTGAGATGGTGCGCCAGGTCGACTCCAGTCTGCTCGACGAGTGGGAACAGCTCGCCAATCCGGAGATCGAGACGGCCGAACAGGCACAGGAGAAGGCGGATCAGGTCAGACCGGTCACGGCGAACGCCCGCGCCTTCCGGGTCCTCGTACGCAACGCGATGTTCCGCCGTGTGGAACTGGCCGCCCTGGACAGGATCGGCGAACTGGGCGAGCTGGACGGCGAGTCGGGATGGGACGCGGACGCCTGGGGCGAGGCGATGGACGCGTACTGGGACGAGTACGACGAGCTCGGCACCGGGCCCGATGCCCGCGGGCCCAAGCTGCTCGCCATCGAGGAGGACCCGGCGCACGGTCTGTGGCGGGTCCGCCAGACCTTCGCCGACCCCAACGGCGACCACGACTGGGGCATCGGCGCGGAGGTCGATCTGGCGGCCTCCGACGAGGAGGGCCTGGCCGTGGTACGTGTCACGTCCGTCGGACAGCTCTGACGCGCGCCGAGCGCCGAGAATGGGCGCGAGAACGGTCATGCGAGAACGGGAGTACAGCGCACCATGACGAATCCCGCCGAGCGGCTGGTCGATCTGCTCGATCTGGAGCGGATCGAGGTCGACATCTTCCGCGGGCTCAGCCCCGACGAGTCCCTGCAACGGGTCTTCGGCGGCCAGGTGGCGGGCCAGGCCCTGGTGGCGGCGGGCCGTACCACCGACGGGGACCGGCCGGTGCACTCGCTGCACGCGTACTTCCTGCGGCCGGGCCGCCCGGGTGTGCCGATCGTCTACCAGGTCGAACGGACGAGGGACGGAAGGTCGTTCACCACCCGCCGGGTCACCGCCGTCCAGCAGGGCCGCACGATCTTCCATCTGACGGCCTCCTTCCACCGCCCCGAGGAGGCCGACTTCGAGCATCAGCTCCCGCCGAGGCTGGAGTTCCCCGATCCGGAGACGCTGCCGACGCTCAGCGAGGAGGTACGGGCGCATCTGGGCCGGCTGCCGCAGTCGCTGGAGCGGATGGCCCGGCGCCAGCCCTTCGACATCAGATATGTGGAGCGGCTGCGCTGGACCCGGGCGGAGGTCGAGAAGTCGGATCCGCGCAGCGCGGTGTGGATGCGCGCCGTGGGACCGCTGGGCGACGATCCGCTGGTCCACACCTGCGCGTTGACGTACGCGAGCGACATGACGCTGCTGGACGCGGTACGGATCCCGGTCGAGCCGCTCTGGGGGCCGCGGGGCTTCGACATGGCGTCGCTGGACCACGCCATGTGGTTCCACCGTCCCTTCCGCGCGGACGAGTGGTTCCTGTACGACCAGGAGTCGCCGATCGCGACGGGCGGCCGTGGGCTGGCGCGCGGACGGATCTACGACCGTGAGGGCCGGCTGCTGGTCTCGGTGGTGCAGGAGGGCCTCTTCCGTCGGCTCGGGACGGCGGGTCCACAATGAGGCGAGAACGCCGGAGACCGAGGAGACCTTGATGACTCTGTACGACATCCCGCTGCGCACCCTCACGGGTGAATCCACTTCCCTGGCCGCCTACGAGGGCAAGGCCGTGCTCCTGGTGAATGTCGCGTCCAAGTGCGGCCTCACCCCGCAGTACGCCGGTCTGGAGCGGCTCCAGAAGCAGTACGGCGAGCGGGGCTTCACCGTCCTCGGTGTCCCCAGCAACCAGTTCGCGGGGCAGGAGCCCGGCACCGCCGAGGAGATCCAGACCTTCTGCTCGGCGACGTACGGTGTCACCTTCCCGCTGCTGGAGAAGACGGATGTGAACGGGGAGTCCAGGCATCCGCTGTACGCGGAGCTGACGAAGGCGGCGGACGCCGAGGGCGAGGCGGGCGACGTCCAGTGGAACTTCGAGAAGTTCCTGCTCTCTCCCCAGGGTGAGGTGGTCGCCCGGATCCGGCCGCGTACGGAGCCGGAGGCCCCCGAGGTCGTCGCGGCGATCGAGGCCCAGCTTCCCGGCTGACCCGCGTGTGCCGGGGCCCCCGCCGTCACGGTGGGGGCCCCGTCGTGCCGGGATGCGGTCGGCGGCGGCCGGGGTGACGGTGGAGTGACGAGTGAGTTCACGTCAACCCGGGAGCCATCATGATCAAGATGCTGCACGAGAAGGGCCTGCGCAGCGAGCACATGTACACGGCGGGTGTCGTGTCGATCGGCCTCGCGATCGCCTCATGGGCGGGGTCCATGAAGTACGAGCCGGTCGGCGGTCTTGACCGGGCCGACCGATGGGGGATCTTCGTGGGCGAGTGGGCCCCCACGTTCTTCGGGATGGGGCTGGCGCTGTCGCAGTACGAGCGGACGGAGAAGGAGGCGGAGATCCTGCGGGAGGAGATACCGCGCGATCTGTCACGTCTCTGACACGGACCGTGGCCCGCGTGCACGTCGAAGGCCCCCGCTCCGGAGTCGTTCCGGGGGGCGGGGGCCTTCACGGTGCGTCGTGTCCGGCGGCTTCCTGCCGTTCTGGAGGTTTCGCGGGCCCCCGGACCGAGTACTCGCCCACACGTTCGATATCACCGAAATCCGGCGGACCCTCGCTGCGGCACTGCGCCGACCGCGGTGTCCGGCCCGCTCGACCGCCACCGTCGTGGTGTCGCGGCACAACCCCTGGCACTCCGTACGGGAGAGCGCCACCGCGAATCCGCGGGGACACTCAGCGGATCGGCATGCCCGACAGGGTGCGGGCGATCACCAGGCGCTGGATCTCGCTCGTGCCCTCGAAGATGGTGTAGATCGCGGCGTCGCGGTGCATACGCTCCACCGGATACTCGCGGGTGAAGCCGTTGCCGCCGAGTATCTGCACGGCCTGGGCCGTGACCTGCTTCGCCGTCTCACTGGCGTACAGCTTGGACATCGAACCCTCGGCGGAGGTGAACGGCCTGCCGGTGGCCGCCATCCAGGAGGCCCGCCACACCAGCAGCCGGGACGCGTCGATCCTGGTCCGCATGTCGGCCAGCTGGAAGGCCACACCCTGGTTGTCGATGATCGGGCGGCCGAACTGGCTGCGCGTCCTCGCGTAGTCGAGCGCGACCTCGTACGCGGCGCGGGCCGTGCCCACCGCCATCGCGCCGACCGCGGGCCGTGAGGCCTCGAAGGTGGCCATGGCCGCGTTCTTCACCCGCTCGCCGTCCGCCGCCGCCCTCGCCCGCTCACGGGCCCGCGCGAGCCGCTCGTCCAGCTTCTCCCTGCCCCCGAGCAGACAGTGCCCGGGGACCCGGACGTCCTCCAGGACGACCTCGGCGGTGTGGGAGGCGCGGATGCCGTGCTTCTTGAACTTCTGGCCCTGGAAGAGACCGGGCGTGGCCGGCGGGACGATGAAGGACGCATGGCCCTTCGCGCCCAGCTCCGGGTCGACGACGGCGACCACGACATGGACATGGGCGATACCGCCGTTGGTCGCCCAGGTCTTGGTGCCGTTCAGCACCCACTCGTCCTTCGCCTCGTCGTACACCGCGCGGGTGCGCATGGCGCCGACGTCCGAGCCGGCGTCGGGCTCCGACGAGCAGAAGGCGGCGACCCTCACCTCTTCCGTGTCGCCGTACATCTGCGGAATCCAGGTTCCGATCTGCTCGTCGGTGCCGTTGGCGAGGACACCGACGGCCGCCAGGCCCGTACCGACGATCGACAGCGCGATGCCCGCGTCGCCCCAGAACAGTTCCTCCATGGTCAGCGGGATGCCGAGGCCCGTGGGGTCGAAGAACTGCTGGGCGTAGAAGTCGAGGGAGTAGACCCCGATCCTGGCGGCCTCCTGGATGACCGGCCAGGGAGTCTCCTCGCGCTCGTCCCACTCCGCGGCGGCGGGACGGATGACATCGGCGGCGAAACCGTGCAGCCAGTCACGGACCTGCCTCTGGTCGTCATTGAGTTCACACGTGAACCCGGCCATGGTTCCCCTCCAGCACTGCGTCACCACCGTGTCGTTCACACACATGTGTCGCCCACATGCGTTACCCACGGTAACATCAGTCTGTTACCCGTAGGTAGAAAATGTCAACCGGCCACGGCCTGATCAGCATTGATCCCGCCCAGGGTGTTACGTTGCCGGTGCGTCAGGCAATCGCATGGGCGGGGAGACATCAGCAATGGAGACCACACAGCAGGCCGAACAGCAGCGTTCGGCGCGACAGCGCAGACGCCAGTTGCTGGAGGCCGCCGACCGTGTCGTGCTGAGGGACGGCCCGCACGCCTCGATGAACGCCATCGCCGCCGAGGCAGGCATCACCAAGCCCATTCTCTACCGTCACTTCGGCGACAAGGGCGGGCTGTACCGCGCGCTCGCCAAGCGCCACACCGACGCGCTGCTCGACGCCCTGCGGACCGCGCTCGACGCGCCCGCCGAGCGCCGCCGGCGTGTCGAGGCCACGCTCGACACCTACCTCGCCGCCATCGAGGCGCGCCCGCAGGTCTACCGGTTCCTGATGCATCCCGCCGAGGACACCCAGCTTCCCGAGCAGGGCTTCGACGTGGGCCGCCACTCGGCTCCGCTGCTGCGCCGTCTCGGCGAGGAGCTGGCCAAGGTCATCGAGGAGCGGGTCGACCTCGGCCCGGACAGCGAGCAGCTCTCCCGCGTCTGGGGCCATGGCATCGTCGGGATGATGCACGCGGCCGGTGACTGGTGGCTCGGTGAACGGCCCTGCTCACGCGAGCAGTTGGTACGGAGTCTGGCGGACCTGCTGTGGGGCCGGCTGGCCTCGGTGGACGACCGCGAAGGCGGACCCGGGTTCTGAACGCTCCCTCAGACGTACGGGTCCACCGCCGCGGCGGTGGACCAGGGCGCGCGGCGCGCGGCGCGCAGCACCCGGGAGCGGCGCCGGCCGGTGAGCCGGTCCGGGTAGACCGTCCCGTCCAGATGGTCGCACTCGTGCTGGAGACAGCGCGCGAAGAAGCCCGTGCCCTCGATCCGCAGCGGTTCACCGTGCCGGTCCATGCCCTCCACCACGGCGTGGTCATAGCGCTCCGTCCCCGCCTCGATGCCCGGCAGCGAGAGACAGCCCTCGGGCCCCCGCAGAACGATCTCGTCCGCCCGGGTCAGCCTCGGATTGACGAGGTGTCCGAGATGGCGGACGTCCTCGTCGTCCGGGCAGTCGTACACGAACACCTGGAGCGGCACGCCGATCTGGTTCGCCGCGAGCCCGACCCCCCGAGCGGCGTACATCGTCGCGAACAGGTCCTCGACGAGCTCCGACAGCGCCGGGCCGAAGTCCGTGACAGGCTCGCAGGAGGCGTGCAGCACCGGATCGCCCAGCATTCTCAAGGCGCGTACCCGACCGGCGCTGCCGGGGATCGAACGGTTTCGCATGGCGGTCAGGGTACGGTCACGGTGACCTCCGCCTTCCCGCCCGGTGCCGCGGTTCGGGCCCTTGGCCGGATCTCGATAGGCTGACCCCGGACCGACGCAAGGAGGATCAAGGACGATGGCAGGCAACACGGACCCGCTGACGCCACGGGCCAAGCTGGCCGTGACGGCGGGCAAGGCCGCTGCGGCGGTGTCGCGCGCCGCCGGCCGCGGCAGCGGATCGGTGATCGGCGGCAAGGTGGCGCTCAGACTCGACCCCGATCTGCTGGGTCGGCTCGCGCAGCACCTCGACGTCATCCTCGTGTCGGCGACGAACGGCAAGACCACCACGACCAGGCTGATCGCCGAGGCCCTGCGGGCGGCGGGGCCCGTGGTCTCCAACGCGCTCGGCGCCAACATGCCGGCCGGTATCACCTCGGCCCTCGCGGGCGGCTCCGACGCCAAGTACGGCGTGATCGAGGTCGACGAGAAGTATCTCGCCGGTGTGGCGCGGGACACCACGCCCAAGGCGATCGCGCTGCTCAATCTCTCCCGCGACCAGCTCGACCGCGCCGCCGAGACCCGGATGCTGGCCGAGACCTGGCGTGAGGGCCTCGCCGGTACGAAGGCCGTCGTCGTCGCCAACGCCGACGACCCGCTGATCGTCTGGGCCGCCTCCTCCTCCCCCAATGTGGTCTGGGTGGCCGCGGGACAGGAGTGGAAGGACGACGCCTGGTCCTGCCCCGCCTGCGGCGGTGTGATGCAGCGCCCCGGCGACGACTGGTTCTGCGGTGAGTGCGGCTTCCGCCGGCCGTCCCCGAGCTGGGCGCTCCACGGGGACCATGTCCTCGATCCGCACGGCTCCGCCTGGCCGATCCATCTCCAGCTCCCGGGACGCGCCAACAAGGCGAACGCGGCCACGTCCGCCGCCGTCGCGGCCACCTTCGGGGTGCCGCCCCAGGTGGCGCTGGAGCGTATGTACCAGGTGCAGGCCGTGGCCGGCCGGTACGACGTGGTGTCCTTCCTCGGCCGCGATCTGCGGCTGCTGCTCGCCAAGAACCCCGCGGGCTGGCTGGAGACGTTCTCGCTGATCGACCCGCCGCCGACACCGGTCATCCTCGCCGTCAACGCCCGTGGCGCCGACGGTACGGACACCTCCTGGCTGTGGGACGTCGACTACACCCGGCTCGCCGGCCATCCGATCTTCGTCATCGGCGACCGCAAGCTGGACCTCGCTGTGCGCCTTGAGGTCGCGGGCCTGGACTTCCGGGTCTGCGAGACGCCCGACGAGGCCGTGCGGATGGCACCGCCCGGCCGTATCGAAGCCATCGCCAACTACACATCGTTCCAGGATCTGCGCAGACGGGTGGGTAACTGACTCCATGTCGGGATATACGACCTCACGGACATCCGAAGGACGAGGGAGAATGAGCGACAACAGCCTCCGGCTGGTGTGGATCTACCCCGATCTGCTGAGTACCTACGGGGACCAGGGAAACGCTCTGGTGGTGGAGCGCCGGGCGCGCCAGCGCGGTCTGAACGTCACTCGGGTGGACGTACGCAGCGACCAGCCCGTGCCGACCTCCGGCGACATCTATCTGATCGGCGGCGGCGAGGACAGGCCGCAGCGGCTGGCCGCGGAGCGGCTGCGCCGTGACGGCGGGCTCAGCCGGGCCGTCTCCAACGGCGCCATCGTGTTCTCGGTCTGCGCGGGCTACCAGATCCTGGGCCATGAGTTCATCAACGACCTGGGCGAGCGCGAGGCCGGGCTCGGGCTGCTCGATGTGGTCTCCACCCGCGGCGAGGGCGAGCGGTGTGTCGGCGACGTGCTGGCCGACATCGATCCGCGGCTGAATCTGCCGCAGCTCACGGGATTCGAGAACCACCAGGGCATCACCCATCTGGGCCCGACGGCGCGGCCGTTCGCGCGGACCAGGCTCGGCCGCGGCAACGGCACGGGTGACGGCACGGAGGGCGCGTACAACGACACCGTGTTCGGTACGTACATGCACGGCCCCGTGATGGCCCGCAATCCGCAGATCGCGGATCTGCTGCTGAAGCTGGCCCTGGATGTGAACGCGCTGCCGCCGACGGACGACCGCTGGTACGAGGCGCTGCGCGCCGAGCGCGTGGCGGCGGCGGTCCAGCCCTCCTGACCGGCTCCGTTCCCCTTCCGGTCCGTGTACCGCCCGGGCCCCGGTTCCCCCGGGGCCGGGGCGGTGGGGCCGTGCATCCGGGCATGGGGACCGTACGGACGTGTGTCCAGCAGTCGGACGTGGGTTTCGGTCACGCCGCCGCCCGCCGGTAGGGTGAATGGGATCTGTCCGGACGATGGGGTCCGGCCGTCGGCCCACGTTGCAAAGGTATCCCGGGCAATGCGAATTGGTGTGCTCACCTCAGGCGGCGACTGCCCCGGCCTCAACGCCGTGATCAGGTCCGTCGTGCACCGCGCCGTCGTCGACCACGGCGACGAGGTGATCGGATTCCACGACGGCTGGAAGGGCCTTCTGGAGTGCGACTACCGCAAGCTCGACCTGGACGCGGTCGCCGGAATCCTGGCGCGCGGCGGCACGATACTCGGCTCTTCCCGGGTCCAGCCCGCGCATCTGCGGGACGGTGTGGAGCGGGCCCGGGGCCATGTGGCGGAGCTCGGTCTCGACGCGATCATCCCGATCGGCGGCGAGGGCACGCTCAAGGCCGCCCATCTGCTCTCGGAGGCCGGACTGCCGATCGTCGGCGTACCGAAGACCATCGACAACGACATCTCCGCGACCGATGTGACCTTCGGTTTCGACACGGCCGTCGGTGTCGCGACGGAGGCGCTCGACCGGCTGAAGACCACCGCGGAGTCCCATCAGCGGGTACTGATCGTCGAGGTCATGGGCCGGCACACCGGCTGGATCGCACTGCACTCCGGAATGGCGGCCGGTGCCCATGCCATCGTCGTGCCCGAGCGGCCCTTCGACATCGGTGAGCTGACCGCGCTGGTCGGCAAGCGCTTCTCGGCGGGCAAGCGGTTCGCGATCGTGGTGGTCGCGGAGGGCGCGAAGCCGCGCGAGGGCTCGATGGAGTTCGACGAGGGCGGCAAGGACGTCTACGGCCACGAGCGGTTCGCGGGCGTGGCCCGGCAGCTCTCCATCGAGCTGGAGGAGCGGCTCGGCAAGGAGGCCAGGCCGGTGATACTGGGCCATGTCCAGCGCGGTGGCACTCCCACCGCGTACGACAGGGTCCTGGCGACACGCTTCGGCTGGCACGCCGTGGAGGCCGCGCACCGCGGCGAGTTCGGGATGCTGACGGCGCTGCGCGGCACGGACATCGTCATGGTGCCGCTGGGCGAGGCCGTGGAGACGCTCAAGACGGTGCCCGCGGAGCGGTACGCCGAGGCGGAGTGCGTGCTCTGACCGGCCCCCGGCCCCGCCCGACGAGCACCCGGGGCGCCCGTCGCCACCGGAACCGCCCCCGGTCGCCGTCGCGGCCGGGGGCGGTTCTAGGCTGGTGCGGACAACCGGCGCGAATCCGGCCGGAGTGAGCGGTCACGTCCCACGGGAGCACACGGATGGATCACAGCGGGCACGGCACGACCATGGATCTGCCGCCGTTCACGCTGGGACGGGCCCTGGAGTACTCCCCGGATCTCTTCTTCCTGGTCGGATGCCTGCTGGCGCTGGCACTGTACGGCGGGGGCGTGCTGCGGCTGCGCCGACGCGGTGACGCCTGGCCCGTCGGCCGTACCGTCGCGTTCGTCCTCGGTGTGCTGACCGTGGCGCTGGTGATGTGCACCGGGCTCAACGACTACGGCATGGTCATGTTCAGTGTGCACATGGTCCAGCACATGGTGATCAGCATGGTCTCGCCGATCCTGCTGCTGCTCGGCGCTCCGGTGACACTGGCGCTGCGCGCGCTGCCGGTCGCGGGCCGTGGTCGCAAGGGCCCGCGCGAGCTGCTGCTCGTCGTGCTGCACAGCCGCTACGTACGGATCGTCACACACCCCGCGTTCACCATCCCGCTCTTCATCGCCAGCCTGTACGGGCTGTACTTCACCCCCCTCTTCGACTTCCTGATGGGTTCCAGGACCGGGCATGTCGCGATGATGGTGCACTTCCTCGCGGTCGGGCTGATCTTCTTCTGGCCGATCATGGGCATCGACCCGGGCCCGCACCGGCCCGGCCATCTGATGCGGATGCTGGAACTCTTCGCCGGGATGCCCTTCCACGCCTTCTTCGGGATCGCGCTGATGATGGCGAGCGAGCCGATGGTCGCCGCGTACCGCGATCCCCCGGTCTCGCTCGGGATCGACGTGCTGAGCGACCAGAACGCGGCGGGCGGGATCGCCTGGGCCTTCAGCGAGATCCCTTCGGTGCTGGTGCTGGTCGCGCTGGTCTACCAGTGGTACCGCTCGGAACAGCGGGAGGCGAAGCGTTCCGACCGGGCCGCCGACCGCGACGGTGACAAGGAGCTGGCGGAGTACAACGCGTATCTCGCCTCGCTCCGGGCCCGGAGCCAGTAGCGCGAAACGCTTGTCGCGGGCGACGATGGGCGTCACGGCCCCGGCCCGGAGGAGGACCAGATGTCCGGATCCACGAAGACCATGGGTGTGGTGACCGTCGGTGCGCTGGTCCTGGTGACGGGCTACACCGCGGTGCTCGGCAGCAACGGGTGGCTCTGGTTCGGATGGGTGGTGCTGGGGCTGATCACGATCGCCATGATCGCCTCACGCGGACGCTGACCGGCCCGGGCCGGTC